>NZ_JBMKHN010000003.1:271191-381031 GCF_049238425.1 Enterobacter cloacae complex sp. IR5401 | reverse complement strand
CGATACGCTGTCTAAAGCGATATATCTCCCGCGAAGTTTACACGTTACTGCGCAATCAAAACAGGCGGATCAACAGTATCCCGATAACAGCTTGACTCTTAGAAGGGCGTCCAGGGCAGCCAGTACGGCAGTGACGACTGGCAGCGCTTCTACCGGGCCAATAACCTGGCGCCGAGCATGAGCCGGCGTGGCAACTGCTGGGATAATGCGGTGGCCGAATCGTTCTTCAGTTCGCTGAAAAAAGAACGGATCAGAAAACGCATATATAAAACCAGGGATCTGGCCCGGGCGGATCTTCGATTACATTGAAGTCTTCTATAACCGGTCCCGGCGCCACAGCCACCTCGGCGGCGTCAGTCCGGAGGCCTTCGAACAGGCCTCGTCGTGAGGACAGGATTTGTCTACAGGCGTGGGGTCAGTCCAAACTATAGGGCAGGATCGTCTACCGGGGCGGGGTCAGTCCATCAACGGCTCGGAAGTGTCTAGATTATCCGTGGCTATTCACCGGGGCAAACAGGCCGATCAGGAACGACATAAGAAAGTTCTGTATTACCGACAGGTCAAGAAACTGAGCATAAGAGAAACTGCTGAAGCCACCAGTTACAGTACATCTCAGGTCTGCAGGGTTCAGGCCCTGTTCAGGCCTGAAAATTAAGCACATTTTCTGAGGCTGGAAATCAACTCATGCTGACAGCCTGAGCCTGTTGGCATGGTAAGCAATGTGCTCACCAATAAAGCTGGAAATGAAATAATAGCTGTGGTCGTATCCAGTATGATATCGGAACGACGCATTGAGGTTCATCTCATTGCATACTCTCTCAAGGATTTTGGTGCGCAGTTGCTCTTCATAAAAGGCGTCACTCAGCCCCTGATCAATGAAGATTTCTGGTAATTTTTCACCCTGTAAAATGAGGCTGACTGGATCGTAGGCTTCCCACGTTTTTCTGTTTTCACCCAGGTAAGCGCTAAATGCCTGTTGCCCCCATGGCACCTGAGAAGGCGATACTATCGGGGAAAATGCTGATACGCTCACATATTCACCAGGATTTCGCAGAGCCAGCACCAGAGCACCCAGCCCTCCCATAGAATGACCGGATATAGATTTTCTTGCCGTTGCAGGAAAATGATTCATGACGACATCCGGAAGCTCTCTGAGAATATAGTCATACATCCTGTAATGAACATTCCACGGCTGTTCCGTCGCGTTCAGATAAAAACCGGCCCCCTGGCCAAGATCGTAACTGTCGGCATCCGGGACATTATTACCCCGGGGACTGGTATCCGGGACAACAACGATGACGTTATGCCGGGCTGCATAATGCTGCATACCTGATTTGGTGATGAAATTCTGCTCAGTACAGGTCAGGCCCGACAACCAGTATAGTACCGGCAGTTTTTCTGTTACTGCTTTGGGAGGAAGATACACACCGAAATTCATTTCACAATTAAGGGATTGTGAATAATGCCGGTACACGTTTTGCCAGCCGCCAGAGCTGGCATGCTGCTCAATGAGTTCCATCAGCCGTTATCTCATGGTTATTTCCCCTGACCGAAGCCAGGGGAAGTATCTTTAAATCCGGACGTCAGATAAACGTATACGCCGTGATTTTGTTACCCGCCGGATCCCGCAGGTAGGCAGCATAGGCCCCGGGAAGGTGACCACGCGGGCCAGGTTGACCTTCATCAGCTCCACCGGCGGCAAGGCCGGCAGCATGGAAAGCATCAACCTCTTCCGGGGTGGCAGCAGCGAAGCCGACAGTCACCCCGTTAGCGGAAGGTGCTTCACCGTTGCCCGGACGGGCAATGATAAATGCCGGCTTTTCGCGGCCATAGAGTACCCAGCCGTTGCCAAACGGGCCGAGGTTATTGATACCAAGCGTGCCCAGGACGACATCGTAAAATGCGGAGGATTTCTCGACATCGGCTGCGCCAATGAACACATGAGAAAAGATGCCGTCACCAGAAATTACCGGAGTTGTCATTTTCCACTTCCTTCAGTTTGAGTTGATTAAAATTCTGATGGGATCAGTAATGAATCACTGTCCGGATAGATTTGCCTTCATGCATAAGCTCGAAGGCGTCATTGATTTCATCCAGTGTCATCGTATGGGTTACAAATGGCTCAAGGTCAATATCCCCCTTCATGGCATCCTCGACCATACCGGGGAGCTGAGTGCGGCCTTTTACTCCGCCAAACGCGGAACCTTTCCATACGCGCCCGGTGACCAGCTGGAAAGGACGGGTGGAAATCTCCTGTCCGGCCCCTGCGACACCAATGACAACGGACTGCCCCCACCCACGGTGAGCACTTTCCAGCGCTGCACGCATGACGTTAACGTTACCGATACATTCAAAGGTATGGTCAATACCCCACTTGTTGATATCCAGCAGAACATCTTTAATCGGTTTGTCATAATCATTCGGGTTAATGCAGTCAGTGGCCCCGAACTGACGGGCCAGGTCAAATTTTGTCGGATTAGTATCGATAGCGATAATACGTCCCGCTTTTGCCTGACGGGCCCCCTGTACCGCAGCCAGACCAATTGCCCCCAGACCAAAAATGGCAACTGAATCGCCCGGCTGCACTTTAGCCGTGTTATGGACGGCGCCAATACCGGTAGTCACGCCACAACCCAACAGGCAGACGTGTTCATGGTTCGCCTCCGGGTTAATTTTTGCCAGAGAAACCTCGGCCACAACGGTGTATTCACTGAATGTGGAACATCCCATGTAGTGGTAAAGAGGCTGACCGTTGTATGAAAAGCGAGTGGTCCCGTCAGGCATCAGTCCTTTGCCCTGAGTCTCGCGAACCGATACACAGAGGTTCGTTTTACCGGACTGGCAGAATTCACACTCCCCGCATTCAGCGGTGTAGAGCGGAATAACATGGTCACCCGGCTTCACACTGGTGACGCCTTCACCAACTTCAACGACGATACCGGCTCCCTCGTGGCCGAGAACCACCGGGAAAACGCCCTCAGGGTCATTCCCTGAGAGGGTAAAGGCATCGGTATGGCAGACACCTGTGTGGGTGTTTTTAATCAGCACCTCGCCTTTTTTAGGCGGAGCAACATCAATTTCAACAATCTCCAGGGGCTTCCCTGGTGCAAATGCAACAGCGGCACGTGATTTCATACGTAATATATCCTCAATGTAATAATGGCCTCACCTATTTAAGATAGGCACGAACCAGCTCAATCGTATCGTCAACTGATTTACTGACTTCATGACTGTAGCTGTCATTCTGGTCAAAGGTTTCCCGTATGTGGCTCTCCAGCACCTCTGCCATCAGTCCGTTAGCGGCGCCCCGGACGGCGGCGATTTGCTGGAGAACGGAACGGCATTCAGCGCCACTTTCAAGTGCTCTTTCCAGAGCATCAATCTGACCCCGGATACGGCGAACCCGGGTTAGGACCTTTTTTTTCTCTTCAGGAGTACTGGGCATTGCTTACCTCACTGCTCTGTATTTCTTATACTATAGGGGAGTATTACATTAAGATCAACACATACCCCACTATAGTATAATAAATATATCAGAGCACCGGTAATGACTCCAACTTACTGATAGTGTTTTATGTTCAGATAATGCCCGATGACTTTGTCATGCAGCTCCACCGATTTTGAGAAAGACAGTGACTTCCTGCCCAGCCTTGCCAGATGCTGCCTCAGATTCAGGTTATGCCGCTCAATGCGCTGCGTATATCGCTTGCTGATAACGTGCAGTTCTCCCTTCAGGCGTGATTCATAAAGCGGCCAGCCATCCGTCATCCATACCACGACCTCAAAGGCCGACAGCAGGCCCAGAAGACGCTCCAGCGTGACCAACGTGCGTTCACCGAATACGTGCGCCACAACCGTCCTCCGTATCCTGTCATACGCGTAAAACAACCAGCGCTGGCGTGATTTAGCGCCGACGTAACCCCACTGTTCGTCCATTTCCGCGCAAACAATAACGTCACTGCCCGGTTGTATGCGTGAGTTTACCGACTGCGGCCTGAGTTTTTTAAGTGTCGTAAAATCGTGTTGAGGCCAACGCCCATAATGCGTGCACTGGCGCGACATCCGACGCCATTCATGGCCATATCAATAATTTTCTGGTGTGTACCGGGCTGAGAGGCGATGTAAGTGAACTGTAGCTGCCATGTTTTACGGCAGTGAGAGCAGAGATAGCGCTGATGTCCGGCAGTACTTTTACCGTTACGCACCACGCCTTCAGTAGCTGAACAGGAGGGACAGCTGATAGAAACAGAAGCCACTGGAGCACCTCAAAAACACCATCATACACTAAATCAGTAAGTTGGCACCCTTACCCTGTATAGGTACTCTCTGTTTTTCGTGGCCTGCCTCGCCCACGAATTTCGCCAGTCATGACTTTGCTCCTGCATTTTATTAACGGAAAAGAATAAGTGATTTTGCGCGGAGGCTTCAATCAGTTTATCCCCGGCGGTGACGAGGTGGCCACCTATGCCGACTGGACAGGGGACTGACTATTGCCATAACGCCATCGCAGGTTGCTTCAGTAAACCTGCTAATCCCGTACAATGGCGAATTCGCTATATCCGCTTCTCGCACTTAGCTGCCATAAATCGGCCAGGCAATCACAGGTCATTTCTGTCTCGCAAAGAAGGTGCCGTTTCTGCTTTGCGTTGACACCCCTAAATATTAGAATTAAAAGGAGAGAGTTACTGGAAAAAGGCAGCGGAGGCAGTGACAATCGTGGCTTGAAGCCACTACTCGATGGATGCGGACATGTAGTTGGCGTCATTCGACAAAACTAGCAAACTTCTAATAGTCACCATTTCTCCCGTCTGGCGGGAGTGCTGTCAAATGCCCCCCTCATCTCTGTGTGGGAAATGAAGGGTGAAGGGGAAATAGATGACAGCGTTATTTCTACGCCCAGAATACTGAATACCTTGTACAGACGATCAATACTGGCGCTAGCAGGGTTTGCTTCCAGGCGGGCATAGGTTTGCTGCGTTACGCCAAGCCTCTCAGACACATCTTTTTGCGTGAAGCCCTTGATTTTGCGAAACCCGATTAGCACAGGTCTGAGCTGGTTCAGCGTTTTTATCGGGAACTGATTATTCATAAGTGACCTGCCTCGCAGACTGAGTAGGGAGTACCGCCCTGTAATACAGCAGGTAAGGTGTATTTTGTGTTATACAGACTATAGGCTGTAAAACCTTTATTGAAAAGATGCTGATGTTCCAGGGGCATGCCGAGCATGGACGATTTTCTGCGGGGCGGTATTTCGCTACGGGGGAGATTGCGTTCGGGCAATGTACCGGTGTAAAAAACGTCAATTTTTCAAAACCGCTGTTATCGGGATAAGCTGAAAACTCCGAAGGCAGACACAGCCACGAATAATGTCAGACTTAAGCTCTGTAGCTGTCTTCTTTTGCCTGTAAATAACGTCTAGTTTGACTCTGATGAAGGCTGTACCAGGCAGAGAACATGTCACTCTCGGGGCCGGATGATAAAATGTGTTCAACTGGCTGGGCAGGGTAATAGCGAAGAACGTTCTCTGAAATTCGATTCAGCTCAGCGTAACGTGCGCTGTAGGTATGTATAATCCATTGCATCAATTTTGCATCCGTATTATTCGCAGATTACACACAAGAAGCTTAACAATGGCTGAAAGAGTGAGCAGGGATATGTAACAAAAACAAGGGCTTCAAGATGAACTGGATAAAACCGGAGCAGAGCAAGCCCTGTTCCGGTTTGTCAGGCTTTGAAATTTCTTCCAGGCCCCTGCAGCTAGTCACAACAAACACATTAATGTTTTCATTGCTTCAATTCAATATTATTGTGTGAAAGGGATTCCATCGAAATCGGCTTATGCATGCTTAAAACTAAACTGCCCCGGCTGCAGTCATTTGGTTGCTGTGGGCTCTGTACTGTGTCTAATAGTGAAAGAATCTTACGTTATAACGAAGGAAATTGCTGAATGACTCTACGATTGCAGACGGAATCACCCGCTGACCAGGATATGTTTAGAGGCAGCAGTCATGAAAAAGTTGCAGAGAATGTGGCTCAGATCATCAGGACACCTGATGTCAATATTATTGGTCTGGAAGGTGAGCTGGGTTCAGGTAAGTCAACAATATTGAAGTTCCTGCAGAAAAAGCTTAAAGATGATTTTACGTTCATTAACTTTGATGCAGAACGTTACCATCATGGCTCAACTAAAAAAGCGCTTATCGATGTCATCCACCACGGGGTCAGCCTACAATGTCCGGGCTCCCGGGATGTGTTGGATAAGTATAAAAATCTGGCTCTGGGTAACATCGTTGAATACGACAAGAGGGTCAGCAGCAGGCTAAGCTGGTTGACCGTCGTTTTTATTTTACTGTCATTGCTTTCCGTGCAGATGCTTCGTTATGTGCTAACAGACCTTAATCAATATTTTACTAACAAGGAGTCATTATTAGGGTGGCTTTTTTATGTTGAGGTGGCCGCGTTTCTTTCTCCTGCCATTATGGTCGCAGGACTGGCATGCCTGCAGAACATGGAATGGTACAGAAAGAAAGGGTATTCGAGTATTGGTGATTTGTTCAAACGCAACAGTACTGACAGGATTGAAGAGACTTGGCTAGTTAATAAGGAGGTCGGAGCTATTGAGCTGGCTGAAGCTCTGCAGGGATTTACCTCCAAAGAGGTCATTTCCCATGGAGATCGCTTCATCCTTATCATTGATAATCTGGACCGAATCAGTGCAGACAAAGTGAAAGAGCTCTGGAGTGATATGGAGCTTATTGCCGGAGCCACTCATGAACACTTCAGGATAGTGGTGCCCTATTCGGCAAGACAGGTTTCAGCCTCACTTTCTGTGGCGGGTTTCAGCGGGCGTGAGTTTATTGCAAAGCGGATTCCTGTAAGTTTTCAGGTTCCTCCTCTTATTTCGGCAGGATGGCAGGAAGCGTTAAGGCAGTACTGGAAAGAAACAGTAAATGAGGATGCAGGGATAGCGTGCCGGGAAGCAACTGTGTTGCTTGAGCGCTGGAAACCCTCTGAGTATCCTCGTATCACACCGCGATTAATGAAGAAGTTTGTTAATGATATTCATATTCTGAACCTTACCGTTCCTGCAACAGAAGATCATCGCCATATTCTTATTGCTCTCTACTTACTGGTGGTCAGATACGGGGAGCGAGATATTAAAGTATTACTTCGCGATCCCAAAGCTAGTCAGACCGAACCCGGTATTGCTCCGGATGATTTTGACGAGATGCTCTCGCTAACTTATCAACAAATATCCCGAATTTTTAATAACGATACAGAAAGATGGAGCGAATTTCTGATGAGCATCCACTATCAGTCCACGGTGGAGCTTGCCAGGAGCGAGTTGCTTGATACGCCTCTTAAAGACGCGATTGGTGCTATAAATATCCCACGGCTTGAAGAACTGACGGCCTTGTGGGGTTTCGCTGAAGCATGGCAGCGAGTGGCACCACATATTCAGATGCGAGACTGGCTGGTTTCTTATAGCCGGATGGATGAGAAGTGTCAGGCTCTCGCCGAACCGCAACTCAAAGTCGCAGTGCAAATGCTGAATCAGAGTTATGCTGTTTCACTCAGAGAAAAGAATGATGAAGGTTTCGTATTGAGTCTGCAGAAACTGATGGCTGACGGGCGGATAAGCCTAGAGCCTTTCGTCGAAAGGCAAATATCGTTTATTGTGAGTAAACTTGATGAAATTCAGGATTCAGAAAAATTGGAGGCTGAATCCACGAAGACGTTGCTGCAGGAAGCTGATTCATACTCTGTTCTGGCCGGTGAATCACTACTGAATAAAATGGAGAATTTTGTAGATGGCGTATTTTATGTGGAATACCTTGTCAATAATGAAGAGACCTTGTCAAACCTGAAAATTGGCACACTAGATATCGGAAATC
This sequence comes from Enterobacter cloacae complex sp. IR5401, assembly GCF_049238425.1. Lineage (NCBI taxonomy): Bacteria > Pseudomonadati > Pseudomonadota > Gammaproteobacteria > Enterobacterales > Enterobacteriaceae > Enterobacter > Enterobacter cloacae complex sp. IR5401. The sequence goes on along the minus strand of NZ_JBMKHN010000003.1, from coordinate 373,136 downwards.
ACGGTCGGGAGGAGATGTTACGCTATGGAGCTGAGCAACCTCAGATAGACCTTTTTAATCCGGGAATTATCCGGCATATCAATATTGCATCGAAGGCGGTACAGAACGTAATTGGAAAGAATGATGGTACAGGTGGGGCTCAGGTTAGCTCTGCAATAATGACGCTTAAAAATCGTCAGGTTGTTGAGGACGTTATCCATTTCAGAAAAATTGTTCTGAGCCCGGACTGGAATAATAATGTTTTAAATCAATATTATCTTAATAATACGGCGACGAGGAATCTCTTCCCTGCGGAATTTGCTGCACAGGCTGTTGCTCACATGGTGCTCCATGGTAACTATGCCGGTATCGAGTCGTACAGTGAACATATTGGTGAGGAACGGTTTGACCTGGCTTTGGCTGCATATCTTCGTTATCTACGTACTGCCGAGAGTATCTTTATAGCACTTAAGGATAAAAATGTTCTGCCGTACATCAAAAATGCTGTTGGCAGGATTGTTGATTTAGGTCTTCTGGTGAATATACCTGTCCTGAGCTTTGTTAAAGGTCAGTATGACGTCATCAAAGAAGCTACAAATGCAACCTCTCTTTTAATATTTGTGCGAGAGCGTCAAAAAGCACTGTCAGAGAAAATAATTGAGTCTGATGTGAATGCTATGGGTCCAGTATTTCTCCATGACGTATATCAGTCAGGTGAGCAGTTTGATATTTTGAAGAAAAAGCTGAACGCCCTGGCATGTGGAGTATTTAGTTCTTCTGAAAGGCTTATTGAGTGTTTTACGGTTCTTCCTGTGAACATGCGCTTTATCCTTGAACAAATGCAACTTCAGGGGCAGCATATCCGGATGGAAGGTAGTGTGGGTATCTTTGCATCATGGTTCCGTGATGCAGAGCCAGACGTTGTCACAAATGCCGAGAACATTCATTTTCTGTGGTCTTGCCTCGACGATACCCAGAGAGAGACTGTACTTGATGAGTTGCACGATGTCTTACTTGAAAGACATATTCGTATTGACAGCCGTATTGCGATTATTACCCGTTTTCATAATGAGTTGTCGTTTATTGAACCTGAGAAGGCCGTTGAACGCAGGGCTATTGCGGCGCTGTTTAGCGCTTCTGTTGATAATGTATTATTGTCTCAATGGCTTGACCGTCAGACGTTTTCATTTTCATCATGGTCTCCGGAGGACGCCCGTACGGCAACGAGTTGTATAATGAATAACTCGGAGATTTTTCCTCTCATCTGCAGGAATTCACAGTATATTAAAAACAGAATGTTACCAGAGAAAGCGGACGTTACAGAAGATAGTGATACGTTTCCGGACTGAGTTCGTTCTTTAAATCCTATACCTGAAGACCACAGCGGTGGTCTTTGGGAGTTTTTTTATTGCCTGATATACATTAAGCATGTTATATCTTGCTAAGAAATAATCATTCAGGGATTAATCATAACTACTGAAGTTATGTTGTGTTCTTTTCTTTTAAAAATAAATTATTCAGATTTATTTTCTATTGATTTAATGAGGTAGGGAATGACAGAAAGTGCTTTGCTTTTGCGAGAGGCATTTAATGAATCGGTTAACTATATGACATGGTCTTTTTATTCACTGATAACTGCTTACGTTTCGATGGCTTTTTATGATAGAGTTGAGGTTAAGACCCGAATAAATAATTATCTGAATAAGTTACTTTTCGTGATTGCTATGTCCGTTTTTATCCCAAATATGTACTTTGTTTCAATGGTGTTCAGTCAGAAGTTAGGCACCGCAGCTGGCGTTGCGTCATTCATTATTGGGCTACTTTTCATGATGTTAAACTCGGCACCTGTAATTACTGGTATCGTACAGCAGCGCAAAGATTGAGTTTTATGAGTATAGTCAGTTGGGTTTTCATCTGTTTTATCAGACTTAGAAAAATGAAACCTTTCAATTCATTGATTTTAAACGCAAAAAAATTTCTAAATGATCAGAATTATAGGGTGTTCACTCTGTTCGATCACCGAACACGAAGGCCGTATTATTCAGAGCCGTTCCGAAGAGTCGATTGTTAACGAGATCGAAGCCATTCGCGACACGGTGCCGGGCTTTACCGGTGTGATCTCCGATCTGGGTGGTCCAACGGCCAACATGTACATGCTGCGCTGTAAATCGCCGCGCGCCGAGCAGACCTGCCGTCGTCTCTCCTGCGTCTATCCGAGCATTTGCGAGCATATGGACACCAACCACGAGCCGACGATCAACCTTTACCGTCGCGCCCGTGACCTGAAAGGCATCAAGAAGATCCTGATCGCCTCTGGCGTGCGTTACGACATCGCTGTGGAAGATCCGCGCTACATTAAAGAGCTGGCGACGCACCACGTGGGCGGGTATCTGAAGATCGCCCCGGAGCACACCGAAGAAGGCCCGCTGTCCAAAATGATGAAGCCGGGCATGGGCAGCTACGACCGCTTTAAACAGCTCTTCGACACCTACTCAAAACAGGCGGGGAAAGAGCAGTATCTGATCCCATACTTCATCTCCGCACACCCCGGCACCCGTGATGAAGACATGGTGAATCTGGCGCTGTGGCTGAAGCAGCGTCGATTCCGTCTGGATCAGGTGCAGAACTTCTACCCGTCGCCGCTCGCCAACTCGACGACCATGTATTACACCGGCAAAAACCCGCTGAGTAAGATTGGTTATAAGAGCGAAGACGTGGTGGTGCCGAAAGGGGATAAACAGCGCCGTCTGCATAAAGCGCTGCTGCGCTATCACGATCCGAAAAACTGGCCGCTGATCCGTCAGGCGCTGGAAGAGATGGGGAAAAAGCACCTGATCGGCTCGCGTCGTGATTGCCTGGTGCCTGCGCCAACGCTGGAAGAGATGCGCGAAGCGCGCCGCCAGAACCGCAACACGCGCCCGGCGCTGACCAAACATACCCCGATTGCGCATCAGCGTTCGAATGGTGTTGCGGGAACGAAGAAGAACGTAAAACGTAAGACCGGTTAAACCTGTAACAATACCCGGTGGCGCTGCGCTTACCGGGTCTACAGGTCTAACCCTCTCCCCTCCGGGGAGAGGGCAGGGTGAGGGGATTACCCGCCAAACTGATCCGGGTCCGGCCCAAGCCGCTTGCCCTGATCCAGCTTCGCAATTTCACCCAGCTCGTCTTTATCCAGGCGGAAATCCCAGACGTCGAAGTTCTCGGCGATACGCGATGGCGTGACCGATTTCGGGATCACCACCAGACCGCTATCCAGATGCCAGCGAATGACGATCTGCGCCGGGGTTTTACCGTACTTATCCGCCAGTTCACGGATGATTTGCTGGTCAAACACCCCTTCGCCGCCCTGGGCCAGCGGGCTCCAGGATTCAGTCTGGATCTTGTGCGTGGCGTTCCATGAATGAAGCTGGCGCTGCTGCATCAGCGGGTGCAGCTCAATCTGGTTAATCACCGGCGCGACGCCCGTTTCATCAATCAGGCGTTGCAGATGATGAACCTGGAAATTACAGACGCCGATGCTTTTTATCAGCCCCTCTTTTTGCAGTTCAATCATCCCTTTCCAGGCATCAACGTAATGGTCGATAGCCGGTACCGGCCAGTGCATGAGATAAAGATCGACGAAATCGAGCTGGAGTTTCTCCAGACTCTCCTGCAACGCTTCGCGGGGACGCTTTTGATCGTCGTTCCACAGCTTGGTAGTGATGAAAAGCTCATCCCGGGGAACGCCGGCGCTGGCAAGCGCTTTTCCCACGCCGTCCTCGTTTTTATAGGCGGCGGCGGTATCGATGGACCGATAGCCGACTTCCAGGGCTTTATGAATGGCGGAGACGACCTCGTCGTTACCGGCTTTCCATACACCTAGCCCCAGCTGGGGCATCACGTTGCCGTCCTGTAGCTTGATTACGGTTTGGTTTGCCATTTTTCCTCCTTCAGGTGCTCATCGCCGGAGGGAACCTCCGACGATGTGATGTGCATTAAGTCTGGACGAAATGTCAAAAAACGAAAGTCAGGATCCTAAAAACGCTTAGCGTGCCGCTTCGTAAATACGACGGCTGACGTCAAGGGTGATGTCGCCATGCTCGCCGATCTGCGTCATACCGTGTGCTTCCAGTTTCGCCAGCAGGGCAGGGATGGAGCTGCCGTCCAGGCCGTAGCCAGAGAGACGCGTTGGCACGCCCAGGCTTTCAAAGAAGTGACGGGTGGCTTCAATCGCGGCATCGATACGCGCATCGTCGGAACCGTCGGTGATGTTCCACACGCGTTCGGCGTACTGGAGCAGTTTGGCGCGTTTAGCGTCACGTTTTTCGTTCCACAGCGCAGGCAGAACCACCGCCAGCGTCTGGGCGTGATCCAGGCCGTGCATCGCCGTCAGCTCGTGGCCGAGCATGTGGGTAGCCCAGTCTTGCGGCACGCCTGCGCCGATCAGGCCGTTCAGCGCCTGGGTGGCTGCCCACATCACGTTGGCACGCACGTCGTAGTTTTCAGGCTCTTTCAGCGCTTTCGGACCTTCTTCAATCAGCGTCAGCAGAATGCCTTCCGCGAAACGATCCTGAATTTTGGCGTTTACCGGGTAAGTAACGTACTGCTCAACGGTGTGAACAAAGGCGTCGACCACACCGTTCGCCACCTGACGCGCAGGCAGGGTATAGGTGTAAACCGGATCGAGGATCGCGAACACGGGCTGAACGTGTTCGTTCATAAAGGCCTGCTTGTCACCGGTGGTTTTACGGGAGATGACCGCGCCTTTGTTGGACTCTGATCCGGTGGCCGGCAGCGTCAGCACGGAGCCCATCGGGATCGCACTGCTGATGTCGCTGCCGCCCGTTTCCAGAATATGCCACGGGTCGATGCCGTCAGCGTAATGGGCCGCCGCCGCGATGAATTTGGTGCCGTCCAGCACGGAACCGCCGCCCACCGCCAGCAGGAAGGTGATTTGCTCCTCGCGTGCGATTTTTACCGCGTTCATCAGCGTTTCATAAGACGGGTTAGGCTCGATACCGCCGAACTCGCGCACGTCCAGACCTTCCAGAGCGCTGTACACCTGATCCAGTACGCCGGTTTTTTTCACGCTGCCGCCGCCGTAGGTAATCAGGACGCGGGCGTCCGTCGGGATTTGCGCGCGCAGGTCAGCGATAGCGTTTTTACCAAACAGAATGCGGGTTGGGGTATGAAGATTAAAGTTGTTCATGGCTTGTTCCCTGTAGTGGGTAAAAAATCGTGGTGGCGCAGAAGGCAACCTGATGCTGCTCATTGTGGCGGGCAGGCGCTATCCTCTCAATGCACATTCCTGCCGATGTCTTGCCCATTTCTACAGCGCGCTGGAGAAACGGTAAGAAAATGCGCACACTGTCAGCGTCGGAAACCGTACCCGGAGTAACTGAAAATGAACCGTGATGCCATCTGCCGCCAGCTAACGTCGAAGATTAAAACACTGATTGATAACGGAAATGATTCGGCTGAGCTGTTGCCGGATATTCGATTGCTGTACGGTACCCAGCCCGGGACGCGCACCCCGGTGATGTATCAGCCCGGCATCGTGTTTCTCTTTTCTGGCCATAAGATTGGCTATATCAATGAGCGCGTGTTCCGTTACGACACCAATGAATATCTGCTTCTGACAGTACCTTTACCCTTCGAATGTGAAACTTTCGCGACAGAGGAGGTACCGCTGGCCGGGATCCGCGTCAACGTCGACATCCTCCAGTTGCAGGAGCTGCTGATGGATATTGGGGAGGACGAACTTTTCCGGCCGTCGATGGCGGCAAGCGGTATCAACTCCGCGACCCTATCGGAGGAAATTCTCTGCGCGATTGAACGCCTGTTAGACGTGATGGAAAGGCCTCTGGATGCGCGTATTCTCGGAAAGCAGATTATCCGAGAAATTCTTTACCATGTGCTGCTGGGACCGGGCGGCGGGGCGCTGCTGGCGCTGGTAAGCCGGCAAACGCACTTCAGCCTGATTAGCCGCGTGCTGAAGCGCATTGAGAGCCAGTACACGGAAAACCTCAGCGTTGACCAGCTGGCGGCGGAAGCCAATATGAGCGTCTCGGCGTTTCACCATAACTTTAAATCCGTCACCAGCACGTCGCCGTTGCAGTATCTCAAAACCTACCGTCTACATAAGGCGCGCATGCTGATGATCCACGATGGCATGAAGGCCAGCGCCGCGGCGATGCGGGTTGGGTATGAAAGCGCGTCGCAGTTTAGTCGGGAGTTTAAGCGCTACTTCGGCGTCACGCCGGGGGAAGATGCGTCGCGCATCAGAACGATGCAGGGCGCTTAGGCTTTTGATTCTCTCCCCGCGGGAAGAGAATCAGGATGGGGTATCAGGCGCTGCAATACTTCTTCTTAATCACCACCGCGATTGTGCCGACCAGGCCCGCAACCAGCAGGAAGATCGGCAGCACCATCAGGAACGTCATCACCTGGTCTTCATGGTGCTTAACAAAGGGGATCATATTCAGCGCGTAGCCGAGCGTGGTGACCACGCCCACCCAGAGCAGAGCGCTCAGCCAGTTGAAGAACTGGAAGCGGCGGTTAGGGAGGCCTGAAATACCCGCCATGGTAGGCAACAGGGTGCGAACAAACGCCAGAAAACGCCCGGCAAGTAACGCCAGCAGGCCGTGGCGGTCAAACATGCAGGTGGCGCGCTGGTGATATTTATGCGGCAGCTGTGCCAGCCAGCCTTTCACCACGCGGGTGTTTCCAAGCCAGCGCCCTTGCAGGTAGCTCAGCCAACAGCCGAGACTGGCCGCAGAGGTGAGGATCACCATTGTCGGTGCGAAGTCCATCACGCCCTTGCCGATTAACGCCCCTGCGAGCAGGAGCAGGCTGTCACCGGGTAAAAATGAGGCTGGCAGTAATCCATTTTCCAGAAACAGCGTCGCGAACATCACGAAATAGACAATCCCGACGACATGCGGGTCCGCCAGCGCGGCAAAATCGTGTTGCCAGAGCGCCGTGATGATATTTTGAATAACAGCCATGGACTTTCCTGTGGAACAGCAGATATAACGCTATTGTACTCCCAATTTTGCCTGTCGGGGTTGATCGCAGGCGCATCTCATACAGACTTTTCTGCTTGCGGTGTTCAGAATTGCGTCCGGGGAGTACATTTCAGTCAGCACTTTACACGATGCGCTCAAATCCTGCCGATAAATCCGCAATTAAATCGTCCACATTTTCCAGCCCGATATGCAGGCGGATTAAGGTCCCTTCGAAGTCCACCTCGCCGCCCGGGCGCAGGGCCGCAATCTGCTCCGGCTGGTTGGGCAGGATCAGCGATTCAAACCCACCCCATGAATAGGCCATGCTGAAGAGGGTAAAGTTATCCAGATAGCTTGCCAGTTCGGCGTCATTCAGGCGCTTTTTAAGTACAAATGAGAACAACCCGCTGCTGCCCGTAAAGTCACGTTGCCAGTATTCATGGCCTTTGCTGCCCGGCAGCGCCGGATGGTTAACGCGCTCCACCTGCGGATGCAGCGCCAGCCACTGTGCAATTTGCAGGCTGCTTTCGTGATGCTGACGCAGACGCACGCCGAGCGTACGGATGCCCCGGCTGGTCATGTAGGCGGTATCGGCATCCACCATCTGGCCCATCAGGTAGGCGTTTTCACGCAATTGATCCCAGCAGCGGGCGTTAGAAACCGCCGTACCGATCATGCCGTCGGAATGGCCAATCAGGTATTTGGTCGCCGCCTGAATCGAGATATCGATGTCAAATTCCAGGGCTTTAAACAGCACACCTGCCGCCCAGGTGTTGTCGATCATGATGATCGCTTCAGGCGCTATGCTGCGCACCGCCTTCACGATGGCCGGGACGTCATGCACTTCCATGGTGATGGAACCGGGAGATTCCAGGAACACAACGCGCGTGTTGGGCTGAATAAGCCCGGCAATACCGGCCCCAATCAGCGGATCGAACCAGCTGGTGGTGACGCCGAGCTTGCTGAGTATTTTGGTGCAGAAGTCCTGGCTTGGCTCGTAAGCGGTATTGGTCATCAGGACGTGGTCACCCTGTTCCACAAACGCCAGAATGGTATTGGCGACCGCCGCCGCGCCGCACGGGAACAGCGCGCAGCCCGCGCCGCCCTCCAGTTCGCACATGGCTTCCTGCAACGAGAAATGGGTTAACGTGCCACGACGACCGTAAAACAGCCCGTCCTTCGCGCGATTACGCGTAGCGATTTTTTTATCTTCAACGGTATCAAACACCAGCGAGGAGGCGCGCTGGATCACACTGTTGACCGAGCCCTGAGTGTATTTCTTACTGCGTCCTGCCTGCACCAGCGTGGTCTCAAGCTGCTTTTTAGTCATGTTCGCTAACCCTATTTTTATACGTCTGGACGTCCAGACTACCACGATTGTCAGAATGTGCATCCGGATGCTTATCGAATAAGCAGAAAATATTATCAAAAATTCGCATAAGAAATTTTTACTGCGTAAGCGCAAGGAAAGTGAGCGAAAATTACGGCACTATGTAAATACTAATGAGAACTACTATCAATTCGACGACGTTTTGATATTATTACGTTCAGATTTTGTGATTTGCGTCCTGGAGATACAGAGTGGGTAATAATTTGATGCAGACGGATCTCTCCGTTTGGGGCATGTATCAACATGCTGACATCGTAGTTAAGATTGTGATGATCGGCCTGATTCTGGCGTCCGTGATCACCTGGGCTATCTTCTTCAGCAAGAGCGCCGAACTTCTTTCACAAAAACGCCGCCTCAAGCGTGAGCAGAAGCAGCTGGCGGAAGCCCGTTCTCTGGATCAGGCTTCTGATATCACCTCATCCTTCCATGCGAAAAGCCTGACTACCCTGTTAGTGAACGAAGCGCAGAACGAGCTGGAACTCTCCGCAGGCAGTGAAGATAACGAAGGCATTAAAGAGCGTACCGGCTTCCGTCTGGAGCGTCGCGTTGCGGCCGTGGGTCGTCATATGGGCCGCGGTAACGGCTACCTGGCGACTATCGGCGCTATCTCCCCGTTCGTCGGCCTGTTCGGTACCGTCTGGGGCATCATGAACAGCTTTATCGGTATCGCCCAGACGCAGACCACTAACCTTGCGGTCGTCGCGCCGGGTATCGCAGAAGCGCTGCTGGCAACGGCTATCGGTCTGGTTGCCGCTATCCCGGCGGTTGTTATCTATAACATCTTCGCGCGCATGATTGGCAGTTACAAAGCCACACTGGGTGACGTTGCCGCGCAGGTTCTGCTGCTGCAAAGCCGCGATCTGGACCTGAACGCCAGCGCCGTTAAACCGGTTCATGCGGCGTCCAAACTGCGCGTAGGTTGATTGTATGGCAATGCGTCTTAATGAAAATCTGGACGATAACGGTGAAATGCATGAGATCAACGTGACGCCGTTTATCGACGTCATGCTGGTTCTGCTGATTATCTTTATGGTTGCCGCACCGCTGGCGACGGTGGATGTGAAGGTGAATCTGCCTGCGTCCTCCAGCCAGCCGCAGCCGCGTCCGGAAAAGCCTATCTACCTGTCCGTGAAGGCCGATAAGTCCATGTTCCTGGGCAACGATCCGGTAACGGATGCCTCGGTTATTCCGGCGCTGGACCAGCTCACCGGCGGCAAGAAAGACACCACCGTCTTCTTCCGCGCGGATAAAACCGTTGATTATGAAACCATGATGAAGGTAATGGACACGCTGCATCAGGCGGGATACCTGAAGATTGGTCTGGTCGGCGAAGAGAAAGCGGCCGCGAAGTAAAACGAAGGCTCTTGCAGCCTTGCCTGCCGGGTGGCGGCGTCGCATTACCCGGCCTGCATTCCGCAACAATCATTGTTGTCTCACTCTGAAGGCGCCGTCGGCGCCTCTTCATCAAGCGCCACACAGGTCACGTTTGATGTACGGTAATTGCCTTCCGAGAGTTTACGGGTCAGGCGCAGGGTGGCTGTCTCGCGTGCCAGCAGGTACTGATAGTTCGCCTCCAGTCGCCCGAGGATCTTCTCTTTAAGCTCAGGACGCTGTTCAATAATGGCGTTCATCACCGCGCCGTAAATCTCCTCCTTGGCCTGCAAGGCGTAAATCTCCCGACGGTTCTGCCATTTCAGGCGTACCAGCGTGGCCGGAATCGAAACCAAATCCTGCGTAATTCGCGTCATCTCGTCATTTTTTATCTTTTTCAGGGCGTCGAGATTCTGCTTTAAGATAAATTCATCGCTTTTTTTATCATCTAAAGTCAAATAAACGTTATTACCGCTATCATCATTCACGTTAATCTTCCCCCAGGTTATAAAAGATGGGATTGTTTTTTTCACGCGTAATTAAATTAAGCCAAATTTCATTGCCGGCTTCATTTATTTGCTGCGTTTTCTCGACCATTATTTGACTTAGCGTCTGGGCGTCTATTTCCCCTTCGGCCTGTAAATCATTCAGCAGATGAACTAAGGCTTCAATCTTGATCGCGCGAAATAAACGCTCTTTTAAATGGCGATCGTGCTCTTCCAGCACCATATTACGGGATTTGCCGGTGCGTGAAACACCAATTAATATGTCGGCTTCATAGTCGGAGAGTTTTCTTTTTCCTTGAGTGAAATTCGCCTCTTTATCTGCTTCCGTCGAAGGCTGTTCCACAAGCGTAATGTGGTACTTTGCCGGGACAAGATTGTCGGGCAGCATTTTAATTTCCTTTAATTTCAAAAGGGTGGGATTGGAAAAAGGGTGAGATTCGTTGACAATATCATGAGGCAATTTTAAAATCAAAAAAAATGGAGCCTACCCATGAACAGCATTTTCTTCACGGTCATAACGTTACTATTACTGACCGCTGGCGTGCTTTTATTGATGCAAGAGTTCAATAAAACGAAAGTGTCAAAAGACGTCAGTGAACCGCCGCAGCCTGAATTGATGTCGAAAGAGGAGGGGGAAGATCATTTCTCCGTATTGATGAACGCCGTGACGCCGGTCTGGTACTGGCGAGTAAATCACGAATATATCGATTTCCTCCATGCGACAATTAAGCGAATGAAAATGGCCGAAATTAATGATACGCCCGGCCTGTTCGACGCGCAGCGCCGCTGTAGCGACCTTAATTCGGCGGTCTATAAATATTACGACAATATCAAAAAGCGCTGTCTGAATGGCGAGAAGGTGTCGTACTCCGATTTAGATGTATTAAATCTGCGCCAGTGTTTTCGTGAGTTTAGCCTGGAAGCCTACCCGGAACTGGTCGCGCTGGTCTGGCCGGAGTATGCGCGTCCGGATGTAGATCCCAACGAGGTATAGTTGAGATATACTCAGCGCTGGTTTCGTTTGCAGACAGGATTTTATGGAACGCTTCTTTGAAAACGCAATGTATGCCTCTCGCTGGCTGCTCGCACCCGTCTATTTTGGTCTCTCCCTGGCGCTGGTCGCCCTGACGATTAAGTTCTTTCAGGAGATATTCCACGTCCTGCCAAACATTTTCTCCGTGGCAGAAGCCGATTTGATTCTGGTTCTACTGTCGCTGGTAGATATGACGTTGGTGGGAGGATTACTGGTGATGGTGATGTTCTCCGGTTATGAGAATTTCGTCTCTCAGCTTGATATCGCCGAGCACAAAGAAAAGCTCAGCTGGCTGGGGAAAATGGACGCCTCATCGCTGAAGAATAAAGTCGCGGCGTCGATTGTTGCAATTTCGTCTATTCACCTGTTACGCGTCTTTATGGACGCGAAAAACGTCCCGGATAATAAGCTGATGTGGTATGTGATTATCCACCTGACGTTTGTGCTGTCGGCGTTTGTGATGGGGTATCTGGATAAGATCAGTAAGAAATAAATTCACCACGCCCCCTCTCCCTGTGGGAGAGGGGGCGTGGTAAGGGCAGCAGGCCGCACTATTTATCCGACGACGCCTGCCACAAATTCAGCTCACCATCCGCAACGTGCTGGTCAATCCGCATCAGTTCATCTTCGCTAAAGCGCAGGTTATTCAGCGCCTGAACGTTCTCTTCCAGCTGCTCCGGGCGGCTCGCGCCAATCAGTACCGACGTTACACGCTCATCTTTCAACAACCAGCTTAGCGCCATCTGCGCCATCGTCTGCCCGCGCGCGTGCGCCATCTCGTTCAGCAGACGAAGGCTGCTCAGGTTGGCTTCCGTCAGCATTTTCTCCGTCAGGCCGCGCACTTTTTTCCCTTCGCGCTGCATACGTGAACCGTCCGGAATGCCGTTCAGGTATTTTCCGGTGAGCAGGCCCTGTGCCAGCGGGGTAAAGGCGATACAGCCCGTTCCGTTTTTCTCCAGCGCGTCCAGCAGGCCGGTCTTGTCGACCCAGCGGTTAAGCAGGTTGTAAGACGGCTGGTGGATCAAAAGCGGGATCTTCCACTCGCGCAGCAATTCGGTCATCGCCGCCGTGCGTTCCGTGGAGTAAGACGAAATGCCGACATACAGCGCTTTTCCGCTCTGCACCGCGTGTGCCAGCGCGGCGGCGGTCTCTTCCATCGGCGTGTTTTCGTCTACGCGGTGAGAATAGAAAATATCCACATACTCCACACCCATGCGGTTCAGGCTCTGGTCGAGGCTGGCGAGCAGGTACTTACGTGAACCGCCCGAACCATACGGTCCTGGCCACATGTCGTAGCCCGCTTTGGTGGAGATGATCAGCTCGTCACGATACCCGGCAAAATCCTCCCGCAGCAGACGGCCAAAATTCTCTTCAGCGCTGCCCGGAGGGGGGCCGTAGTTGTTGGCAAGATCAAAGTGGGTAATGCCGAGATCGAAGGCCTTACGCAGCAGCGCGCGCTGGGAATCGAGCGGCTGAACGTGACCGAAGCTGTGCCACAGGCCCAGCGACAGTGCCGGTAAGCGCAGGCCGCTTTTGCCGCAGTATCGGTACTGCATGTTTTCGTATCGGCCGGTGTAAGGGTGCCAGGACATGATGTCTCCTTTCTTGTCGGTGAATTTTCGAAACAACGTTTTCATTCTATGCCGACTCGATAACGAAAAAAGTATATTTTCTACAGTATCTGCCGATAACGAGGGGAGTACTCGCCTCTGGGCGAATTCACCCTCACGGCAAGGAATACTCAATGAAGATGCTTCGTAATTTCACCATCCGTTTCGTCATGCTGACGATACTGGGGATCTTTTGTGTCATGTGGGCAGGCGTGGGGCTTTACAGCACCTGGTCTCTGTCTCGTGTTTCTGATGGTAATGACGTTGACCGCCAGCTGGTCCGGCAAATGACGGTGCTGAGCCAGGGCAACGATCAGTATTTCCGTTTCGTCACCCGCCTGAGCCGGGCAATGGAAGTTAAAGCGGCGGGCGGCACGCCGGACCTGGCTCCTGCTCAGCAGGCGCTGGATAACATGAGTAAAAAGCTGGCAGAGATGAAAGCTATCTCCCCGGGCCCGATGGATGAAAAGGTGTCTGCGCAGGTGATTTCCACCTGGCAGGCGCTGCTCGATCAGGGCGTTACACCGCAGATGGCGCAGGCGAAGCAGGCGACGCTCGAAGGCTATCGTCAGCATGCCAACAACGTCACGCCGCAGCTAAGCCGTACATTCGGGTCAGCGGCTGAGAACTTTAACAATACCGCGGCGAAGGCGCTCGACAGCACGCGCGTGGTGGTCGACGGCCTCACCAGCATGACCCGGACGGTAATTATCACCGCCACGATCGTGGGTCTGCTGATCCTGCTTTTCACCGACCGCTACCTGGTGGCGATACTGGTAAAACCGCTGGATCGTATCCGTCAGCAGTTCCGCCAGATTGCGCAGGGCGACCTCAGCCAGCCGATTGAATCTTTGGGCCGCAACTGCGTGGGGCAACTGGTACCGCTGCTGAGTGCAATGCAGGACAGCCTGCGGGAGGCGGTCAGCACGATTCGTTCCGGCAGCGAGAATATCTGGCGCGGGGCAACGGAGATCTCCAGCGGGAATAACGATCTTTCTTCGCGTACCGAAGAGCAGGCCGCCGCGCTGGAAGAGACCGCGGCCAGCATGGAGCAGCTTACCGCAACGGTGAAGCTGAACGCCGAAAGCGCGCGCCAGGCCAGCCAGCTTGCGGATGTCGCCTCCAGCACGGCCAGCCGCGGCGGGTCGCTGGTGGAAGATGTGGTTACGACCATGAGCGGCATTTCGGACAGCTCGAAAAAAATCGCTGAAATCACCACCGTTATCAACAGCATCGCTTTCCAGACTAATATTCTGGCGCTGAACGCCGCGGTGGAAGCCGCCCGGGCCGGGGAGCAGGGGCGAGGCTTTGCGGTCGTGGCGGGTGAGGTACGTAATCTGGCCAGCCGCAGCGCGAATGCGGCCAAAGAGATCGAAGGGCTGATTGCGGATTCCGTTGCCCGCGTGGAGCAGGGGGCGCAGCTGGTGAACGATACCGGCACCACGATGGAAGCAATCCTGCGCGACGTGACGGAAGTGACCGTCATTATGAAGCAGATCGCCACCGCGTCAGAGGAGCAGAGCAAAGGAATTTCTCAGGTCGGCGTTGCCATCACGCAGATGGACGGCGTGACCCAGCAGAACGCCTCGCTGGTGGAGCAGGTTTCCGCCGCCGCCGCCGCACTGGAACGGCAGACCGAAGAACTCCAGCGCTCAGTGCAGAAATTCCGTCTCACCGCGTAACCTCATCGTGTCAGGCCGTCTCTGGCGGCCTGACGTTTATCGCTCTGAATAATCTGTGTTACCTGCGACAGCTGACCAATTTTCACTTCGCTTGCCCGCATAAATTTACTTTTGTCGATCAGCAGCAGCGACTGGCTGGCGCGGTTTAACAGCAGCGCCTTAAAGCCCGCGTTGTGCTCGGACGGATCCCAGAGGACGCCATGCTCATCGACCCCTTCACACGAGAAGATAAACAGATCGATCTCCAGCCCTTTTAGCTGCGTCACCAGCGCCGGATTAACATAGCAGCGATACTTACGCTCAAGCGTTCCGCCGGAGCAGATAAGCGTGATCCGCTCGCGCTTTGCCATCTCGTGGCAGACAGGCAGGCTGTTGGTAAATACGGTGAGGTCGATGTCCGGCAACTGGCGCGCCAGATGAAAGCAGGTTGAGCTGGCGTCGAGGGCGATGGTCATCCCTTCGCTGATCCAGCCCAGCGCGTGGCGGGCAATATCGGCTTTGTCGGCATAATGGCTTTTCAGGCGTGCGCCAAAGGGTTCACCGCTGTCGCGGCTGTCCGGGTGAATCAGACGCGCGCGCCCGTGCTGGCGCAGAAGCTTCCCCTGCTGCTGCAACGACTTCAGATCCCGGCGGATCGTCTCTTTGCTGACGGAGAGCTTTTCAGCCAGCACCTCGGTAGTCAGCCAGTCGCTTTGACTCAGCAGGGTGATAAGGCTCTGCTGTCGGGTCGCTTTTAGCGTCTGGTCTGACATACGAGGCTCCTTGCGCACGCGTGCTGACGCATTTTTCTCATCGCGGAATAAGGGCGGCGAACCGCCCGGTCATGGATCAGGCCTGACGTTTATCTTCCGTCTGGGTATCGAAGTCGCTTGCTGAATGACGCTCATGCAACTGCTCGTTCAGCTCGCCGTTGGTACGGTTAACAATGCGCCCGCGTTTCACGGCCGGACGATTCGCCACATCTTTTGCCCAGCGCTGCACGTTGGTGTACTTCCCGGCATCCAGGAACTCGGCGGCGTTATAGACGCTGCCCAGCGCCACGCAGCCAAACCATGGCCAGACTGCCATATCCGCAATGGTATATTCCTCACCCGCTACGTAACGACCGCGCGCCAGCTGTTTGTCCAGCACGTCGAACAGGCGTTTAGCTTCCATGGTGAAGCGATCGATAGCGTACTCAATCTTCACTGGCGCGTAGTTATAGAAGTGGCCAAAACCGCCGCCGAGGAACGGGGCCGCGCCCTGTAACCAGAACAGCCAGTTCAGGGTTTCCGTTCGTCCTGCCGGATCTTTTGGCAGGAAGTGACCAAATTTCTCGGCCAGATAGAGCAGGATATTGCCGGATTCAAAGACGCGCGTCGGCGGGGTGGTGGAGTGGTCACGCAGGGCCGGGATCTTCGAGTTCGGGTTCACGTCGACAAAACCGCTGGAGAACTGATCGCCCTCGCCAATGCGGATCAACCATGCGTCGTATTCCGCGCCCGTCACGCCCAGCGCCAGCAGCTCTTCCAGCATGATGGTAACTTTCTGTCCATTCGGCGTACCGAGAGAGTACAGCTGGAGCGGGTGCGCGCCCACAGGTAGCTCTTTCTCGTGCGTCGCGCCCGAGACGGGACGGTTGATATTGGCGAACGCGCCGCCGTTATTCTGTTTCCATTCCCACACTTTCGGTGGCTGATAGGTGTTATCTGACATGTTGGCCTGCCTCTTTGGTGTTGTGTTGAGGCAGTGTAGCAGGAGATGCAGGAACCGTTTAACGATGCGAGCGTAATGGGCAGGGCGGGTGTATGATAACGCCACCTCTGTCAGTTAATTACAACGTGCAGACGACGACAACCCCACAAAAAAATTGCCGCCTGCCTGTTTTAGGTTGGACACATGCGTAAAGGAACGTTAAGCAGTGACGC
Source organism: Enterobacter cloacae complex sp. IR5401 (assembly GCF_049238425.1). Taxonomy (NCBI): domain Bacteria; kingdom Pseudomonadati; phylum Pseudomonadota; class Gammaproteobacteria; order Enterobacterales; family Enterobacteriaceae; genus Enterobacter; species Enterobacter cloacae complex sp. IR5401. The sequence continues at coordinate 356,669 of NZ_JBMKHN010000003.1, read as the reverse complement.
CCCCTTCGGGACGTTATTAGGTTATGCGCCGGGTGGCGTGGCGATTTACTCTTCAAATTACGGCAGTCTCGATCCGCGTCACTACCCGGAAGATGCGGAATTCCGCAGCTATATCGGCAACGAGTACATGGGCCATAAATGGCAGTGCGTTGAGTTTGCGCGCCGTTTCCTGTTTCTCAATCACGGGTTTGTCTTTACCGACGTCGGGATGGCGTGGGAGATCTTCTCCCTGCGTTTTTTGCGCCAGGTGGTAAACGACAATATTCTGCCGCTACAGGCCTTTGCCAATGGCTCAAAACGCGCGCCGCAGGCCGGTGCGCTGCTCATCTGGCAAAAGGGCGGTGAGTTTCATGAGACCGGCCACGTCGCCGTCATTACCCAGCTGCTGGATGACAGAGTGCGCATTGCCGAGCAGAACGTTATTCACTCCCCGCTGCCGATGGGGCAGCAGTGGACGCGCGAGCTGCGTCTGAGCGTGGAGGACGGTTGCTATACGCTTCATGACACGTTCAACGATACCGAGATCCTCGGCTGGATGATCCAGACGGAGGAGACGGAACACAGTATTCCTCAGCCGGAGATCGACGGTGAACTGCTGAAAATCAGCGGCGCGCGGTTGAAGAACAACCGCCAGTTCGACGGAAAATGGCTCAATGAAAACGACGCCCTGCAACAGGCGTACGTTCGCGCCAACGGCCACGTTATCAACAACGATCCCTGCCAGTACTTCACCATTACCGAAAGCGCCGAGCAGGAGCTGATCAAAGCCACCAACGAACTGCACCTGATGTACCTTCATGCCACCGACAAGGTGCTGAAAGACGACAGCTTACTCGCGCTTTTCGACATCCCAAAAATCCTCTGGCCGCGTCTGCGCCTCTCCTGGCAGTGGCGTCGCCACCATATGATCACCGGTCGTATGGATTTCTGCATGGATGAGCGCGGCATCAAGGTTTACGAGTACAACGCGGATTCCGCCTCCTGCCATACCGAGGGCGGGCTGATTCTAGAAGAGTGGGTGAAAAACGGCTATCGCGGCACCGGCCACACTCCGGCGGAAGGCTTGCTGGAGGAGCTGACCGGCGCATGGAAGCACAGCCACGCGCGGCCGTTCGTCCATATCATGCAGGACAACGATATTGAAGAGGATTACCACGCGCTCTTTATTCAGCGCTCGCTGATCCAGGCCGGGTTTGAAACCAAAATCCTGCATGGACTGGGCGCGCTGAGCTGGGATGCCGCCGGGCAACTGATTGATGATGAAGGCCGTCACGTTAACTGCGTATGGAAAACCTGGGCCTGGGAAACGGCGATTGAGCAGATCCGCGAGGTGAGCGAAACCGAGTACGCCGCCGTGCCTATCCGCACCGGTCACCCGCAAGGTGAAGTGCGCCTGATTGACGTCCTGCTGCGCCCGGAAGTGCTGGTCTTTGAACCGCTGTGGACGGTGATCCCAGGTAACAAGGCGATCCTGCCGGTGCTGTGGCAGCTCTTCCCGAACCACCGTTACCTGCTGGATACCGATTTTGAGGTCAACGATCTGCTCAAACGGACCGGTTATGCCGTTAAACCGATCGCCGGACGCTGCGGGAGCAATATCGATCTGATCGGCGCCCAGGACGAACTGCTGGACCAGTCCAGCGGCAAGTTTGTTGACCGCAAGAATATCTACCAGCAGCTATGGTGCCTGCCGAAGGTTGACGGCAGATACATTCAGGTCTGCACCTTTACCGTGGGCGGGAACTATGGCGGAACCTGTCTGCGTGGGGATAACTCGCTGGTGGTGAAGAAAGAGAGCGATATTGAACCGCTGATTGTGGTGAAGGATAACTAATTCATACCCGCGACAAAAAAGCCCCCGCCGGATAACCTGCGGGGGCTTTTTCTTACTCTTCTTTCTCGTCCTGCTGCTCGCTGATCTTCAAATCAATGATCCGGCCAATCTGGTCATGGTAAACCGTCAGCAGGTTGTACTGGCTCATCTCGGACATAATTTGCGGCGTGACGTTAAAACTTTGGGCAAGCTCGTCATGGCGCAACATTTCCGGATGACGCCGCCTCACATGCGCGCGGCGGCGATTGTACTGATACCACAGGATCAGCAGCCAGCCGTTGAACGCGGCAATCAGCAGATAAACCAGCACTGTATTAAAAGAGGCGATAATTGCGTTCCAGCGGTGATCGCCCTCCTCGGTTAACTGCATCCACAGCCTGGCGTACAGGAAAAACAGGAATCCTCCCCAGGCTATCAGCGTTAATGCAGCATCGAAAAGACGCGGTGCCAGCCGATGTTCAGTCAAAATTAACGTACTCTCGTTCATTGAATGCTCCCTTTACCCGGTCCGGACTGATCCAGCGCGCGCGGGCGCGTTTACGTTTAAGCATGACTTTCGGAAATGCCACGAGGGTGGTAAACAGGCCAATCATCCAGTACACCATCGGGAACCAGATTACCCAGAACAGCGAGCCTGCCACTTTCCGCTCGTAGCGCCGCTCGATATACAAACTGACGAGGAATTGCAGCAGGCACATTACGCCCAGCAGCAGCCCGGTAAACGCCGGGGGAAACAGGCTCGCAACGGCCAGGTTCGCGGGAAGAGGGATAATATGGCTGAGAATGAACAACACCACGGTCGCCCCATAGGCAAACGCCCACAGCGTTGATAGGGCATACTCGAGAAACAGGGGCCACATGCGATGATGCTCCCAGCGGGCCATCTTACGCAGGTTAACCAGAAACACCTCTGCACCCCCCTGCGCCCAGCGCAGACGCTGCTTCCACAGTCCCTTTAGCGTCTCCGGCATCAGGATCCAGCACAGTGCCCGCGGCTCGAAAAAGATATCCCAGTGGCGAAGCTGAAGCTTCCAGCTTATGTCGATATCCTCTGTGATCATATCCGGGCTCCAGTACCCGACATCCGCCAGCGCCTGTCGGCGAAAGGCGGCGATGACGCCGGAGACGGTAAAGACCCGGCCATAGATCCGCTGCGTTCGCTTGATGAGGCCAATAATGGAAGAAAACTCGCCCACCTGAATACGACCAATCAGCGTTGAGCGCGTGCGAATACGCGGATTTCCGGTGACGGCCCCAACGTGGGGATACTGAATCAGCGGTGCCACCAGATACGCCGCGGTGTCGCGGTCGAGCAGGGCGTCGCCGTCAATGCAGACCAACAGATCGCCCCGGGCCGCCGCAGCGCCGGCCTTGAGCGCCACGGCTTTCCCCTGGTTCTCCGCGAGATTAATCACCCGCAGGCGCGGCTGCTCCCGCGCCAGCTGTTGCAGTACCTCCGCCGTGTTATCAGAAGAACCGTCGTTGATGGCGATAACTTCTACATTCCAGTACCGCTGATCCAGCGCGGCACTAATGGTCTCCCGTGCGTTGCGTTCCTCATTGAAGCAGGGAATAAGAATCGAGATTAACGGCTCACCGGCTAAGGCGGGGGCGGGTGTTGCGTTATCCCACGACCAGTGCCGTTCAAGCTGAAACCAGAAATAGAGGCCGCCGGTTACCCAGAGCACGGACATAAACAGCGGCCAGAAAAAGACAAAGTCCAGAATCAGTTCGCCAGTAAACAGCGCGGCTACGCCTAACGGCAACCCGAATACCAGACACAAAATAGAGAAGGCGATAATGCGATCAGTCATTGTCAGGATACCAGTACGAAGAAAATTCAGGTCTGATACGTGAAATATCAGGTTGGTTGTTGAGGAAGTCGTCGGGGTAATAACCGTAATTTTTGATGCCGTTCAGCTGGAGCACCCGCATCCACTCCACCAGACGTTCATCGGCTACGGCACGCTGCGGTTTCTGCGCCCAGTCCCTGGCCTGTAGCTCAAAAATCGTTTTATTTAGCGCGCCGGGGCGTGCGGCGACGGCTTTGACTAAACGCGTCAGCCAGGCATTGCTCTCTTCTGCCGGGACGGACTCCATCAGCGGCATTGCCATCGGCACCGTCCAGTCGTAGGCCGCCAGAAAATCATCCAGATTTTGCGCAAACCATGCCTCGCTTTCCGGCTCGAGAATGGGTAACGCGAACATGTTCCGCGCGGTTTTGATCTGCGGGCCACGGATGTTTTTCACCGCCTGGCTCAGGGTGCGGGTAAAGCCGATAAGCCGCTGGCTCTTCTGCCGGGTCGTATCCTGTCCGGCATCGTCAACGTCCGTCAGCACTGCGTCGTCATGGAACAAGATCCCGTTGAAGCTGGCATAGCGGGCCAGATCTTCATAGATCTCCGTCACCTGCTGGCGAACCTGCGCACTCCAGGGGGAGAGCCGGATATAGGGCTCGGCGGCCACGGTCAACTCTCCCGTTTGACGCTCACGGCGCTGCACGCGCGGCAAGGCTGGACTGAGATCGAAAGAGAGAACCGGCATCCACGCGAAGACTTTCACTCCCGCGCGGGTTTGTAGCTGCCAGGCGACAAAATTAAAGAGATCGGCCCGGACCGGAAGACGACGGTTGGGGAAATAGAGCGCGCTGATCCTGCCGTCGCCCCGCGGATCCGAAAACGCCTGGAGAAACACATGGCTGATTTTCATGTCGTAGACCCGCTGGACGAGTTTGTTGATGTTTTTCGTCTGCTGGGCCGGATCGGGATCGTAGACGTAATCAAGATCAACATGCATGACGCGCACCGGTTCAAACTCCTGAACGCGGCTAACCGTGTTGGCAAAGGTTTTTATCGACGGATTTCCGGCAATCAGCAGGCGCGGGATGTTGCCGAGGTCGCGCACGTTTGCCAGCCCGTCCTCCAGGGTAAAGGCCAGCTGATAGCCCTGTTTCTGGGCGATAGCGAGCGATGTACCGTTAGCAGCCCCATAGGGCCACACCCAGGCACGCGGCGCTTTTCCCGTCACCTGGGTGATTTTATCGGTGACTTTCCGTACGTCTGCGGCGATCCGCTGATTGAAGTGTTCATCGGTTTCGTAATGCCCCGTCGCGTTATCAAAAAAACGGTTAGCGATGGCGGGTTCACGGCTTCCCTGCGGGTTGGCCGGAATGCCGTAATGCGAGGCCCAGGTATGCGAGCCAATCTCAATCAGCGGGGACTGGCTGAGCTCGCGAACCATATCCCAGGTGGCAAAGCGATCGCGGGGCGTCATCAGACCGCCGAAGTTAACTTTTTGATTTGCCGGCGTATCCACCCAGCTGCCCACCGGTGCCCACAGCGCAGGAACGTTCCAGGCCTGAAGCAGGGGCCAGACCCGGGTGTAAAAACTGCTATAACCGTCGTCGAAGCTGAGCAAAACGGCTTTCGGCGGCAGCGCTTTTTTTCCTTCATGCGCATCCAGAATGTCCTGCACGCTAATGGCGTGATAGCCGTTGTGCAAAAGCCAGCTTATCTGCTCGTTTAACGCGCTGGTGCGAACGGAGAGGTAGCGCTGATCGGCGGCATCATCTTCGACGTCGTGGTAGGCCAGGACCAAAAACTGATTCTCCGGCCAGGGTTTGCTGGCCTCCAGCTGCGGCCTCTCTTCAGGGGCCATAAAGGAGAGCGGCTGCGCGCAGAGGCTCGCGCTGAGGCAGAGCCAGCCGATGACGATCAGGCTTACAGAAAAACGTGTGTTCAGCATATTCATCCTTAAAAGCGTAAAGTCGCATCTAACGTGACGGAGAGATTGCTCTCGCGTTTGCCGTCGTAAGGGCGCTTATCCCAGTTCAGCATCACGCCAGTATCGACAACGTTGTTCCACTGGATGCGTTGCCCGTAACCCAGCAGGGTAACGGCGCCAGGTGACTGATTTTTCTGCCAGTAGCTGCCCCCGCCTGCCACGAACTGCTGGCTCCAGAGAGTGTCGTAGTGGCGGTACATCTCATGGTCAACGGACAGGGCAGCCGTCACGGACAGCTCCCGTGCCGGGTTGTAATAGAGCGTATTCCGCAGGCTGTTTTTACTGGCGGCGATCCCCGGTTCGAGCTCCAGCGTCAGGGTCGGGGTCTGCCAGAGACGCTCTTTCCCAGAGAGGGTGTATTCCTGACGGCGGTTGTGGTCTGAGAAGCGGCTGATTGCGGCGTTGAACTGGTATTCACGTCGCTCGTTTTGATACCAGCGCACCCCACCTTCACCCCGGTTGGCGCTAATCCCATTGCGTAATGCCCGTAAGGGGGTGGCGCGTGACAAGCGCTCGAGGTTACCACTGACCTGCCAGTTATCACTCAGGCTGTAAGTTGTTGAGAGCCGTGCGCCCGGCCTGTTTTTGCCGTGATAGTGGTTGCCGGAGAGCTCGGCTTCGAGCGTGAGGTCACGGGGGCGCCACTCAACGCCGCCCAACAGGTGGCGGCTGATGCCTTTACCTTCGTCGAAATTCCCCTGGGCATAGCGGGCGCCGGCAAACAGCCGCCAGTTATCCGCCACGGGCGGGCCATAGAGCGTGGCGTCCCAGTTCATGTCGTGGCTACCGCTGACGGGGTTATCTGAGTGCAATCCTTTAGCCGCGTTCAGACGCAGCTCAGACATATGGTGGACCATTCTGAGTCTGTCCAGGCGACGGGCGCTGCGATCGGCGGGGGCGCGAGCTATTACGTTATCAGCCAGTAAATCCATCTGGCGCCACTCCTGAAGGTCCATTGCGACGTAAGCCTGCTGTTTTTCAAGCTCCAGATTCGTGGGTTCGAGCGCCTCTGCTCGTTTAAGCTTTTGCTCGGCCGCACGCGGCAGGCCTCTGGCCTGAAGCAGGGCGGCATAATCAATCTGTAATCCCTGATTTCCCGGCGCCGTTGACGCCAGACGATACGACAGCTTTTCGGCCTCCGGCAGGGCGTTGGTTGCCAGCAAATAGTTAAATTTGAGTGACTGCCCGGTAAGCCACCGATCGTTTGGCTGGGCGGTGGGGGACCCGAAATCGTAGCGGGTCCAGGGAACGCTGCGGGTCTCGCGCTCAACGTAGCGGCGGGCGGCCTGATATTGCCCCGTATCCAGCCAGGCGTAGAAAAGCGCATGCTCCTCATCCTGCGGATCGGAGGCGTAGTGTGGATAGCGTTGCACAAGCGAGAAGGCGGCAACGGTGTTTTTCTCCTGCAAATATGCAGAGATCACCCAGCCGATGGCCCAGTCCGGCACCGGATGCTGTGCGGCCGTCAGCGACTCATATTCGCTAATGACCTGCCGGTAATTACCCTGCGCATACAGGGCGCCAAGCCGATCGATACGGGCAAGGATGACGTCTTCAGCCGCCTGCGGGTCGTTTTGCCAGCGGGAAAGCAGGGCGTGATAGCGATCTAATGCGTTTTGTGCCAGCCGCAGGCGCTCTTTCTCCGTTCTGCCAGGCACATCCGCCAGGCGTACCCGTTCAGCCGCGGCGTTACGCTCAAGGCGGCGGCGCTCCGCAGGAGAGAGCGCCGCGTTTTGTGACAGCCAGAGTGCGGGCGTGCTTACCCGGTTATCCGTTAGCGCATCGATTGTCTCGCGAAGAAGGGCCTCATTCCCTGGCGCGGCGCTCAGCGCGCGCATGTCAGCCAGCAGCCGATCCCTGTTTTTTCCCTGGCGCATCCAGACATAGGAGAGCGTCTCAATGTGCGCGGGAGAAGGATTGTCTTTAACCCGCTGCCGGGCTTCCGAAAGCGCGAGGCGATCTTTGCGGGCATCGGCCAGAGTCTTCACATAGCCGATGCGGTAATCGTCGTTATCCGGCGCAAGGCTGAGCGCCTCTTTCCACAGCGATAAGGCGGATGGCCAGGCTTTTTGGTTTCTTCTGGACTGGGCGACGGCAGCGATGGCGCGAGCGGGCAGCGGCATATAAATACCATAACGCTGCCAGACCCGGATAACTTCGTCATCGCGTCCTGCCCAGGAGGCTACCTGTAACCAGTCCGCAACCTGTCCGGGTGTTAAAGCATGTTGTTGCTCATAGCGCTGTAGGTAATCAAGAAACAGAGCGTAATTACCGTTACGTGCCTGTTGTATCTGATGCTCATAAACGGATTCATCAGCCTGAACCAGAACAGGAAAGAGTAAAAGCAGGAACAATAATATTGTGGTGCGATAAAAGAATAACGTAGTGAAGCTAAGCGATCTTTCCATATCTATTTGCCATTTGTTTATTGTGAATCCATTGCATAACACGGCCGCCTTTTAACTCTGCGTTAAAGGGCATAAAGGAGAACATTAAATCTGAATGATGCTACGTTATGGGGTACTTACTTAAAGGTAATTATGAGCCCTCATCTCAGCGGTCTGATTGGGCTTAATGTACACCCGATGTGTTGGGGGATAAATAAGTTGAAAAGCGGCTGGGAGGTTTTGAGATAATTCTGGGGGAAGTAAGTTTTTTAGATAATTTAGTGCAGGGTTCATGTTTTTAATTAATTGATATTAAATGATTTTTCTTTCTCTGCTTCCTGTTTTGTTATATTAAAAATGAAGTTCTTCTGAGTTAATTAAAGTACTTTCTGGTGCATGTTTGGGAAGTTTCATGACAAAAATTCTTAATGTTCAGAGAAGTGACTTTTCTGAAATTCTTTTTTATTTATAATTAACGCCAGGCATTGAGTGATAGTCTGCAAAAAGTCTAGCTCACCAATGTCATATTGAGGGATGATCAAAGCCAGAAAACATTTGCCGTTAATGTAAAACGCTATAAACGAAAGCGTTCTTGTTTCTTAAGAGGCGGGCTTGCTTTAATCTAAAAGGGATGGTTAGTGGCGACTTCAATAGTGTTAGTGACTCAGGATTGTTTCCTTGTCAGGGGGATGCGGCTATTTTTCCCGGATATAATTTGCCTCAGTTCGATAGACAGAAACATATTTGATACCGACGCAAATGAATATACTGTACTGATTGATAGCCGTACGCCGCTCCGTTTATATGATTACCTGATACGCCATCCGGCCAGAACGAGAAAAACGATCTGCTGCGTTATGCTGGATATGCGTCCTCGAGAGGAGGATCTTCTCAGTATGAAGCTATTTATGAACACGTCGCTTACGGCTCCGGATATGGCGTCGTTATTCAATCTGGTGCTCGATATGAAAGGCAGGCGTCTGACCACCAAATGGCTGCTTAACTTACGGCTGAGTCGACACGAAGCGATAATGATCCGGTTGCTGAAGGCAGGGAGGTCAATGGAAGAGATTGCAGATAAGCTGAATATGTCGGTTAAAAGCCTCTATCGCAAGCGAACGGTGCTGTCGGAGCGGTTAGGGGCAGGGAACTTCAACGAGGCGTGTTTGTTTATCTTTAAAAACAAACTGCTGGACGCGGTTGGGAACGATCCCTAGCCTCGTCAGAAGCCAAAAGCAGAAACCCGCCACGAGGGCGGGTTCTTTTAATGGAAATAATTCAGAACGACCAGCGCAGATTGGCGTTAACCGAGTTGACGCGGGTATCCGCACCATATTGTCCCTGGTAACCTACATCCAGCGTCGCAGCACGCGACAGCTGTACGCTCACGCCGATATCACCGACCATCACATCCTCATCCACGGCCTGTCCCTGAGTAATGAACGCGTCGCTGCCCGCAAACGCCATGCGCGAAGAGGTATTCTTATCGCCATAGGCGTGCTGCCAGCCCAATGAACCGTAGAGGTTAACGTGCTTCGGCAGCGCGGTCACACCGCGCAACCCGAGTGTCGTGTAGAAGGTGTTCATCGTTTCGTTACCGACGCTCAGCGCAGCGGCACCGCCGTCTTCCCTGAAGCTGTCGGTATGCAGCCGGATGTACGATAAATTGACGAACGGCTCAATATTCCTGTCTGGCTGGCCGAAACGGTAGCCCGCTTCGGTGAACGCCAGCAGGGAGTTGGCGTCGTAATCTGACTTCAGCCGATCCGAGAAACCGCTGAAATCAACATTGCGCTCGCCTTCGATCTTGTGCCAGGTATAACCCAGCGCGCCGCGAAGGGAGAACGCATCCTGTTGACCCGCCGCATACAGGCCAAGGTGATAGTTGTCGGTATCCGTTGAGGATCGACGGCTGTCGACGTCGTAATCACCCCGGCTGTAGCCGAAGTAGCCGCCGACCCGCACGTTATGGTCCGCCAGCTTGCGATCTGCCCCCAGCAGGAAGCCGGTGGTGTTGCCGTCCAGCTTGCCCACGTTACCGTCGCCGCTGTTTCGGCTCCAGGAGCTGAAGGTCTGGCCCCAGACGCCATTGTTTTGCGGCTCCGGCTGCTGCACCAGCGACATGGCTAACGGTGGTATCGGCAGGCTGTCGTTATCAAACGCGCGCTGCATCCGCTGGTTTAACACGTTAAACACCTGCGTGCTGCCAGCGATCAGGTTGGACTGCATTGACGGATAAACTTCACCAGAAAGCTGGTTGAACGCCTCGCGCGCTTCCGGTGCGCTCAGCAGAAGCAGCGAGTTATACAGCGCCAGAGACGGGCCGCTTTGCGTCAGCGTGGAGAGCGCGCCAGCGGTATTCCACTGGTTGCTGCTTTGGGCCACGGTCTGGAAAATGCCCGGCTTGCCGCTGCCCGGGTTTTCACCTCCGGGGTTTTCACCGCCAGGATTCTCACCGCCAGGATTTTCGCCTCCGGGGTTTTCTCCACCAGGATTCTCACCGCCAGGGTTTTCGCCTCCGGGGTTTTCACCACCAGGATTCTCACCGCCAGGGTTTTCGCCTCCGGGATTTTCTCCTCCAGGATTCTCGCCACCGGTCTCTTTCTGCGCGATGGTCAGATCGACGGCGTTGGTGCTTTGCTTAAGCGCCACGTCGAGGAAGGCGGATTTGGAGATCGCGCCGGCGAACTCACCGTCAATTCCCCCGTCGGAGGTCAAAATGCGGTAGCTTTGGCCCGTTTTATAGCTGGTTTGCGGATCCAGCGCGGTGACCTGTACCTTAGCCTGATTGCTGATGGTGGTTTTGCCCGATACCAGTAGCTGGTCGCTGCGGCCATCTCCTGCGATATCGACGTCATAGAAGGATTCGCCGATAAAGTTCAGATAGCGTTTCAGCGTCAACGTACCGATAGTGCCGTCGCCGGGCGAGATATGTCCGCCGGACAGGATCTCGGTCTGGCCCAGCGTCCCGTTGCCGCCCAGCGTGCCGCCGGACTTGATTGACGCGGCGCTGCTGTAACCCACCCCGTTGCTGACGTCTGAACCCGCCGTCGCATTGAGGATCAGCGTGCCGCCGTTCTCCGCGCTAAGCGTCTGGACGTCAAAAATATCGTCTTCTGGTTGGGTATTAATATTGCTGGCAATAATGACTTTACCGCCCCGCGCGGTGACGTTCGCCTTGAGTGCGGAAAGATCGCCGTTCAGCGTCGTCTGCCCGGAGGTGTTGATCACATCACCTTCACCGCTCATCGTGTTGCTGAAGATGTAATTTCCGTCGGTATGGTTGAAGTAGACATAGCTGCCGAACAGTCCGCCACGCAGGCTTATTGCCGTCTTCGCATCGAGGGTACCTGCGCCGCCCGCCGTGCCAAGCGTTGGCTCAGTTAAACCCGTGCCGGTGTCCATATTGCCGCGGCTGCCGATGATGAGCGCACCCCGGTTCGAGCCGGAACCCGATGTCCCCACGATCAGCGCATTGCTGCCAGCGGAAAATGAACCGCCGTCAATCACAGACAGCACGCCATTGCCGTAATCGCCCACGCTCACGCTGCTGCCGCTGGTAAAGCGTGAGTCCTCGCCCGCAATAACCAGCTCGGCGGTTTTCCCTGCCCCGGAGACGCCTGCCACCTGCACGCCGCCAACGTTAACCGTTCCGCCGTTCAGCACGTCCAGGTCGCCATAAAGCGTCAACGTACGGCCAACGTTCCACTGTGAGCCGCTCCCAGTGACGGTGGCTTTCGGGCTCAGCGTGTCGGTTTCACCCGGTCCGGTACCGTTGCCGATGCGTGCATCGTAAGCGGTATTGAGCGCAGCGCCGTCTTCAATCGCAAGCGTGGAGCGTGCGCCCAGATCGGTGCCTACGCTGAGAAAATTACTGGTCACACGAGAGCCAGCACCCGTGGCGATAAGGTGGCTGTCGTAGCCGCGGGTGGTGCCGACAACAATCTCCTTTGCACTCGCCAGCGCGCCCTCTTCGACTCGCAGGGTGCCGAGGCCAAGATTCAGGTCGCCGCGCAGGACGTACCGATCGTTCACCGCGTTAAGCTCAGCGTCTGGCCCACGGACCGTGACCACGCTTTCATAAATTTTGCCGTCGAACAGCCGACCGATATTGATGTTATAGGCGGTGATTTTGCCATTATCGATCAACAGATTTCCGCGTTGATTACGTCCAACATACACATCACCGGTGTAACCCAGCGTTTCGGTAATACGCGAGTCGCCATCAAAAAAGGCATCGGCTGCACGCGCGATATCGGCAGGTAAAAACAGTAACAGCGGCGCGGAAAATAGAGCGAGGTAAAGTCTGGAAAGCGGCGTCTTAACCGCTAAAGAATGCGATGTAGAGTTATTCACGGGCTATCTCCGTACTCATTAGCATGATGTCAGGAACATCGTTTTTTTATGAAAACTCAGATACGCCAGATAATGTAAAAGGCGTTATTTATGTACGCCTTTTGATGCGGCGTTAATTATTTATGTGTGACAACAGGTGTACAGGTTGGCGCGCTCAGCGTCGGTGCGGATCCTAAAATTCCCGGCATCATCATCGATGAACAATCGAAAATACGCCCTTTTTCTGTCGTGGCGCGATAAGAGAGTTTTTGTCCTCCCAGTGCGTCCGGCTGGGCACCATTAACGTTGGTCACAGTTATTTCATCCGATGAGCCCAATCCCAGCATTTTAGCGGTCTCCGCCTGGAGGAGTGGAATAGCCTGATCGGTTTTCAACGTGGAACAACCGGCTAACATCAACGTAACGGTTAAAACGATTAGTGGTTTTTTCATAAATTATCCTTGATATCCAACCAGTTAATTTCACTGATTGTATTTATGTTTTCTTTTACCCAAATCAGCGAATAATATATTTCTCTTTCCTAATCGAAAAAACCCTCCTAAAGTAGGGTGGGTAGATAATAATTCATCTGTACTCTAAGATATGCGAAGGTAAAAGGAGGCTCCTTTGGGACAGAATTATGCGTTAGTCGTTGATGACCATCCATTGGTAGCAAGCGGCATCGCCAATTTTCTGATTACACATTGCCAGTTTAAACAGGCGTGTGTGGTGACGAATGAGGATGATTGCTACCGACAAATTAGAGATCATGGCCCGCCACGTTTGCTGGTAATCGATTTTTGGCTCTCTTCCGGAACGGCCCTGAAATTACTCAAAGAAGTAAAACAACTTTACCCACAGGTACGACTCCTGGTGGTCAGCGGGGATGACAATAATGATATCTGGCGCAAAGTTAATGCCGCCGGGGGACACGGTTTTGTATTGAAAAGCGAGCCACCTGAGATGTTCTCGCGGGCCGTTTTCGCACTCACTGATAATCAGACCTGGTTTCCTGAGGGAAACGAAATTTCCGTTAAGGTCAATAATGAGAAGTTAAGTAAATTTAACTTAACGCCGCGACAAATAGACGTGTTAAATATGATTATGCGCGGCCTGCCGAATAAACGAATCGCCGCACAGCTTTCAATTTCTGAGCCCACGGTCAAAGAACACATCAGCAATATATTGAAAAAGATAGGCGTTAACAGCCGGGTTGAAGCCATCACGCTTCTGCATGGCAAGCAGGATCCGTCGGAATGAGGTTTTTCCAGAGCTTACAAAATGATGGTATCTCTGCTCCGGCGCAGATCCGTTTGCTAAACAACACCTTTCTTCGGCTGGTATTTAGCTTTAGTGCTGTGCCCTTTGTGGGTATTCCTTTCGCCATCTGGATTTATATGCTTGGGGACGACCTCGGCCCAACGATTATCTGGATAATTATTTATCTGCTATGTGCCGTGGCGATACGACTATTGCACCGATGCTATCAGCGTGAAGCGAAAGAAAACGGTGAGAGGGACGTCCTGCGACGCTGGCTTCCGCGTATTAATAATATTGCCTTTATTCACGGGCTGGGAATTTCTTCACTCTATTTAATTACGCCACAGACGCAGAATTTTGACTTTTTCCTGTTACTTAATATCAGCATCGCCGCCATCGTCGCCGCCAATGCGACACATCTGACGCCTGTCATTAGTACCTTCACGCGTTTTTTCTTCGCCTCCTGGGGGGTGCTGAACCTCGGTATTATCTGGCGGCTGGATGAGTTGATGTTCATCGTGCTCATGCTGAATCTGCTTTACGGCTTCGCAATTTACCGCCATGCGTTAACTTCCCATGCGTTCTTTATTCAGCAAGCGCTGCTGGAGGAAAAAAGCTCACGGCTGGCGGAACAGTTTCGTCAGGCCAAAGAGGACGCGGAGCAGGCACTGCTGGATAAAAATCAGTTTCTGACCACCGCCAGCCACGATTTGCGCCAGCCTGTGCATGCTATGGGCTTTCTGATCGAAGCCATCCTCCATCGAAACCGGGACGGCAGCCTGACGCCACAGCTTCTTGACCTTCAGCAGAGCGTTCGCTCGGTACATTTAATGCTCAACTCTCTGCTCGATCTCAGCAAAATAGAATCCGGGAATGTCCTCTCTGCCCCGACCAAAGTGGATATCGGTGCTCTGCTCGACTCGGTCATCACGCTGTTTCGTGAAGAGGCCAACAGCCGCGCGCTTAGGCTGTGCATCCGGCGGCCTAAACGCCATATCTACGTGATGGGCGATCCGCTACTGGTGCGACAGTCCCTGATCAACCTGATTCAAAACGCCCTTCGCTACACGCTCCAGGGCGGGGTGCTGGTCGCCATCCGACCGCGCGGTGACGAGTGTATGGTGGAGGTGTGGGACACGGGAGTCGGTATCGCCGATGAAGAGAAGGGCAAAATCTTCTCACCTTACTACCGCCCCGAGCTGGCATGGAAGATCGACAGCGCCGGACACGGGCTGGGACTGGCCGTCGTTGCCCGTTGTGCCAAGCTGATGAAGGTGAAATACGGGATGCAATCCATTGAAGGGAAAGGCTCACGCTTCTGGATGCGCTTTACCCAATATGCTGGCGAAGATAGCGTGCTGGATACCCCGCCCGCCGCTGATAACACCGCCACGCCGGTACGCTATGCGCCGCTGCACGGTTCCTGCCTGGTCGTCGATGACGACCCGCTGGTGACGTCTGCCTGGGAGAGCCTGATGAGCGTCTGGGGAATCGACGTACGCTGTGCGGCCTCCGCTGAAGAAGCGTTTGCCATAATCGACGACGGCTTTACGCCGTTCGCCGTGCTGTGCGACCAGCGCCTGCGATCCGGCGAAAGCGGCTTCGATATCCTGAAAGCGCTTTTTGAACGTCTGCCGGATATGAGCGGCGCGATAGTTAGCGGCGAATTTAATTCACCGGTTCTGCTGGAGGCGGAGCAGGAGGGGTACCTGGTACTCCGCAAGCCTCTGGAGCCAGCTAAACTGCATGCGCTACTGACGCAGTGGTTGGGGTGTCGTTAAGGGAATGCAGAAGTAATGATTCTGGTGGGCTCAGAATGCAAAAACGGACCTCCGTGGAGGTCCGTTAATATGAAATTTGGTGCCCGGACTCGGAATCGAACCAAGGACACGGGGATTTTCAATCCCCTGCTCTACCGACTGAGCTATCCGGGCAACGGGGCGCATTAAACCCGATCCTCCCTCCGGCGTCAACGAAATTTGTTGCTTTCGGTGCAGACTGCACACTCTCTCACCATTTCGTCGCAAACTTAAGCGAAAAAGTGCGTCCAGAGCGCGGATAGCGGCATCGCGAGCAGGAGGGCAGGGAGCATGTTCACCACTGCAAACATCTTAATGCCACAGATTCGCAGCCCTGTCGCCAGCAGCAACAGGCCGCCGACGGCGGTAAAGTCTGCCATCATCGCTGGCGTTGTCAGCGGCAGGATCAGCGTGGCGCAGGTGGCCAGCGCCAGTTGAATAAGCAACATCGGCACGCAAATCGCGGCGACGGCGATGCCGAGGGTGGTGGCAAAGATGGTGGCAGTAAAGAAATCCAGAAACGCTTTCGCAATCAATATGCTGGGATCGCCGGTCATCCCTTCCTGCATCGAACCGAATATCCCCGTGCCGCTGGCGCAGAACAGAATAATGATCGCAACGTAGTTCTGAATAAACGACTCGTGCGTGCCGTGCTTCGCCTTGCCCGGTCGGGCAATCAGATTTTTGGCTTTGCCTACCGCGTGATTGATGCCCTTTTCCAGATAGCAAAATTCGCCGATCAGCGCGCCGAGCAGCGTCGCCAGTACCATCACCGGCAGGTTGGCGCATTTCACCACTAAAAGGATACCAATCCCTAACGACGCCAGGCCAAAAATGGAGGGCATGGAGACGCGAATACGCTCCGGCAACCGCTGGCTTAATACTGCCCCAAGTACACCGCCCAGCAATACGGCTCCCGCATTGATAAAGGGTCCAATTACCACGTTTAACTCCTGTTATTTAAGCACTGGCATTGCATCATTATGGCACGTTCGTCCCTGATTACGCTTAGCTTTGGGAGGCGTAACGCATACTGATTCCTTCTTGCACCTGAAAATAAAAGGTGACATGATTGCGCGAATTTTCTCCTTCCTGTCTCACCGTTCGGTGAGGGTATTTGCGCCTATGAAAACCATGAAAATTGCCGTCAGCCGCGAGCTGGTATCCAAAGTTTCTACGCATCGCGAAAAGGTTATGCTGGATAACACTGATTTCACCGATGTGGCGGCAGTCGTCATTACGGTTGTTGAAAGCTACAGCGGCATTCTCGCGTTGCTGAAGCGTACGGGCTTTCAGCTACCGGTATTTATGTTCTCAACAGAGCCAGGAGAGGTGCCAGAGGGTGTCACGGCGATCATCTCGGGTAAAGCACAGGAATTGCTGGAACTGGAATCTGCCGCCTGCCGGTATGAAGAGAACCTGCTGCCACCCTTTTTTGACACCCTGAGCCAGTATGTGGCGATGGGAAACAGCACCTTTGCCTGTCCGGGTCACCAGCACGGCGCCTTTTTCAAAAAACACCCGGCGGGGCGGCAGTTTTACGACTTCTTCGGTGAAAACGTGTTTCGTGCCGATATGTGCAATGCCGACGTGAAGCTCGGTGATTTGCTGATCCACGAAGGTTCTGCCAAGCACGCGCAAAAGTTCGCGGCGAAAGTGTTCAACGCGGATAAAACCTACTTCGTGCTGAACGGCACGTCGGCGGCCAATAAAGTGGTGACCAATGCGCTGCTGACTCGTGGCGATCTGGTGCTGTTCGATCGTAACAACCACAAGTCCAACCATCATGGGGCGCTGATCCAGGCCGGGGCAACGCCTGTCTATCTTGAGGCAGCCCGTAATCCGTTTGGTTTTATCGGCGGGATTGATGAGCACTGCTTTGATGAGGCCTGGCTGCGGGAACTGATCCGTGACGTCGCGCCGCAGAAAGCCGCCGAGGCGCGCCCGTTCCGTCTGGCGATCATTCAGCTCGGCACCTACGATGGCACGATCTACAACGCCCGTCAGGTGATCGACAAGATCGGGCACCTTTGCGACTACATCCTCTTTGACTCCGCCTGGGTCGGCTACGAGCAATTTATCCCGATGATGGCGGAAACGTCTCCGCTTCTGCTGGAACTGAACGAGAACGATCCGGGAATTTTCGTGACCCAGTCGGTCCACAAGCAGCAGGCCGGGTTCTCACAAACGTCGCAGATCCATAAAAAGGATAACCATATTCGCGGTCAGTCGCGCTTCTGCCCGCACAAGCGGCTGAACAACGCGTTCATGCTGCATGCCTCCACCAGCCCGTTTTACCCGCTGTTTGCGGCGCTGGACGTGAACGCCAAGATCCACGAGGGCGAAAGCGGACGCAGGCTGTGGGCGGAGTGTGTCGAGTTGGGCATTGAAGCGCGCAAGGCCATCATCGCTAACTGCCATATGATCAAACCGTTTATCCCACCGGTGGTGGCGGGGCGGCCATGGCAGGATCACCCCACGCAGGCTATCGCCAGCGAACGTCGCTTCTTTAGTTTTGAACCGGATGCAAAATGGCACGGTTTTGAAGGCTATGCCCGCGAGCAGTATTTCGTCGATTCGTGCAAGCTGCTGCTGACCACGCCGGGCATTGATGCTGAAACAGGGCACTATACCGATTTCGGCATTCCGGCGACCATTCTCGCCCACTACCTGCGCGAGAACGGCATTGTGCCGGAGAAGTGCGATCTCAACTCCATCCTGTTCCTGCTGACGCCAGCCGAGAGCGCGGAGAAGCTGATGCAGCTGGTGGCGATGCTGGGGCAGTTTGAACAGCATATTGAAGACGACACACCGCTCGCGGATGTGCTTCCGACCATCTATCAGAAATACCCGGTGCGTTACCGCGACTATACGATCCGTCAGCTATGCCAGGAGATGCACGATCTCTACGTCAGCTTTAACGTGAAGGATTTACAGAAGGCGATGTTCCGTCAGGAGAGCCTGCCTGCCGTGGTGATGAACCCCCAGGATGCCAACCAGGAGTACATTCGCGGGAACGTCGAACTGGTGCGTATTCGTGACGCCGAAGGACGCATTGCCGCCGAAGGTGCGCTGCCATACCCGCCGGGCGTGCTGTGCGTGGTGCCGGGGGAAGTCTGGGGTGGAGCAGTGCAGCGCTACTTCCTGGCACTGGAAGAGGGCATTAATATCCTGCCGGGGTTCTCCCCAGAGTTGCAGGGCGTTTACAGCGAGAAGGATGCGGACGGGATTAAGCGGCTGTATGGGTACGTATTAAAGTAGGGACCCTCACCCTAACCCTCTCCCCAAAGGGGAGAGGGGATTGCACGGAGCCGTCTTTTCACCCTCGCCCCTTTGGGGAGAGGGCCGGGGTGAGGGGAGTTAAGTCGCACTACGCCTGTACATCCTTCTCGGATGTCCAATCTTACCGTACAGCATCTCCACCGTCAGAAAACCCACCTCCACGCAGTGTTCCAGATAGCGCCGGGTGGTGGTTTTACTCAGGCCCGTCTCGCTCACCACCTCATCCACCGTAAAACAGTGCGCCGCCTTGTTGTTAAACAGCATTTGCACCCGCGCCAGCGTGTTCTCCTCTATCCCTTTGCTGCCGTTGTCCAGACGATAGTTTTTCGCCTGTAACTGATAGAGTGAATCCACGTTCTGCTGGTCGACAATCTTCCAGACGCGCTGCTGTTCGGCAAACTGCACAAAACGCTCCAGCGACTGGCTGAGCCGCTTCCAGGAGACCGGCTTAAGGATATAGTCGAACGCGCCGTTACGAATGGCCTGGCTACAGGTGTCCATATCGCTGGCGGCGGTGATGAAAATCACCGAGCAGTTGGCGCGGGTGAGCATCGGGTTGCTGATAAGGGTGATGCCTTTGCCGTCCGGCAGGTAGTTATCCAGCAGCATCAGCTTCGGCTGTTTGCTCTCCAGTTGTACCTGCGCGTCGGCCAGCGACGCGGCAATCCCCACCAGCCTCAGACGCGGATGTTTACCGATAAGCTCCGCGTGCAGTTGCGCCAGTTCGTTCTCGTCTTCAACAATCAGTACGTCGATAAGTTCATGTTGCATAGTCGGTATCTTCCAGTTCCTGTACGGGGTGCCGGGCCGTTCCCGTGGCGGGAATAAACAGTGAGAAAATGGCACCGCGTGGGGTGTTATCGGCAACTTCAATTGCACCGCCAGCCTGTGTGACATAGCTTTCAATCAGATACAGGCCAATACCATGATCGCCGCGCGTTTTGGTGGTGATGCCGCGCTCAAAGATCCGGTCGCGGATCTCCGGTGTGAAGCCGACGCCCTGGTCGGCGACTTCAATAATCAGTTCCTGCTCGTTCAGCTTTATCAGCACGTCCACCGGGGCATGCGGGAGCGGTGCACGCTGGGTCGCTTCAATGGCGTTATCCAGCAAGTTCCCGATGATCGAGATAAGTTCCGATTCGAGCAGCGGCAGGAACGGTTTATCCACCCGGCAGGCCGGATCGAAACTCAGCTCAACGCCTTTTTCACGCGCGCGGGCGGCCTTTCCAAGCAGCAAACCACACAGCGTCGGAGAGCTAAAGCGGGACGAGATAAAGTCCAGCAGCTCCTGAGCGTGTTCCGACTGCGCCTGTATATAGCGAATTGCCTCGTCATAACGGCCCATATGCAGCAGGCCGGACAGCGTAGTCATGCGGTTCAGCTGTTCATGGCGCATGATGCGCAGGTTATCAACGTAGCGCTTCACCTGGCTGAGCTGGGCGCTGAGCGAGTCGATCTCGTTGCGATCGCGAAAGGTGATCACCCAGCCCTGCAATGCATCTTCCAGCATTATCCGCACCCGGCTGGCAATGACCGTGAGATCGTTAAAGCGACAGATCTCATCGTGGGTGTCTTTCGCAAGCATGGTTTGCGCGTTGAAGAACGGGACGGGCGCGATCACCTGGCTGATGAGTTGACCCCGCAGTTCGCGGGCGGGCTGGCGTAAGCCTAATAATTTACGCGCCGCCTGGTTGATCACCTCAATGCGGAGATCGTCATCGATGGCAATCACCCCTTCATAAATGGATTCCATCATCGCCTTTTGCTGGCGCACCAGCAGGCCGATTTCGCGCGGCTCCAGAGAGAATATCTGCTTCTTGATGCTGCGGGTGAAGAACCAGGAGAAAATAAACAGGGCGATAAGCAGCAGCACGGCGGCAATCAGGATATTAACCACCTTGCTGACGGTGATGGTGTCCAGATAGCTTGTGAGATAGCCTACCGAAACAATCCCCACCACCTGCCCGGCATCATTAAAAATGGGCGCTTTGCTGCGCAGTGAAATGCCTAACCCGCCCTTGCGGATGGTGATGGTGCTTTTGCCGTGTAATACCTCGTCGTTATCTCCGCCAACCAGCGTTTTGCCTACCCGGTCGGCAAACACGGAGTGGAAAAGATGCAGCCCCTTATTGTCACCAATCACAATAAAACTGGCGTCGCTGCGGGCGGCTATTTTCTGCATAAAGTCATAGATGCCCTGGATATCCTTTTGTTCGACTTCTTTTCGCAGGGTTGGAATAAGCGCAATTTCTTCAGCCTGTATTTTTGCGCGTGCGCTCATTTCCTGATAAAGCTGCCTGCCGACATCGACATAATAATATCCGCCCAGTAATGCGAACAGCACTGAGAAAAAGGCGACCAGCGAAATAAACAGCTTGATCTGAAACGATACTTTCATAACTATCACGCGAGATATCAACAGGTCGGCTGAATATATCATCTTTTAAGGCCAGGATGCCCGCTTTGCCGAAAACTTGTGATCCCTTGCACAGCGCAGCCTGTAAAAGATTTTTCCGAAAGTCTCATCCTCTTAAGGTTAAATGAATAAATGTTATTTCTTTGTTCAGCTAAGAAAAGAAACCATAAAAACCACGGCAATAAATAAGGCATAAATCACATTAAATAAAAGAAACCATTAAAACCATAGCGTCCATTAAAACTTCGCTTTTAATATGCCATCCCTCACATAAAGTAAGCCTTTGTGACTCTAAGCTGAACGCACAAAATAACTAAGGGGCTTATTATGAGCACAACTGACGATTCATTCTCTGTTACCCACGACCCGATTGATATTCAGCGGCCATCGCTCAAAGAGCGCTGGTGGCATATTATGGATACCTGGAAAATCGGCATTATACCTCTGCCGCTGTTCGTTCTGGCGGGCGCGCTGATTGCGATTGATTGCCTGGGCGAAAAACTACCGAGCGACATTGTGGTCATGGTGGCCACGCTGGCCTTCTTCGGCTTTGCCTGCGGTGAATTCGGCAAACGCCTGCCGATTGTCGGCAAGCTCGGCGCGGCGGCAATTTGCGCCACCTTTATCCCTTCCGCGCTGGTCTATTACGGCCTGCTGCCGGATGTAGTAGTGGAATCCACCACTAAGTTCTATAAATCCACCAACATTCTTTATCTCTATATCTGCTGCATTATCGTCGGCAGCATCATGAGTATGAACCGCACCGTGCTGATCCAGGGCTTCCTGCGCATCTTCTTCCCGATGCTGTGCGGTGAAATCGTCGGCATGATTGTCGGCATGGGTGTTGGGCTGGCGCTGGGCCTCGAGCCGTTCCAGATCTTCTTCTTTATCATTCTGCCGATCATGGCGGGCGGCGTCGGGGAAGGGGCGATCCCGCTCTCTATCGGCTATGCCACCCTGTTGCATATGGATCAGGGCGTGGCGCTCGGCCGCGTACTGCCGATGGTGATGCTCGGCGGCCTGACGGCGATCATTATCTCCGGTTGCCTCAACCAGCTCGGGAAACGCTACCCGCACCTGACCGGTGAAGGCCAGCTGATGCCGAATCGCGCCAATGCCGATGCCACTGTCTCTCAGCCTGCGTTCTCCGGCAAAGCGGACGTGACGACGATCGCCTCCGGCGCGCTGCTGGCGGTGCTGCTGTACATGCTGGGCATGCTCGGTCACAAGCTGATTGGTCTGCCAGCGCCGGTGGGCATGCTGTTTATGGCGGTGCTGGTGAAGCTCTGCAACGGTGCCTCTCCGCGTCTGCTGGAGGGCTCTCAGGTGGTGTACAAATTCTTCCAGACCTCTGTGACCTACCCGATTCTCTTTGCCGTTGGCGTAGCCATCACCCCATGGCATGAACTGGTGGCCGCCTTCACACTGACCAACCTGCTGGTGATTATCAGCACCGTCTCCGCGCTGGTGGCAACCGGGTTCTTCGTCGGCAAAAAGATTGGTATGCACCCGATTGATGTCGCCATCGTCTCCTGCTGCCAGAGCGGCCAGGGCGGTACTGGTGACGTGGCGATCCTGACCGCAGGCAACCGCATGAGCCTGATGCCGTTCGCCCAGATTGCTACCCGTATCGGCGGGGCGATTAACGTCTCCATCTCTCTGCTGATTCTGGGCAACTTCCTCGTTTAAGTTTTCAGGAAAGAACAATGAAACTCGCAAGCTTTTTATACCAGGGAAAACGCAGCTACGGCATCGTTCAGGCCGACGGCGTGATTGATTTAGGCCGCCGCCTCGGCGACCGCTATGGCGACCTTAAAGCGCTGTTGCAGGGGAACGGGCTGGCGCAGGCCACCCGATTCCTGAACGACGCGGTGGACGTGCCGCTGAACGCCATCACCTTCTTACCGGTGATTGTCCAGCCGGAAAAAATCCTCTGCGTGGGCATGAACTACGCCGACAAGCGCAAGGAGTTTGACCAGCACAACCCGGCCCCGACGCTGTTTGTCCGTTTCCCGGACTCACAGACCGGCCACAACGAGCCGGTGCTGAAGCCGCGCCACTCCAGCGAATTCGACTACGAAGGCGAGCTGGCGGTGATCATCGGCAAAGGCGGGGAGAACATCAGCCGCGACGACGCCCTTCGCCACGTGGCGGGCTACAGCTGTTACATGGACGGCTCCGCCCGCGACTGGCAGCACACCTGGTTCACCGCCGGGAAAAACTGGCGGCAGACCGGGGCGTTCGGCCCGTGGATGGCGACGGCGGATGAGATCCCCGATCCGCACCAACTGGCAATCCGCACCTGGCTGAACGGCCGCATGGTGCAGGAAGACAACACCAGCAGCATGATCCACAAGGTGGCGGAGCTGATCGAGTACATCAGCACCTTCACCCGCTTAAGTCCTGGCGATGTGATCATCACCGGCTCACCTGGCGGCGTGGGTAAAAAGCGCAACCCGCCGCTGTTTATGAAGGAAGGGGATCGCATTGAGGTGGAGATCGAGCATATCGGTCATCTAAGCAACGTGATCGTGGAAGCGCCAGCCGTCGGGCTCGCGGCGGCACACTGAGTAAGGCAGCAGCATGCAATCGCAACCCATCGATTTTCGCCACACGCTGGTGGCGAAACACCCGGAACGCTTAAGCCAGATCCGCTACCTGCTGGCAGACAGCGGCCTTGGCCTGGACAACGACATCACGCTGTTTGTCGAAGCCTGGTCCGGCGCGCAGCTGGTGGGTTGCGCCGGGCTGGCTGCCAACGTCATCAAATGCGTGGCGGTCAACGAGCAGCTTCGTGGGGAAAACCTCAGCGCGCGTCTGCTGGCAGAGGTGGAAAATGCGGCGCTGGAGCGCGGCCATTTTCACCTCTTCCTCTGCACCCGTCCGTGCAATAAGGAGCGCTTTGGCCGCAGCGGCTTCTGGCCGATTGCCCAGAGCGGGAACAACGCGGTGCTAATGGAGAACACCCCGCAGGGGATCGCGCGCTACTGCCGTACCTTAAGCCGGATGCGAAGGGGCGGGGAAAAAATTGGTGCCATTGTGATGAACGCCAACCCATTCACCCTCGGCCACCGTCATCTGGTGGAGCAGGCGGCGGCGCAGTGCGATGCCCTGCATCTGTTTGTGGTGCGTGAAGACGCCTCGTTCTTCCCGTTCAGCGCGCGCCTTGAAATGGTGCGCGCGGGCGTGGCGCATCTGCCGAACGTGGTGGTGCATGAAGGCTCGCAGTACATCATCTCCCGCGCCACGTTTCCGGCCTACTTCCTGAAGGAGACCGGCAAAGTGCAGCAGGCGTGGAGCGAGATCGACGTGCTGATCTTCCGGGACTTTATCGCCCCGGCGCTGGGCATCACGCACCGCTTCATCGGCTCGGAGCCGTTCTGCGATATCACCCGCCAGTACAACCAGACGCTGCACGACCTGCTGGCCTCGCATATTGACGTGGTGGAGATGCCGCGCATCAAGGCCACCGGCAACGCCATTTCGGCCTCGGAAGTGCGCCGTTTACTCAAGACACAGCAGTTTTCCCGGATCCGGGAGATTGTCCCGGACTCCACCTTCGCGCACCTCGAAGCACATTATCGTGCGAGTGCGGAAGTCGCATAACTATCAGGAATTTATCATGAATATTGTAAGGGAGGCGCTGGCCGGAACGCAGGAGTCCAGCGACCTGATGGTGAAAATCGCCCCCGCTCACGGTGAGCTGGAGATCGTCATCCACAGCGAAGTGATTAAGCAGTTTGGCGAGCAGATTCGCCAGGTGGTCAACGACACATTGCGCGCCATGAACGTGCACCAGGGATTAATCATTATTGAAGACAAAGGGGCGCTGGACTGTGTTATTCGCGCCCGCCTGCAAAGCGCGCTGATGCGTGCCGCCGATGAACAGGCCATCAACTGGGAGGCGCTGAAATGAGCAAACTCCGCCGCAGTATGCTGTTCCTGCCAGGCGCCAATGCCGCCATGCTCTCTACCGCCTTTATCTACCGTCCCGACTCCATCATGTTTGACCTTGAGGACGCCGTGGCCCTGCGCGAGAAAGACACCGCACGCATGCTGGTGTTCCACGCGTTGCAGCACCCGATGTATCAGGATATCGAAACCGTGGTGCGCATTAACCCGCTGAGCACGCCGTTTGGCCTGCTGGATCTGGAGGCCGCCGTGCGCGCGGGCGTGGACGTGATACGCCTGCCGAAAACCGACACCCCGGACGATATTTACGAGCTGGAAGGCCACCTCGAGCGTATCGAGCAGGCGTGCGGCCGCGAGGTGGGTTCCACCCGCGTGATGGCGGCGATTGAATCGGCCATTGGCGTCATCAACGCCGTGGCGATTGCCCGCAGCTCGCCGCGCCTGATCGGCATTGCGCTGGCCGCCTTTGACTACGTGATGGACATGCAGACCGAGCGCGGCGACGGCACCGAGCTGTTCTACGCCCGCTGCGCCGTGCTGCACGCCGCCCGCGCGGCAGGCATCGACGCCTTCGACGTGGTGTGGTCAGACGTTAACGATGAAGCCGGGTTCCTGCGCGAGGTCGACCTGATCCGCAAGATGGGCTTTAACGGCAAATCGCTGATTAACCCGCGCCAGATAGACCTGCTGCACAACGCCTACGCCCCGACACGGGAAGAAGTGGAACACGCGAAGCGGGTGATTGAGGCGGCAGAAGAGGGCGAGCGTAACGGCCTGGGCGTGGTGTCGCTCAACGGCAAAATGGTGGATGCACCGATTATTAACCACGCGCAGGTGGTGCTGGAGCGCGCGGCGGCCTCCGGCGTGCGTCGGTAAGGATGACATAATGAATCAGACAGAACTTCTCCATATGAATTTCCCCCATCTGCGGGATCTGAAACCCTTTGATACCGCCCACAGCGCGACGCCGTGGCTGGCGGACAGCGAGGCGAAGCACAGCCGCAAGCTCTGCGCCTCTATTGAAGAGGCGGTTAAGCGCTGCGGCTTGCAGGACGGGATGACCATCTCCTTCCACCACGCCTTTCGCGAAGGCGACCGGGTGATCAACACCGTCGTGGCGCTGCTGGCGCGGATGGGCTTCAAAAATCTGACCCTGGCTTCCAGCTCGCTGATGACCTGCAACGACGCGCTGATCGAGCATATCGAAAGCGGCGTCATCACCCGGATTTACACCTCCGGCATGCGCGGCAGGCTGGCGGATGCCATCTCTCACGGGCTGATGGAGGAGCCGGTACAAATTCACTCCCACGGCGGGCGCGTGAAGCTACTCCAGGACGGCGAACTGAACATCGACGTGGCGTTTCTCGGCGTGCCGTGCAGCGATGAGTTTGGCAACGCCAACGGCACGCACGGCAAATCGTGCTGCGGCTCGCTGGGCTACGCGATGGTGGACGCGCAGTTTGCCCGCAAGGTGGTGCTGCTGACCGAAGCGCTGGTGCCGTTCCCCAATATGCCCGCCAGCCTGGTGCAGGATCAGGTGGACTACATCGTGCAGGTGGAGAGCGTGGGCGACCCGGCGAAAATCAGCGTCGGCGCAGCGCGCGTCACCAGCAACCCGCGCGAGCTGATGATTGCCCGCTATGCGGCGGACGTGATTGAACACTCCGGCTACTTCAAACCGGGCTTCTCGATGCAGACCGGCTCCGGCGCGGCGGCCACCGCCTGCACCCGCTTTATGGAAGAGAAGATGGAGCGCAGCGGCGTGAAAGCGCGCTTTGCGCTCGGCGGCATCACCGGCAGCCTGGTGGATCTGCACGAGAAGGGGCTCATCGAAAAGCTGCTCGACACCCAGTGCTTTGACGGCCAGGCAGCGGCCTCGCTGGCGCGCAACCCGAACCACGTGGAGATCTCCACCAACGTCTACGCCAACCCCGGCAGCAAGGCGGCAAGCTGCGACCAGCTCGACGTGGTGATCCTCAGCGCCCTGGAAATCGACGTCGACTTTAACGTCAATGTCATCACCGGCTCCGATGGCGTGATGCGTGGCGCATCCGGCGGACACTGCGACGTGGCGGCGGCAGCCAACCTGACCATTGTGGTCGCGCCGCTGCTGCGAAGCCGCATCCCGACCGTCGTGAAGCGCGTTACCACTCGCCTCACGCCGGGGGAGAGCATTGACGTGCTGGTCACCGACCACGGTATTGCGGTCAACCCGGCGCGCCCGGAGATCCGCGAACGACTCATGGAAGCAGGGATGAAGGTTGTAGATATCAACGCGCTGTATGAGCGAGCGATTTCGTTGACAGGCGTACCGAAACCGATTGAGTTCACCGACAAAATCGTCGGGGTGATCCGCTACCGCGACGGCAGCGTGATCGACACTGTGCGACAGGTGAAGGAGGAAGTATGACTTTTGCGACACCCGTGCGGGCGGGTGTCAGCCTGGAGGAACTGCTGGCGGCGAAAGAGCGCCGCGCAGCCCGCCAGGCTGACTGGCTTACGCACTATCAACAACCGGTGATCTCCCTCACGCTGGTCACGCCCGGGGAAATCAAAGACAGCCTGCGCTACCGCAACACCATGGGGGTGGCGTTACAGATGTGCGACCAGCTGCTGTGGGAAAACCGCTGGCAGGTGCTGGACCGCCAGGTGCTCTGGCTACCCACCGGACCTGAAGCGCTGTGGTGCGTCGCGCATCCGGCGGCGGAAATTAAGGCGCACTGTGCAGAACTGGAGCAGACGCACCCGCTCGGCAGACTGTGGGATCTGGACGTGATCTGCCCTGAAAACGGCCTCGTGGGCCGTCAGTCGCTGGGTTCACACCTCAGACGCTGTCTGATTTGCGACGAGCCCGCCCACGCCTGTTCCCGTTCGCGCCACCATCCCGTTGAGCAGGTGGTTTCCCGCGTGGAGAAGATGATCGATGACTGGTTTGCTCGCGACTAAACCGCGCCCGGTTGACGTGCCTGCGCTTGCCGAAGCGGCGCTGTGGCAGGAGCTGGAGCTGACGCCCAAGCCGGGGCTGGTGGACAGGCTCAATAACGGCTCGCATCGGGATATGGACCATGCCTTGTTTGTCCGCAGCATTATGGCGATTACGCCGTGGTTTGCCCGGTTTGCGGAACTGGGTGAAGCACATGCGGCCAAACCTGCCGATCGGCAGTTGCGGATTCTCCGCCCAATGGGAATGGCCTGCGAGCAGGCAATGTACGCCGCCACGGGCGGGGTAAATACCCACAAGGGCGGTATTTTTGCTCTTGGTTTGCTCTGCTTCGCCGCCGGGCGTGTGAAAAATATCTCTGCGGATAGCCTCTGTTGTGAGGTAAGTAACATCTGTCGCGGGCTGGTGGCGCGGGAGCTGGCCGGGCGCAGCGGGCAGGCAACGGCGGGGGAGCGGCAGTTTCAGCATTACGGCTTAACCGGGGCGCGAGGCGAGGCGGAGAGCGGCTTTGCGACGGTGCGTAAGGCGCTGGGGCAGTGGAACGGACAGTTGCTTCACGACCTGCTGTTGCGCCTGATGGCGGTCAATCAGGACAGTAATCTCGTGTCACGCGGCGGCATTCAGGGGCTGCGCTATGTTCAGGGCTACGCGCGTGAATTACTGGCAAGTGGCTGGGATCGCGAGGCGCTGTTTAAGATGGATAAGGCATTGATTGAACGAAACCTGAGTCCGGGCGGCAGCGCGGATTTGCTGTCGGTGGGGTGGGTGCTGTCTGCTATAAAATAGCCGGGTGGCGGCTTCGCCTTACCCGGCCTACGGTCTGGTTTTGTAAGCCCGGTAAGCGCAGCGCCACCGGGCACAACAATCAATGCGCGATCGGCTGCGCACCATTCGGCACGCGAACATGCTTGTACTTGAACAGCGCGATGAACGCGAAGAACAGCACCAGCGAGTACCCGGCGAAGATCAGCCACACCGGCTGCCAGTCTGTAATACCGTTGGTGGTATACATCTCAACCACTTTACCGCTCACCACGCCGCCCAGAATACAACCGAAGCCGTTGGTCATCATCAGGAACATGCCCTGCGCACTGGCGCGGATTTCAGGCTTCACCTCTTTTTCCACAAACACCGAGCCGGAGATGTTGAAGAAGTCGAAGGCACAGCCGTAAACAATCATCGACAGAACCAGCAGCACGGTGCCGAACGCGCTTGGGTCGCCATAGGCGAACAGACCGAAGCGCAACATCCAGGCGGCGATACTGATCAGCATGACGTTCTTGATACCGTAGCGGCTCAGGAAGAACGGGATGGTCAGGATGAACAGCGTCTCGGAGATCTGCGAGATGGACATCATCACCGACGCGTGTTCGACGATAAAGCTCCCGGCAAACAGCGGATCGTTATCGAAGCTGTGCAGGAAGGTATTACCGAACATGTTGGTGATTTGCAGTTCCGCGCCCAGCAGCATGGAGAAGATAAAGAAGATCGCCATGCGCTTGTTTTTGAACAGTGCGAAGGCGTCCAGGCCAAGCATGGTGCTCCAGCTCTGGTTTTTCTGCTGGTTAGACACCGGAATGGTGGGCAGCGTCAGGGTGAACAGCGCCAGCAGCACGGAGAGCGCGGCACCAATATACAGCTGCATATGGCTCAGCTCGAAGCCCGCGAAGCTCACGCCCCACATCGCCATGATAAAGCCGATGGTGCCCCAGATACGGATAGGCGGGAAGTCGGTGACGATATCCAGTCCGGCAGATTTCAGGCGGTAGTAGGAGATGGTGTTGATCAGGCCAAGCGTTGGCATATACGCCAGCGAGTTAAGCAGGATCACCATAAACATCGCCCCCGGCGTGGTCACTTCGGCCGCCATAAACAGCGTCCCCGCACCCACCAGATGGCAAAGCATGTATAGCCATTTCGCACTTAACCATTTATCCGCCACGATACCGAGCAGCGTTGGCATGAAAACAGCCGCAATGCCCAGCGAGCTGTAAACGGCACCGATCGACGCACCATCGAACTTGAGCGTCACAAACATATAGGAGCCGAGTGTAGTCAGCCAGCTACCCCACAGGCAGAACTGCAGAAACGACAAGATTTTAAGCTGCAGCTTAAGGTTCATGTTACTTTCCTCACAAGTGAGTGGGAGATATGTTGTTATAGGAACATTCAGGGTTGTTATTTGATGCAATTCTATCAGTTGGCAACGTTATGTTTTGTTACCTCCCGCAAAAAAATGCAATCCACATTAATTTGCAGTCTGGATTGTGATGCAAATAGCATTTTCGTATGGGTGGGGTGGATGAGTGCGGCCTGATGCCCCCTCACCCTAACCCTCTCCCCAAAGGGGAGAGGGAACTTGAACACCCTCTCCCCTTTGGGGAGAGGGCAGGGTGAGGGGTGGTGTTGGTTTTTAGCGGCGACGATAGTTCTTCTGCGCCGTATTCACCTTATACAGATAGCGGCGGGATTCCGCAGACGGGTGGCGGGTGGTGAGGGTAGCGTACACATCCCCCGGCGCCATGCTGTTGATGATGTTCGCGGCCTGCACTTTGTCATTCGAGAAGACGCGCAGCACGCTGCCCGCCCCGCCGTTGTAGGCGGTGATCACCGCATAGCGACGTGAGGTTGGGTTATCAATCCCGCCGAGATAGACATTGTTCAGCATCGCCAGATAGGCCGTGCCGGTATCAATGTTGCTCTGCGGGTCAAACAGGTAGCTGCGGCTCGGCGTGCCGGATTTCCCCTGCGCGCGGAACACGTCTTTACCGGCGCTGTGCTGCACAACCTGCATCAGCCCCAGCGCGTCGGAACGGCTTACCGCGTAGGGGTTGAACGAGGACTCGGTCTGCATAATCGCCAGGATAAGCGACTCATCCACGCCATACTTACGCGACGCCTGACGCACCATGCCCAGATACTTATGCGCACGCTTGTCGAGGTGGTTCGGCACCAGGTTGATGGTGACGCTGTAGATCACTTTCAGGCCGTTGGTACGGCTTTTCAGGCGCGTTTGCAGCAGATAGTCGGCAAATTTCGTGGCGCGGCCTTCCCAGCGGATCGGCTGACCGGTCTGGTCAACGACCTGGCCATACAGGAACGGCTCTTTGGAGATGGTGATGTCATCGGCATCAGAGTAGAGGTCGATAGACCCCGGATCGTCGCCCATCAGCAGGGTTTTAATGATGGCCTGACGTAAATGCGCCGCAGGTTCAGTCCCCGCGATGGTTTCGACCGTAATCGTACCGTCATCAAAGTTGATGTGGCTACGGGTCTGATAGGCGTCGGTGTACTTAACGTAGTCCTTCGGTCCGGCAATAAGAACTTCGTTAAATCCCCATATGTTCTCGATGTTGTGGGCAAACTGCCCCATCAAAATGTCAAAACCGTTGGTGTCCTTGACCCAGGCTTCGTTGTATTCATCGCCTTTTTTGGAAGAACAAGACACAAGCAACGGCGCAACAAGGGCTAGCGCTAAAAGTTTTTTCATCATTCCGGGAGTGCGTGTTGTGTTTGCTTTGGGGTTGCTGTTGCCGGGTGGCGCGCTGCGCTTACCCGACCTACAAAACCGTAGGCCCGTGCAAGCGCAGCGCAGCCGGGCAGCAGCTGCGCGTTATTATTTTTCCGGTGGCGTATAGCCTTCGATGTGGACGTCTTTACCCTCGAACAGGAAGTTCACCATCTCCTGCTCCAGCAGTTTGCGGTGTTCCGGGTTCATCATGCTGAGCTTTTTCTCGTTGATCAGCATGGTCTGTTTTTTCTGCCACTGTCCCCAGGCTTCTTTGGAGATCTCGTTGTAAATGCGCTTACCCAGGTCGCCCGGGTAGAGCTGGAAATCCTGGCCTTCAGCGTCGCGCTGTAGGAAAGTACAAAAAATGGTTCTGGCCATACTCATTCCTCTTTGTCTTGCCGATGCTAAACCATTGCACCGACACGTAATTGCTGTAACAGGCGCTCCACGGGAGCCGCCAGCCCGACTGATGGCGGTTGCGCTAAGTTATACCAGAGAGCGGTGCCTTCATCCATGCACGACGTGAATGAGGACACGGGAAGCCACATCGGCACAATGTCCAGATGGAAATGGCTGAAGGTATGACGGAACGCGTTGAGTTGCGTCAGGGTTTCGGCCGCAATGCCGCGCTGTTCAAGCCATGCCCGAAGCGAGGCTTCATCCTCAAACTGTGGGAAGCAGTATAGACCACCCCACAGGCCACTCGGCGGGCGCTGAGCGAGAAACACCTCGTCGCCATGCTGCATCAGCAGCATGTACCCGGTGCGTTCAGGCAGCGTCTGCTTCGGTTTTTTCCCCGGATACTGCGCCCAGGTGTGGTTCGCATAGGCCACGCAGAGGTTGTTTACCGGGCAGAGTTCGCACTTCGGTTTTGAACGGGTACAGACCATCGCGCCCAGATCCATCATCGCCTGGTTAAAACGCTCCACCCCTTTCGCCGGAGTGACCGCTTCACTTATCTCCCACAGGCGTTTCTCAACCTCTTTCTTACCCGGCCAGCCATCTACGGCGTAGCAGCGTGCGAGCACGCGCTTGACGTTGCCGTCGAGAATAGGGAAATGTTTGCCTAAAGAGAGGGAGAGGATTGCGCCTGCGGTCGAACGCCCGACGCCGGGCAAATCCGCCACCTCGTCGAAGGTTTCCGGGAATTTACCGTTGTGGCGCGTCGCGACCTGCTGTGCGGCCTTGTGCAGGTTGCGCGCGCGGGCGTAATAGCCAAGCCCGGTCCACAGGTGCAGCACCTCGTCCAACGGGGCGTTCGCCAGATCGGTGACTGTCGGGAAGCGCGCCATAAAACGCTCGAAGTAAGGAATGACCGTCGCGACCTGCGTTTGTTGCAACATCACCTCGGAGAGCCATACTTTGTACGGCGTTTTTTCAATTTGCCAGGGCAGGGTTTTACGCCCGTATTTGTCGTACCAGTCCAGCACCTGGGCTGAAAATTGAGAGGCTTGCATGGTCATCGATTCGCTTAATCAGGGACGCAGATTGCAGCACAGCGTCAATCTGCTGTAAACCGGATCTTTCCCATGCTTGCATAGAAGCCTTAACTTTGGATAATGCCCGTTTCCCGAACATTCTCACAAGCAGACAACTCTTTTATGAAAAACGACGTCATTTCACCGGAATTTGATGAAAACGGTCGCCCGCTGCGCCGTATTCGCAGCTTTGTCCGCCGTCAAGGGCGCCTGACAAAAGGGCAGCAACACGCGCTGGACAACTACTGGCCGGTGATGGGCGTTGAGTTCAGCGAGCAACCGCTCGACTTCACCGACCTGTTTGGCCGCGACGCGCCAGTGACCCTGGAGATCGGCTTTGGTATGGGCACCTCGCTGGTCACTATGGCGAAAGCGCGCCCGGAGCAGAACTTCCTCGGTATTGAAGTACATTCGCCGGGCGTCGGCGCATGCCTGGCAACGGCCCATGAAGAGGGCGTTGAGAACCTGCGCGTCATGTGTCACGACGCGGTGGAAGTGCTGCACAAAATGATTCCTGACAATTCTTTGAACATGGTTCAGCTCTTTTTCCCTGACCCATGGCACAAAGCGCGTCATAATAAACGCCGTATCGTTCAGGCACCGTTTGCCGAGCTGGTGAAAAGTAAGCTCAAGCTGGGCGGCGTTTTCCACATGGCAACCGACTGGGAACCTTATGCGGAACATATGCTGGAAGTGATGTCGTCCCTGGACGGGTATAAAAATCAGTCTGAAAGCAACGACTACGTACCGCGTCCGGATTCACGTCCGGTGACAAAATTTGAACAGCGTGGCCATCGTCTTGGTCACGGCGTATGGGACTTAATGTTCGAGAGGGTGAAATAATGGCAAAGAATCGTAGCCGTCGTCTGCGTAAAAAGATGCACATCGAAGAATTCCAGGAAGTGGGTTTCTCCGTTGCCTGGCGTTTCCCGGAAGGCACCAGCGTTGAGCAGATCGATCAGGACGTTGATGCGTTCATCAACGAGGTGATCGAGCCAAACAAGCTGGCCTTCGACGGTAGCGGCTATCTGGCGTGGGAAGGTCTGATTTGCACCCAGGAAGTGGGGAAATGCACCGAAGAGCATCAGGCGCTGGTACGCAAATGGCTTGAAGACCACAAACTGGAAGATGTCCGCGTTAGCGAACTTTTCGACGTTTGGTGGGACTAATAAAGCAAGAACGGGGCCAGCATTAGCTGGCCCATTTTGTCTGAGGGAGTGTTTAAGATGCGCAAAACGTTGCTGGCTGTTGCTTTACTGGCAATCGGATCCACCGCCCATGCGGAGTATAAATGTAGCGTCACCCCGCGTGATGACGTGGTGCTGAGTCCGCAAACCGTGCAGGTTAAGGGCGAGAATGGCAATCTGGTGATTACGCCGGATGGCAACGTGACCTTTAACGGCAAACCGCAAAACCTGACGGCCGCCCAGCGCGAGCAGGCGATGGACTACCAGGCCGAGTTGCGTACCGCGCTGCCCTGGATCAACGATGGCGCGCTGACCCGCGTTGAAAAGAGCCGCGTGGCGCTGGATAAAATCATCACCAAAGAGGTGGGGGAGAGCAGCAATATGCGCACCCGCCTGACGAAGCTGGATAAACAGCTGAAAGAGCAGATGAACCGTATTATCGAGACGCGCTCTGATGGCCTGACGTTCCACTATAAGGCGATCGATCAGGTGCGTGCCGACGGTCAGCAGCTGGTGAACCAGGCGATGGGCGGCATTCTCCAGGACAGCATCAACGAGATGGGCGCCAAAGCGGTGCTGAAGGGTGGCGGTAATCCTTTGCAGGGTGTACTGGGTAGTCTGGGCGGACTGCAAACCTCGATTCAGAACGAGTGGAAGAATCAGGAAGCCGATTTCCAGCAGTTCGGCAAAGACGTGTGTAAGCGCGTGGTGTCGCTGGAAGACAGCCGGAAGGCGCTGGTGGGGACGCTGAAGTAATTCACTTAGCCCCTCACCCTAACCCTCTCCCCAAAGGGGCGAGGGAATAGTTTGCGCCCTCACATTAACCCTTTTCCTAAAGGGGCGAGGGGATGTTTGCCCCCTCTCCCTTTCAGGGAGAGGGCCGGGGTGAGGGTTGCAGCGCTTGCAGCGTTTCAAGGATCCTTTCTAACACCGCCTCTTCGTTATTCCAGAGTTCGTTGTTCCAGAATCGAATGACGTGCCAGTCCTTATGGTTTAACCACAATGTCCTTTGTCGATCGTATTCCTGATTTTCATCATGTTGTCCGCCATCCAGCTCAACGGCCAGCCGAGCCGCGCAACAGGCGAAATCCAGAATGTAGTTACCTACCGGGTGCTGTCGGCGAAATTTATAATTTTCGAAACGGCGGCTGCGCAGTAAATACCAAAGCCGTCTTTCTTCCTGTGTCAGCTCGCGTCTGAGCTGCTTTGCGTATGAACGTATTGTTTCCATCCCCACACTCTGCCAGCCTTTCCCTCAGCCAGCAGAACGGGATGTAAAATCCTGAATCAGCCTTCAGGATTTTCAGCGAGGAACAACTCAAGAAGGGAGTTCAGGAACAGCTTGCCGTACTCGGTGATCTGCCAGGACTCATCACACTCGGTCAGATACACCTGCGCCAGCGCCTCGTCAATCTGCGGGCGAA
The DNA here is from genome assembly GCF_049238425.1 of Enterobacter cloacae complex sp. IR5401. NCBI lineage: Bacteria > Pseudomonadati > Pseudomonadota > Gammaproteobacteria > Enterobacterales > Enterobacteriaceae > Enterobacter > Enterobacter cloacae complex sp. IR5401. The sequence goes on along the minus strand of NZ_JBMKHN010000003.1, from coordinate 321,120 downwards.
TCACTGACTCCGGCAGCCCGGTATAACGCGTAAATTCCGCGCGCGGAGCGGCTTCCAGCAGACGGAAGCGGTTCATAAAGAACTCAAACGGCTTATCCACCGCCTCGACGTCGTGCTGACGCTCCAGGTAGCGGCCTTCCATATACCCGCGCGGATGACGCGTTTTGGCGGTACGCAGAATGCGTCCGTCCGGGAAGGTCACCTTGCCGTGCGCACCGCAGCCAATTCCGAGATAGTCGCCAAAACGCCAGTAGTTCAGATTGTGCTGACACTGATAGCCCGGCTTCGCATACGCCGACGTTTCGTATTGCTGATATCCCGCCGCGGTCAAAAGCTGGTGGCCCTGCTCGAAGATATCCCACAGCGCGTCGTCGTCCGGCAGCACCGGCGGGCGCGAACCAAACAGGGTGTTCGGTTCAATGGTCAACTGATACCACGACAGATGCGGCGGGTTCAGTTCAATCGCCTGACGCAAATCGTCAAGCGCTTCTTCGAGCGACTGATCCGGCAGGCCGTGCATCAGGTCGAGGTTAAAGCTGCGCAGCCCAAGCCCCGTTGCCAGGTTTGCCGCGCGCTTTGCCTCTTCCGGGCCGTGAATGCGCCCCAGACGCTTCAGCTTTGGCTCGCTAAAGCTCTGCACGCCGATAGAGATACGGTTCACGCCCGCACGCTGGTACTCGACAAAACGGTCGGCCTCAACGGTGCCGGGGTTGGCTTCCATCGTAATTTCAGCATCCGCTGCCAGGTTCAGGCGTGCGCGCACACCGTCCAGCAGCGTCTGCATCGCCGGGCCTGAAAGCAGGCTCGGCGTACCGCCACCAATAAAAATGGTCTTCACTTCACGTCCCTGTGCGTACGGTACATCGGCATCCAGATCGGCCAGCAGATGCGCGACGTAATCATCGTGCGGCACTTCACCCTTCAGCGCGTGCGAGTTGAAATCACAGTACGGACATTTCTGCACGCACCATGGGATGTGAATATAAAGACTCAGAGGCGGCAAATTAGCCATTACGCAGTGCTTCCAGTAACAGTTTCAGGGCGCGTCCACGGTGGGAGATCGCGCTTTTCTCTTCGCGGGTGAGTTCCGCAGCGGTTTTGCCCTCGGTCGGGACAAAGAAAATCGGGTCGTAACCAAAGCCGCCGTTGCCCGCCGCTTCACGGGTGATCACGCCCGGCCAGCTGCCGTGACAGACAATCGGCGTGGGATCTTCCGCGTGACGCATGTAGACCAGCACGCAGTGGAACTGCGCGGTACGCTGTTCGTCAGGAACGTCTTTCAGGGCCACAAGCAGCTTTTCCAGGTTCTGCTGGTCGGTGGCGTCCGGCCCGGAATAGCGGGCGGAGTAAATCCCCGGCGCACCGCCCAGAAAATCCACGGCCAGACCGGAATCATCGGCAATCGCGGGCAGTCCGGTTACCTGCGCCGCATGGCGCGCTTTCAGAATGGCGTTTTCGATAAACGTCAGGCCGGTCTCTTCGGCGGAGTCCACGCCCAGCTCGGTCTGAGCCACCACGTCCAGCCCAAAATCATTTAATAGCGAGGCCAGCTCGCGCACTTTACCGGCGTTACCGGTGGCGAGAACAACTTTCTGCATGGTTTAGTCCTGTTCTGTCAGAGCCGCGACTTCCGTCGGGATAGATTGCGGGTTAAGGATTTTTACCTGTTTATGCCGGCCAAGTTCACCTTTCTCAATGATGACCTGGCTTTTAGCGACGCGAAACTGTTTAGCCAGATATTTGGTCAGATGCGCATTCGCCTGGCCGTCAACCGGCGGGGCCGTGATGGCGACTTTTAGCTCGTCGCCATGCAGCCCAACAATACTGTCGCGGCTGGCTTTCGGCTGAATGTACAGCCGTAAAACCAGCCCGTCGGCGCAGGGGCTAACTGCACTCATAACGCCATCCACAGCCCCGGCAGCAGCATATTACCCGTCGCCTGTAACAGTTCCGCGATACCCATATTCAGCACGTACAGCAGCAGAACGAGAAGCATCGGTGAGAAGTCGATTCCGCCCATCGCAGGCAGCAGGCTACGAATTGGACGCAGCAACGGTTCTGTCAGCTGAATCAACGCGTACTCCACCGGGCTACGGCCCCGGCTTACCCAGCTCATGATCGCCATCACCAGCAGGACCCAGAAGATCAGCGAGCCGACGGTTTTAACCAGGATCAGAACGGCTGAAATCCAGATAATCGGCTGGAAAGTGATGACCATAAACAGCACGATCGCTTTGATAACGCTCAGAATAAACGCCATCAGCAGAGATGAACTGTCAATCGGCCCCATTGCCGGAATGATGCGGCGAAGCGGCCCCACAATGGGCTGCGTGATTTTCACGATAAATTGTGAGAATGGATTGTAAAAATCACAACGGGCCCACTGCATCCAGACGCGCAACAGCAGCGCCATCGTATACAGTTCAATGACCGTTGAAAGCAGGAAAGTCAACGTCTTCATGGCGTTCCTCAGGTTTCCTTATTATTAGGGGTAATCGCGCGCACCGAAAATTGCTGTGCCGATGCGCACCATGGTGCTGCCTGCCGCGATGGCGGCTTCCATATCATCCGACATGCCCAGAGAAAGCGTGTCTACCGTGTCATAGCGCGCTTTAAGCGCCTCAAATGCTACAGCCATTTGCTGTGCTACGGCAAACTGCCTTTCATAACTTGACTCTGGCGCCGGGATAGCCATCAGCCCGCGCAGGGTTAAGCGCGGCAGCGCCGCCACGTCCGCCGCCAGCGCATCCAGTTCGCTCAGCGTAATGCCGGACTTGCTGTTTTCATCGCTGATGTTGATTTGAATTAGCACGTTAAGCGCTGGCATCTCAATAGGGCGCTGGTCGCTCAAACGGGTAGCGATACGCAGACGATCGATGGTGTGACACCAGTCGAAGTGCTCTGCTACCAGACGGCTTTTGTTCGACTGTAGCGGACCGATAAAGTGCCATTGCAGGTCTGCATTTCCCCGTTCCCGGAAAGCGAGAATCTTATCTACGCCTTCCTGCACATAGTTTTCACCAAAGGCACGATGACCGGCGGCTATCGCTTCTGCGATGGCGCTCGCAGGCTTGGTTTTGCTGACTGCAAGCAACGTAATTTCTTCTGAAGCACGGCCGCAACGCGTTGCCGCGGCTGAGATTTTGTCCCGGACCTGTGCCAGGTTATGCGCAATGTCGTTCATTTTCCGAGGAGTTGTCTATGGATGTGGAAGAAATTGTGGCCCTTAGTGTAAAGCATAACGTCTCCGATCTACACCTGTGCAGTGATTCACCACCGCGCTGGCGCAGGTCAGGCCGTCTTGAACCTGCGCCGTTTCCGCCCCCGGATGTGGAGGCATTATTAAAAGCGTGGCTCAATGACGAACAGCAGGGCGCCTGGTGGGCAAACGGGCAGGTGGATTTTGCCGTTACCCTCACAGGCGGTCAGCGGCTGCGCGGCAGTGCGTTTAAGCATATGCACGGCGTTTCGATCGCGCTGCGCCTGTTGCCGCTGACGTGCCCGCAGCTCTCTGCGTTAGGCGTGCCGCGCGCGATCCCGGAGCTTTTGTCCAATGACAATGGCCTGATTCTGGTCACCGGCGCCACCGGCAGCGGGAAATCGACCACTCTGGCCGCGATGGTCGATTTCCTCAATCACCAGACGGACGGGCATATTCTGACCCTGGAAGATCCGGTGGAGTTTATGTACCAGAGTGAACGTTGCCTGATCCAGCAGCGGGAGATAGGCCTGCACAGCCCGTCCTTTGCCGAGGCCCTGCGCAGCGCTCTGCGTGAAGATCCGGATGTGATTCTGCTTGGTGAGCTGCGCGACAGCGAGACGATACGCCTGGCGCTGACGGCGGCGGAAACCGGCCATCTGGTGTTGGCCACGCTGCACACGCGCGGTGCGGCGCAGGCGATCGAGCGCCTGGTCGACACCTTTCCGGCGCAGGAGAAAGATCCGGTGCGTAATCAACTGGCGGGAAGCCTGCGTGCGGTTCTGGCGCAGAAGCTGCGTCAGGATGTCCAGGGCGGGCGCGTGGCGCTGTATGAGCTACTGGTGAATACGTCGGCGGCGGCAAACCTGATCCGCGAAGGCAAAACCTGGCAACTGCCGGGCATTATTCAAACGGGGCAGCAGGCGGGGATGCAGAACTTTGAGCAGAGTCTGGCGGAGCGACGGGCGCAGGGGCGGGTGTAGGCCCCGGCGCTCAGTAACCCTGGTCGAAATAGCTTTCGAGGATAATGACGGCTGAAGCTGAATCCACGCTGCCTTTGTTCAACGCCCGGAAGCCACCGTGCTCGAACAGGCCAGCGCGTGCCTCGACGGTGCTCAAACGTTCATCGTGCAGCTTAACGGAGACACCAAAGCGGCCATGGATTTTGTTCGCGAACTTGCGCGCGCGGGCGGTAAGCGGCTGCTCGGTGCCGTCCATGTTCAGCGGCAGACCGACAATCACGTCGTCCGGCTGCCACTCTTTGAGCAAGCGCTCAATAAGGTTCCAGTCCGGCGTGCCGTCGTTAGCTTTCAGCGCAGTGAGCGGGCGAGCGGTGCCGGTGATCCGTTGACCCACAGCGACGCCGATGCTTTTGGTGCCGAAGTCGAAGGCGAGAAGGGTGCCGCTCATTACGCGTGCCCCGCAACGCCAGGCATGGTCAGAATATCAATGCCAATCAGTTTTGCCGCGTCACGCCAGCGATCGGCGATAGGGGTTTTAAACAGGATATTCATATCCGCAGGGGCCGTCAGCCAGGCGTTGTCCAGAATTTCTTGTTCCAGCTGCCCTTTTTCCCAGGAAGCGTAGCCGAGCGCAACCAGCACCTCAGAAGGCTGATTTGCCGTGCCCAGTGTTTCGAGCACATCGCGAGAGGTGGTGACGACGGTGTTATCGGAGATACGAATGCTGGACGAGAAAACCGGCGGGGTATGCAGGATAAAACCACGATCTTCTGCAAGCGGGCCGCCGAGCATCACCGGTTTATCGAGACGGATTTCCGGCAGCCGCGCTTCAGCAGGGATTTTCAGCTTGTCCAGAATCCCTTCAACCTGAAGGTTTTCCAGCGGCTTATTGATGATAATCCCCATCGCGCCGTCTTCGTTGTATTCACAAATATAGACCACGGCGCGGCGGAAAATCGGATCCTGGAGAGCAGGCATGGCAATAAGAAAGTGATGCTGTAAATTCATTGTCAGAGGTACTGTTTCCTGGTTTAAAAAGCGACAGCGCCCAGTATGGGGATAAACACAGGCGCTGTCACAGGTTATTTCTGTAAACGTTTTTCGATAGCGTCCATCAGCATTCCGGTGATCGAGATCGGGAATTCCGCTTCGATTTCACGAATGCAGGTTGGGCTGGTGACGTTCACTTCGGTCAGACGATCGCCGATGATATCGAGGCCAACGAAGATCAGGCCTTTGGCTTTAAGCGTAGGGCCGACGCGGCGGGCAATTTCCCAGTCGCTTTCGCTTAACGGACGCGGTTCGCCACGGCCGCCAGCCGCCAGGTTGCCACGGGTTTCCCCTCCCTGCGGGATACGCGCCAGGCAGTAAGGCACCGGCTCGCCGTCTACGACCAGCACACGCTTGTCGCCGTCTTTAATGGCTGGCAGATAGTTCTGTGCCATACAGTAGCGGGTTCCCAGCTCGGTCAGCGTTTCGGCAATCACGCCAATGTTCGGATCGCCCTCTTTCACCCGGAAGATCGACGCGCCGCCCATGCCGTCCAGCGGTTTCATGATGATGTCGCCGTGCTTCTGCCAGAATTCTTTCAGCTGCGTTTTGCTGCGGGTGACGAGCGTTTCCGGCGTCAGGTCAGAGAACCATGCGGTATAGAGCTTCTCGTTGCAGTCGCGCAGGCTCTGCGGCTTGTTGACGATCAGCGTGCCTTTCTCTTCGGCACGCTCAAGGATATAGGTGGAATAAATGTATTCGGTGTCGAACGGCGGATCTTTACGCATCAGGATGACGTTGAGGTCGGCCAGGGCAATATCCTGCTCGGTACCGAATTCGTACCATTTTTCGTAGTTCTGCTCGACGTTAACGATGCGGGTGCGTGCGCGGGCTTCACCGTTGATCAGGTAAAGATCGTTCATCTCCATGTAGTGGAGTTCATAGCCGCGACGCTGCGCTTCCAGCAGCATAGCGAAGCTGGAGTCTTTCTTGATGTTAATGTTTGCGATGGGGTCCATCACGATGCCGAGCTTAATCATCTTCTTCTCCGGTTATGGGTCTTTGCTTCAACCCAGATCGCCAAATCGCACCTGTAGCGCGGTAATGGCGGTGAGTGCCGTTGTCTCAGTGCGCAGAACGCGAGGTCCCAACAGAATATCAGTAAACTGGTAACGCGCCGTCATGGCAATTTCGTCAGCCGACAGGCCGCCTTCCGGGCCAATCAGCAGGCGTACACGCTCAACGGGCAGCGGCAGCGTATTGATGCTGGCGCTGGCGCGCGGATGAAGATTGAGCTTAAGCCCGCTTTCATCTTCTGCACACCAGTCCTCCAGATCCATCGCCGGGCGGATCTCCGGGATACGGTTGCGGCCGCTCTGTTCGCAGGCCGCAATGGCAATTTTTTGCCACTGCTGGATCTTTTTGTTCAGACGTTCCGCATCCAGTTTAACGCCGCAGCGCTCAGAAAAAAGTGGCGTAATGAGGCTTACACCCAGTTCAATGGATTTCTGAATGGTGAACTCCATCTTTTCCCCACGCGACATCACCTGGCCCAGGTGAATGTGCAGCGGGGATTCCCGGTCATCCACGTCGCCACGCAGCACCTTCACGTGCACGCTTTTTTTATCGGCGCGCGTAATTTCAGCGTCGAAAATCTGATTAGAGCCGTCAAAGAGCTGAATCGCCTGGCCTGCACCCATGCGCAGCACGCGACCAACATGGTTTGCGGCATCATCAGACAGGGCGATTTCGCCGCCTGGGGTAATCAGTTCAGGGTGATAGATGCGAGGGATGCGCATAGTCAGAAATTCCATGTGTCATGCGATATAAGCGAATTGCCGTAGTGTAGGTTAGCTCTTTTGCGCCTGGCAAGCCCGCTGGACGTAAGGGTTGTGATTCCCCTGGACTTTGGCGATACGTTCGTCGCGCTGGCATTCCCAGTCCGTCACCGGGTAGAGCTTGTCCCAGGCATTGAAGAGTTGCGTCTGCTGGCGGGAAAGATTGAGATCGTAGCGGTCGCGCATATAGAAATAAGTGCGGGCGATGCTACCGCGCGCGCGGGCAGGCGGTTCGGCGACTTTCTCTTTGAAATCGACCTTCATGGCGCACTGACCGTACTGGCCTTCGCCACCGTTCCACTGGCTGTACATGAAGTTTCCGCGGTCGCCATTGACCTCACCCACGGCGGGTTGCAGGTTGTGCATATCGCTTTCCATCTGGCGGTAGACCGGATCTTTTGCGCAATTTTTACGTCCACCGTCCTGCCAGCACTGGCGCTGGTGGCCAAACTGCCAGGCCGGAACGACATGTTCCCATTCGATTCGGCTGGCGCGGTTCTCGTTCTTGCGCACCTTATAGCCGCAGGATCCCAGATCCACGACCCCTTTCTTACCCTGCCAGTTAATTTTACAGCCGCAGTAGAAATCACCCGGTACGTCGGCGTTAATCTTTACGCCTGCGGTTTTTGCCTGAGAGAAACTGTGAATACCGTCGGCCAGAGCATGGCCGGAGAGCGCTGTCGCCAGAAAAGCGACCGCGAGAGAAACATTACGGGACATCTTACACTCCGTGTCAAAACGAGCCCGCAACGTAACGAATGTTGTTCCCGTATGCAATCAGTCAGATCAGGAAAGTTCCTGAAAGTTCGCGTGATTATTCCGCAACCAGCGGTTCGCCGCATTTAACGCAGCGGTAGGTCGCCTCGCCCCGCACTACGCGGTTATGGCGGCGGACGGTAAGCTGGTGCTGCTGGCACTGGCAGCGGTAGGGGAAGGTATTGCGGCGTACCGATTCCAGCTCGAACTGATGGGTGCGACGGGCCGGAACGCCGAGCACCGCCTCCATCATCCACTTCCACTCTTTGCCGTGCGGCGCGACGCGGCCAAAGTGCTTCCACACCAGCAGATGCGCCAGCTCGTGCGGCACCACTTCTTCGATAAACGCCTGCTGATTTTCCATCATCAACACCGGGTTGAGGCGGATCTCATACGATTCCAGCCAGGCGGTACCTGCCGCGGTGCCACGCTGCTGATAGACCAGCTTCGGTTCAGGATAATTGCGGCCGAGCTTCAGGTTGGCATGGGCGAGTTTTTCCCGCAGGCTGCGCATAACGGCTTGCTGAATGGCGATGGGGAGACGGGGTGCTTTCATAGGGGCAGAGCATAAAGCGGGAAGCGGGGAGGCGCAAGAGGCGCCTCCCGCAGGAGGATCAGTCGTGTGCGCCGATTTCGCGCAGAGGACGACCTTTCATCAGGTTACGTTCAATGTGTTCCAGTGAAACATGTTTGGTTTCAGGAACCAGCCAGATAGTGAGAACAATAAAGAACAGGTTCAGACCGGCGTAGACCCAGAAGGTGTTGGCATTACCCAGAGTATTAAGCATGGTCAGGAACGTTGCGCCGACGATCATGTTGGCAATCCAGTTGGTCGCGGTAGAGCAGGTGATGCCAAAATCACGTCCTTTCAGCGGCTGGATCTCAGAGCACAGCACCCAAATCAGCGGACCGGCGCTCATCGCAAACCCAATGATAAACATCAGCAGCATCGCCACGGCGAAGTACTGTGCCGTTGGGGAGTGAATGCCCATGTGCATCATGGTACCCAGCACGCCCATCCCGACGGCCATCACCAGGAAGCCCAGCGTCAGGGTTGGCTTACGTCCCCAGCGGTCCACCAGGCCGATAGCGATAAAGGTCGCCAGCACGTTGGTCAGGCCGACGATCACGGTGCCCCACATCTGCTCGGTGGTGTTGGTGTAGCCCGCCAGTTCGAAGATTTTCGGCGCGTAATACATGATGACGTTCATCCCGGTGAACTGTTGCATGATCTGTAACAGCACGCCGAGGAACACCGCGCGGCGGAAGTTGCTGTTCTCTTTGAACAGCGCCCAGCCGGACTGTTTGACCTTCAGGCTTTCGCGGATCTCTTCCAGCTCGTTTTTGGCTTCGGCGCTGGTATCACGCAGGCGTAAGAGCACGCGTTCGGCATCATGGAAGCGGCGTTTGGCGGCGAACCAGCGCGGACTGTCCGGCAGGAAGAAGACGCCAATCAGCAGCAGGATGGCAGGAATGATGATGACGCCCAGCATCCAGCGCCATGCGCCGCTGTAGCTGAATGCGGTATCGGAGAGATAAGCCCCCAGAATACCGATAGTGATCATCAGCTGATACATGGAAATCATGCTGCCGCGGATTTTTTCCGGAGCGATTTCAGACAGGTACAGCGGGGCAGTATAAGACGCCACGCCCACTGCCAGACCGAGCAGCACGCGGGAGATGATCAGCACTTCAACATTAGGCGCAGCGGCAGAGAACAGTGAGCCGGCAACGAACAGGATCGCGCCAATCATCAGGCTCTTTTTACGCCCGAGCTTAAAGGAGAGCCAGCCGCTGCCGACCGCGCCGACGGCGGCACCGAACATCATGGAGCTAACCACCCATTCCTGAGTGTGTGCGCTAATCTGGAACTCATCGGTGATGAAAGGTAATGCACCGGCAATTACGCCAATATCCAGGCCAAAGAGTAATCCTGCCAGAGCGGCGAGGAAGCAGACGAAGAACGTCATTGCCTTATTGGACGTACGCCCCTGTTTATTATTGTCAGGCATTATGCCCTCCAGTTGGGTTATCAGTTTTTACGATATAAAGAGTAGGTGAGCGGCTCATAAAAATATGTGAGTCAAATCACAACGGTGTAATCGGTTACACTGACTTGTAACCGTAAAAATAATTAAAGCTTTGAAAATATAGAGGTAAATTAATTGATGTGCATCGCGTTTGCACAAATTTAAGACTTAACTGAAAGGGAATGTAACAGCAGAAGAAATGCGATCATGCAAAGAGAATATTCTGAAAGCGGGATATAGAGAGTGAGGTGTAAACGGTTCCAAACATTGTCGGATGGCTGCTATGCCTTACCCGGCCTACAAAAACTCACTACCCGTAGGTCGGGTAAGGCATAGCCGCCACCCGACATAAAAAAGACCAGCACAAAGGCTGGCCTGTTTAAGCTGCTGGCAGTCGATTATTTCAGACCGGCAGCATCACGCAGCAGGGCGGCTTTGTCGGTTTTTTCCCATGGGAAATGTTCGCGACCAAAGTGACCGTACGCTGCAGTTTCCTGGTAGATTGGGTGCAGCAGATCCAGCATCTGAATCAGACCGTATGGACGCAGGTCGAAGAACTCACGCACCAGCAGGGTCAGCTGTTCAGAAGGCACTTTTTCAGTACCGAAGGTTTCCACCATGATGGAGGTTGGCTCAGCCACGCCGATGGCGTAGGAAACCTGAATTTCACAGCGGTCAGCCAGACCGGCAGCAACGATGTTTTTCGCCACATAACGTGCAGCGTACGCGGCAGAACGGTCAACTTTAGACGGATCTTTACCGGAGAATGCGCCGCCGCCGTGACGTGCCATGCCGCCGTAGGTATCTACGATGATTTTACGACCGGTCAGACCGCAGTCACCCATTGGGCCGCCGATAACAAAGCGTCCGGTTGGGTTGATGAAGAATTTGGTCGCAGAGCTCAGCCATTCAGTTGGCAGAACCGGCTTGATGATCTCTTCCATCACCGCTTCTTGCAGGGATTTCTGGTCAATCTCTTCAGCATGCTGCGTGGAAAGAACCACGGCATCAATACCGACGATTTTCCCGTCGTCATACTGGAAGGTCACCTGGCTTTTCGCATCCGGACGCAGCCACGGCAGAGTGCCGTTTTTACGCACTTCAGCCTGACGCTGCACCAGACGGTGTGCGTAGGTCACCGGCGCTGGCATCAGTACGTCGGTTTCGTTGGTTGCGTAGCCGAACATCAGGCCCTGGTCGCCCGCGCCCTGTTCCAGCGGATCGGCACGGTCAACGCCCTGGTTGATGTCCGGAGACTGTTTGCCAATCGCGCTCAGTACGGCGCAGGAGTTGGCATCAAAGCCCATATCAGAATGTACATAGCCGATCTCACGCACCGTGTTACGGGTGATCTCTTCGATATCAACCCATGCGCTGGTGGTGATCTCACCGCCAACCAGAACCATGCCGGTTTTGACATAGGTTTCACACGCTACGCGCGCCTTTGGATCCTGCGCGAGGATCGCATCCAGCACCGCATCGGAGATTTGGTCAGCAATTTTATCAGGATGTCCTTCTGATACGGACTCGGACGTAAACAGGTGTTTTGCCATGTTTTATTTCACCTAAGAGGAATTTGGTTAGCTCAAGCTGCTGTGTGGAATAGCCATAGGAGATAATTCTACCAAGGCCTACAGGATTTTGACACTGGCAGTCTGAGTGTTAATCGGTATGGATGGATTAACATCTGGACGTCTATTTTAGGTCACTTCTTCACCCGATTTCCAGTTTTTTTTGACTCACCTCTCATTGCGTTGAAAACACGGCTGGAAATTTTTCCTGACGACGCTGGCAACCTGCGCATTTTTGTTTTGCTTTTTAGTGACCTTCTCGGTATAAAACGCGGCGCGCGGCTCATATAAAATAAGCGCTCGATGAACACATCGTGTCGCCACTTCCAGCCGGGTTAAGCAGTGAACTTTTAGCTTTGGCTTGTGGTCCGTTTCAGCAGAGGCGGCCGTGGAGGTGATACCAGATAATGAACCATCGTTTTCCGCTCATTCAGCGCAGCCGTTCTGGCGCGCATTTGATTCCCACCCGCACTTCTGGTCTAAACACCTGCCGATGTTATACCCATCTCGGTGCTTCTCAGGATTCCAGAGCCGGTCACGCTTTGTGAAAACTGAACAAGGGCGCTCTTGTTAATACAGGAGTTTTCTCGTGGTTTCGCCGAACCTTGTCATACAGAGTTCGGATACGTGTTTTGCAATGATATGAATAAGAAACCGGTCGCACGGTCTGGATTTCAGCATACTCTGCTGGGAAATGGAGCCGTTAATGGGTTGTTATCGCCGTATAACGCTGCGATAGTAGTCAACTGTTTTACACTTAATACAAAGAGTTGAGGTTCGCTATGTCTGACGACATGTCTTCTTTTTCGCCTTCGTCAGCGGGCGAACAGGGTGTACTACGTTCTATGCAGGAGGTTGCGATGAGCTCCGAGGAAGCCAGCAAGATGCTGCGCACTTACAATATTGCCTGGTGGGGCAATAACTACTACGACGTTAACGAGCTGGGCCACATCAGTGTCTGCCCGGATCCGGACGTCCCGGAAGCGCGCGTGGATCTCGCTAAACTGGTGAAAACCCGTGAAGCGCAGGGTCAGCGCTTGCCTGCACTGTTCTGCTTCCCGCAGATCCTGCAACATCGCCTGCGTTCTATTAACGCCGCGTTCAAACGCGCGCGGGAATCGTATGGTTATAACGGCGACTATTTCCTCGTTTACCCGATCAAGGTCAACCAGCACCGTCGCGTGATTGAGTCCCTGATCCACTCCGGCGAGCCGCTGGGCCTGGAAGCAGGCTCTAAAGCGGAGCTGATGGCGGTTCTGGCGCACGCGGGCATGACCCGGTCGGTGATCGTCTGTAACGGCTATAAAGATCGCGAATACATTCGTCTGGCATTAATTGGCGAGAAGATGGGCCACAAGGTCTATCTGGTGATCGAGAAGATGACCGAAATCGCGATCGTGCTGGAAGAGGCCGAGCGTCTGAACGTGATCCCGCGCCTTGGCGTGCGTGCGCGACTGGCGTCGCAGGGTTCCGGTAAATGGCAGTCTTCCGGCGGTGAAAAATCCAAGTTCGGCCTCGCGGCGAACCAGGTGCTTCAGCTGGTGGAAATTCTACGCGAGCGCGGTCGTCTGGACAGCATTCAGCTGCTGCACTTCCACCTCGGCTCGCAGATGGCCAACATTCGCGACATCGCCACCGGCGTGCGTGAATCGGCACGTTTCTACGTTGAGCTGCATAAGCTCGGCGTGAATATTCAGTGCTTTGACGTGGGCGGCGGCCTGGGCGTGGACTACGAAGGGACCCGCTCGCAGTCTGACTGTTCGGTAAACTATGGCCTGAACGAATATGCCAACAACATCATCTGGGCGATTGGCGATGCCTGCGAAGAGCACGGCCTGCCGCACCCGACGGTGATCACCGAATCCGGCCGCGCGGTCACGGCGCACCATACGGTACTGGTCTCTAACATCATTGGCGTTGAGCGTAGCGAAATCACCGAAGCCACGCCTCCGGCAGACGATGCCCCACGTTCCCTGCAAAGCATGTGGGAAACCTGGCAGGAGATGCACGAGCCGGGCACGCGTCGTTCCCTGCGCGAATGGCTGCACGACAGCCAGATGGACCTGCACGATATTCACGTCGGCTACTCGTCAGGCACATTCAGCCTGCAAGAGCGCGCGTGGGCCGAGCAGCTCTACCTGAATATGTGCCACGAAGTGCAGAAACAGCTCGACCCGAGCAACCGCGCGCACCGTCCGATTATCGACGAGTTGCAGGAGCGTATGGCGGACAAAATGTACGTCAACTTCTCCCTGTTCCAGTCGATGCCGGATGCCTGGGGTATCGACCAGCTATTCCCGGTTCTGCCGCTGGAAGGGCTGAACCACGCCCCGGAACGCCGCGCCGTGCTGCTGGACATCACCTGTGACTCTGACGGCGCGATTGACCATTACGTCGACGGCGACGGTATTGCGACCACTATGCCAATGCCGGAGTACGATCCGGAGAACCCACCAATGCTGGGCTTCTTTATGGTGGGGGCGTATCAGGAGATCCTCGGCAACATGCACAACCTGTTCGGTGATACCGAAGCGGTTGACGTGTTTGTCTTCCCTGACGGCAGCGTGGAGGTTGAGCTGTCCGACGAAGGGGACACCGTGGCGGACATGCTCGAATACGTTCAGCTGGATCCGAAAAAACTGCTCACCCAGTTCCGCGATCAGGTAAAAAACACCGGTCTGGACGATGCCTTGCAGCAGCAGTTCCTGGAAGAGTTTGAAGCGGGTCTGTACGGGTACACCTACCTGGAAGATGAGTAGGTAAACTCCCTCTCCCCGTGGGAGAGGGGCGGGGTGAGGGCAACAGACCGCACAATGCCCTATACTCACTTGAACCCGTATGAATTAACGGCGATAATTCGCCCCAATTAGCGATTTACGAATCAATCCCTTCCTCGTCGGGTTTAACGACGCGGAGGGGATTTTTTTTCATCTGTTTTTAATGTATCGACTTTATAAGAGGTCAGGACATGAGCACTTTAGGTCATCAGTACGATAACTCTCTGGTATCTAACGCGTTTGGTTTTTTACGCCTTCCGATGAACTTCCAGCCGTACGACAGCGATGCGGACTGGGTGATCACCGGCGTACCGTTCGACATGGCAACGTCCGGTCGCGCGGGGGGACGTCATGGCCCGGCGGCGATCCGTCAGGTTTCCACCAACCTGGCCTGGGAGCACAACCGCTTCCCGTGGAACTTCGACATGCGCGAGCGCCTGAACGTGGTGGACTGCGGCGATCTGGTGTACGCCTTCGGCGACGCGCGTGAGATGAGCGAAAAATTGCAGGCGCACGCCGAGAAGCTGCTGGCGGCCGGTAAACGCATGCTCTCCTTCGGCGGTGACCACTTCGTGACCCTGCCGCTGCTGCGCGCCCACGCGAAGCACTTCGGTAAAATGGCGCTGGTGCACTTCGATGCGCACACCGACACCTACGCGAACGGCTGTGAATTCGACCACGGCACCATGTTCTATACCGCGCCGAAAGAAGGCCTGATCGATCCGAACCACTCCGTGCAGATCGGCATCCGCACCGAGTTCGACAAAGACAACGGCTTCACCGTGCTCGACGCGGGCCAGGTGAACGATCGCGGCGTGGACGATATTCTGGCTCAGGTTAAGCAGATCGTCGGCGACATGCCTGTCTACCTGACCTTCGATATCGACTGCCTGGATCCGGCATTCGCACCGGGTACCGGTACGCCGGTGATCGGCGGCCTGACATCAGACCGCGCCATCAAGCTGGTGCGCGGCCTGAAGGATCTGAACATCGTCGGGATGGACGTGGTGGAAGTAGCTCCGGCCTATGACCAGTCCGAGATCACCGCGCTGGCCGCGGCGACCCTGGCGCTGGAAATGCTCTACATCCAGGCGGCGAAAAAAGGCGAATAAGCCTTACGCGCTGATTGCTGCTGCGCGCCGCATGCGCAGCAGCAACATTCCCCCGGCAAGCAGGGTGACAACCTGCGAGACGACCAGCACCGAAAAGCCTGAACTGACCGACCCCACCGATCTCATCACCATCCCCATCAGCAGCGGAATAAACGCCGCGCAGATATTGCCGATCCCATTGATTATGCCGTAAGCGCTGCCCACCGCTTCACGCGCGGCGTGATGCTGGATCACCGCCGGAATAGCCGCTCCCTGTAGCCCCCAGAAGACGTTAGCCGAAAGCATAAACAGCGCCAGCCAGGCAGGCTGATGGCTGAGCATCAGCGCGACCACGGACAGCGCCGTCATCGCCCCGCCCACCACAAACAGCACCGGTGCCTGTTCCGGACGCATTTTGTCGAGCAGCACGCCGCCCAGAAACTTTGACCCCAGGCTGAGCAGGAAGGGGATCGCCGCAAGCCAGCCCGTGGCATGCAGCGAGAAGTGGTGCTCGTCACGCAGCCACGCGGGTAACCAGGCGCTGCTCCCCCAGAGATAGCTCAGGGTGGCGATTTCAACCACCATGATCCAGCCCAGCAGCGGCGTCTGCCAGGCCAGCGTGAAGGTGTGAACAAACCCCGGCTTTTTCGCGGTCGGGAGCTTGCGCGGCGCGGGCAGAAAACGCCAGATTAAGCCGCCGCCGAGGAGAAGGTTGATTGCCGCCAGTGCATAAAACGATCCGGCCCAGCCCAGATGCGACATCAGCCAGGTCACCAGCGGAAAGCCCACGGCCAGCCCGAGCGAGACGCCCAGCGCGGTCACGGCGTTGGGTTTGCCGATCTCTTGCGCGCTAAAGTTATCGCTGATAAAGCGCGTTTTCAGCGAAAAGAGCGGCCCTTCGGCAATGCCTAAAATCAGGCGTGCGACGAGCATCCCCATCAGCGAGCCAAGCAGCGGTGAAACCGCGCAGACCACGGCCCAAATCGCAATGCTGCTTAACAATCCCTGCCGGTAATGGAGCTTGCTTTCAATAACCGGCGTTAATAATAAAGCCGAAAAGCCATAACCCAGCAGAAAGCAGGTCATCAGCATTCCCTGTAACATTCTGTTTTCATTTAACTGAAAATGTTCGGCAAATTCCGGGTTTAAAATCATTACCGAGATATTTACCCGATCGACGTAGGAAATAATAATGAGTAATAAAAGCGCAATCGTGCCTTGCCATCTTGCCGTCATCATGTCCGCCTTACGTTTTTTGTAACTTATATTTTTCATCAATGTGATTGTCACGGAGCTAAAATGGTTCACCTGTGAAACTATTTGTTTATTAAAGATAAATTAAAAATTCATTTCACAGGTGAAACGCGAAAGAGGTGACGTTCATTTATTTTTAGAGAGTAAAAAGAAAAGAAGTCAATATCTTTTATTGAAAATAAGAGACCATTAAAAAAACGTATTTCTCACGCTGCAATAATGAAAATTTCATATCGCTGCATTTTTTCGTGATCCCTTGCACACTTAGTTAATTAATTGCCGATCGATTAACAAATTCGTCACATTGTCGCTTGACGAAACATTCATCGCTTTTATATTGACCGTATTAAATAAGAAACAGAGTTTCATATATGAAACAAAAGCCTGGAGGATCGTGATGAGCTGGATAGGCGTATGTGACGCAGAGCAAGTACAGGAAGATTTCCCTTTTAGCGGCAACGTCGACGGTAAAGAGATCGGCGTGTATTTGATTGACGGTGAATATTACGCGCTGGAGGACGTATGCCCGCACGCCTATGCCCTGCTGAGTCAGGGCTTCGTGGAAGACGGCAAGGTGGAATGCCCGCTGCACGAGGCGGTATTCGACGTCAAAACCGGTCAGTGCCTGCACGGCCCCGGCAGGCGCAACCTCAACCGCTACCCGGTTCGGGTCTTTGAAAACCAGATTCAGATTACCTTCGTCGAGGAGACCGTGGCATGAGCGACACCCTGAACTTCAACCCGGCGCTGCCGGAAAGCCGCCAGTTTACCCCACCGGCAGAGGGCGGTAATGGCGCCATTCATAAGCCGGGTGATTACACCAACCTGATCTGGCAAACCCGCAGCCGCGAGCCGGAAAGCTGGGAAGTGAAGCTGATTGCGACGCTGGAAGATCTCTTCGAGCAGGGCGTTGAAACCTTGCCGGAGCTGGTAAGCGGGCTGAACGCGGTGCGCATGCACGACCAGCAGGGCGAGCCGTGGAGCGACGCCAGCTTCCAGGCATTCTTACAGGTTAACGGCTACTGAGGGCAACGCGATGACGACGACCGTACAACATTATCTGGATAAAGGCCTGCGTGGCCTCTGGTATCCGGTGCTGGCGAGCTGGGAAGTGCAGTCTGCGCCGGTGGGCATCACCCGCCTGGGCGAGCAGATTGTGGTCTGGCGCAATAAAGATGGCCAGGTGCAGGCGCTGGAGGACCGCTGCCCGCACCGCAGCGCGCGCCTGTCGATGGGCTGGAACCTCGGGGACCGCATTGCCTGCTGGTATCACGGCGTAGAGGTGGCGGGCAACGGCGAAGTGAAAGACGTGCCCGCCGTAGATAAATGTCCGCTGGTCGGCCAGCAGTGCGTACGCAGCTATAACGTGCAGGAGGCGCACGGCGCCATCTTCCTCTGGTTTGGCGTCACCGCGGACCAGCAGCCGGACGAGCTGACCTTCCCGGACGAGCTCGCCGATACGGACAGCTTCAGCAACTTCCTCTGCACCGCCGCGTGGAAATGCAATTACCAGTACGCGCTGGAAAACGTGATGGACCCGATGCACGGCACCTATCTGCACTCCTCGTCGCACTCGATGGCGGAAGGGGATCGCAAGGCCGACATGGTGCTCCAGCCGACCAAAACCGGTTTTATTTTCGAGAAGAAAGGGCAGAGCGGCGTCAATTTTGACTGGGTGGAGCTGGGCAACAGCGGCACCTGCTGGATGCGCCTCTCCATTCCGTACAAGAAGCGCTTCGGGCCGGGCGGCCACTTCTTTATCGTCGGCATGGTGGTGCCGGAAGATAACGACAACTGCCGCGTCTTCTTCTGGCGCATTCGCCGGGTGCAGGGCTGGCAGCGCGATATGTGGCGTTTCATGTACCGCAACCGTCTGGAAAAACTGCACTGGGAAGTGCTGGAGCAGGACCGCGTGGTGCTGGAAAGCCTGGCGCCAAACGCGCGCGATCATGAGTACCTGTATCAGCACGACGTCGGTCTTTCGCGCCTGCGCCGCATGATGCAAAAGGCCGCCAAAGAGCAGCTGGCGATGCGTGAAGCACAGCAGGGAGCCGCCTGATGAACGGGCTGCTGAGCGGCAAGCGCATCGTCATAACCGGCGCCGCGCGCGGGCTGGGCTTTCACTTTGCCAAAGCCTGCGCGGAGCAGGGCGCGGCGGTGGTGATGTGCGACATCCTGAAGGGCGAGCTGGCCGAAAGCGCCCACGCCCTGAGCGAGCGGGGCTATGCGATCGAACCGCACGTTATCGATCTGGCCGATCCACAGTCCATTGAGCAGGTGTTCAGCGCCATTGGCGAGCAGGGTCAGATCGATGGCCTGGTGAACAACGCGGCGATGGCGACGGGCGTCGGCGGCAAAAACATGCTCGATTACGATCCGGATCTCTGGGATCGGGTGATGAGCGTCAATGTCAAAGGCACCTGGCTGGTGACGCGCGCCGCCGTGCCGCTGCTGCGTGAAGGGGCGGGCATTGTGAACGTGGCGTCCGACACCGCGCTGTGGGGCGCGCCGCGCCTGATGGCCTACGTCGCCAGCAAGGGGGCCGTCATTGCCATGACCCGATCAATGGCGCGCGAACTGGGTGAAAAGCGTATACGCATTAATGCCATCGCGCCGGGGTTAACCCGCGTCGAGGCGACGGAATATGTCCCCGCCGAACGGCATCAGCTCTACGAAAACGGACGCGCGTTAACCGGCGCGCAGCAGCCGGAAGATGTCACCGGCAGCGTGGTCTGGCTGCTAAGCGATCTGTCTCGGTTCATCACCGGACAGCTGATCCCGGTCAACGGCGGTTTTGTCTTTAACTAAGGTAGGGCGATGATGGCAAACGATCAGGAAGTGAAGTATCTGGTGCCGGGGCTGGAGCGCGGTTTACAGCTGCTGTTGGCCTTTGGCGAGCAGCATCGCGATCTGACTTTTGCCGAGCTGCACCGGCTGGTGGATATGCCGAAGGCGACCGCCTATCGCGTGGTGCAGACGCTGGAGTACATGGGCTTTCTGGAGCGCAACACGCGCACCAATACCTTTTCGCTGGGCATGAACGTGCTGCGTCTTGGCTTTGAGTACATCGCCTCGCTGGACGTGGCGCAGGTCGGCCAGCCGGTGATCGAGCAACTGCGCGACGTGAGCCAGTGCAGCAGCCATCTGGCGATCCGCGACGGGCGCGACATTATATACATCGCCCGCGTCAGCGCCGCCGGGTCGCGTATCAACCAGGTCAGCATTGGTACCCGTCTGCCGGTGCACTGTACCTCGCTGGGCCGCATGCTGTTGACCGATATTTCCCGCGCTGATTTCGAACAGCTGTTCCCGCATGAGCGTCTGCCGGGCAACACGCCGGGGCAGCTTCACGACCGTGAAGCCCTGTGGCAGATGGTGCAGCAGGACAAAGCCCGCGGGTATGTCATCGGCGAATCCTTCTTCCGCCACGGCATCTCTTCCATCGTCTACCCGGTGTATGACCGAAGCGGCCGCGTGGCGGCGGTAGTCAGCATTCTGGTGCCGTCGGAGGAGATCCCGCAGAGCGACCGCGAGCGCCTGCAAAACGAGGTTCGCCTTGCGGCGGATAAAATTTCTGGCTTCTTAGGGTATCTATCACAGGCCAGTTAAATCAGTGAGTTAACGCCAGGCGCTTGACTGCGTCGGGCATGTTTTACGCCCAATCTGGGCCAGATGAGGCAACGAACGATGAGTGTAACCGGAATTGAAAAGCTGGAATTTGGTGTGGAAGACCTGACGCACTGCGCCAAATTTATGCGTGATTTTGGCCTGACGGGCGATGCCAGCGGCCAGCGTTTCACCACCCTGAGCGGCGCGCGCGTGGAGCTTAACCCGATCGACAGCCCCGACCTGCCGCCCGCGTTTGAAGCGGGCAACACCCTGCGCCGCATGACCTGGGCGGTTGCCGCACAGTCCGATCTCGACGCGCTGCGCCCGAAGCTGGCGCAGCAGCCCGGCTTTCGCGAAGTGGGCGACGCGCTGGAATGCCTCGATCCGAACGGCATGACGCTGCGCGTGCAGGTGACCCAGCAGACCGACGTGGAGCTTAACGTCGAGCCAATAAACCAGTGGGGCGACGCCCGCCGTATCGACACGCCCAGCCCGGTTTACGATCGCGCCCAGCCGATCAACGTGGGGCATGTGGTGTTCTTCGTGGAGGAGCTGGCGGCGGTGGAAAAATTCTACCGCGAGGTGCTCGGCTTCCAGGTCTCGGATCGCTATATCAACCGCGCCGTGTTCCTGCGCTGCGGCGTGCGTGGCGGCCATCACAACCTGTTCCTGCTGCAACTGCCGAACCGCAAGCGCGGCCTTAACCACGTGGCCTTCACCGTGCGCGATATCCACGAGGTGATCGGCGGCGGTATCGCGATGAATAAACATGACTGGAGCACCTTTATCGGACCGGGACGTCATCCGGTGTCGTCGGCGTACTTCTGGTACGTCAACAGCCCGACCGGCGGCGCGTTTGAGTATTACACCAACGATGATTACCTGACGGAAAACTGGCAGCCGCGCGAGCTGGAGCATTCCCTGGTCTCCTTCACCGAGTGGGCGGTGGAAGGCGGGATTGACCACGACACGCGCCGTCAGCAGAAAAAGCCGGAGGCGGTATGACATCGCGCATTGTCATTATCGGCGGCGGCCAGTCAGGCGGCTGGGCGGCGAAAACCCTGCGTGACGAGGGCTTCGACGGCGAGATTTGCGTGGTAGCGGAAGAGGAATGGGATTTCTATGAGCGCCCGCCGCTGTCAAAAGCGTCTCTGCTGGAACCGGACGCGGCGCTTCCAAGGCTGTTTACCGACGAGGTGCAGCAGGCGCTGAACCTGACCTGGTACCGACCGCTGCGCGCAAAATCTGTCGATCGCGTTGAAAAAAAAGTCCTTCTTAGCAACGGCGAGCAGCTTAGTTACAACATCCTTTTAATCGCTACCGGCGGTCGGGCGCGCCTGCCTTCGCAGGCGTGGGCCAGCCATCCGCAGGTCTATACCCTGCGCCACTGGCAGGACGCGCAGCGCCTGAAAAGTCGCCTGATGGAAAGTCACAAACTCGCGATTATCGGCGGCGGCTGGATTGGCCTTGAGATTGCCGCTTCCGCGCGGAAAAGCGGCGTGGCGGTCACGCTGTTCGAGCAGCAGCCTGCGCTGTGCATGCGCTCGGTGAGCGGCGAGGTGTCGCAGCGCCTGGAGGCCATCCACCGCGAGCAGGGGGTGGAGATCCGTACCGGCTGCGGCGCGCTGGAGCTGGAGGACGACGGCGGCCTGCCGGTCGTCCACTGCGACGGCAACCGTGAAACCTTTGATGCAGTGGTGGTGGGGATCGGCGTCGATCTCAATCTGGAGCTGGCGCGTGACGCGGGGCTGAAAACCGGGCGCGGGATCGTGGTGGATGCCCAGGGACGCACCTCGGATCCGTTCATCTTTGCCGCAGGAGATGTCGCCCAGCACCATCACTACGGCTTGTGCATCCAGTCCTGGGCCTTCGCCCAGAATCAGGCGGTGGCGACGGCGAAAGCGATGCTCAATCCCGATGCGCCAGGTTATGACGACGCGCCGTGGCTGTGGTCGGATCAATACCAGCACAACATTCAGATCCTCGGCATTCCGCAGGCAGGCTGCCGAACGATATTGCGTGAAGAGGCGCTGTACTTCTCGCTGGACGACAACGGGCGGCTAACGCAGCTTGTGGCGTTCAACGATGCGCGCACCGTCAAGCTGGCGAAGCGCTGGATGGCGGCGGGGCGGGATCTGTCGGACGTACCGCTTGCCGACCCGACATTTTCACTGATGTCACTGCGATAGCTAACCCGCACCCGTAGGGGGAGAAATGACCACACTAGAGACTAACACCGCGCCGGTTGAGGCGAGCGGTGAGGGGACCCGCACGCCCGAAAAAGCGGTGCGCTGGGCCATCCCGCTGTCGCTGCTGGCCTGCGTGCTGCTGGCGTTTTTCGACAAAATCAGCATCGCGGCGCTCTTTTCGGATACCCATTTCCAGCAGGCGATGGGCATTGATTTCGACACCACGCGCCTCGGCATTCTGATGAGCGCTTTCCTGCTGAGCTACGGCTTCTCATCGGTGTTTTTAAGCGGTTTAGGCGACAAAATCGCGCCGCTGCGCCTGCTCACCGGGATGATGGCAGTGTGGTGCGTGCTGATGGTGGCGATGGGCTTTACCCATAACTACACGCTGATGATCGTCCTGCGTATTCTGCTGGGCGTGGCGGAAGGACCGCTGTTCCCGCTGGCCTTCGCCATTGTGCGCCACAACTTCCCGCAGCATTTGCAGGCGCGCGCCACCATGCTGTGGCTGCTGGGCACCCCGGTGGGCGCGGCGATTGGTTTCCCGCTCTCCCTCTGGCTGCTAAACACCTTTGGCTGGCAGAGCACTTTCTTTGTGATGGCCATGCTTACCGTGCCGGTGCTTATCTTTGTGCGCATTGGTCTGCGCGGGATCCGCCTGGAGGCAAAACCCGGCACCTCGCAGGCGTCCCGGGACGAGCGGCGCGCGGCGCGGCGCGAGCTGTTTGTCAGCCCGCACTTCTGGATCATCTGCATCTTTAACATCGCTTTCCTGACCTACCTGTGGGGCATCAACGGCTGGTTGCCTGGCTACTTAATTAAGGGCAAAGGCATCCACCTGGAGCATGCGGGCTGGCTGTCGTCGATGCCGTTCATCGCCATGCTGGCAGGGGAAGTGATTGGCGCGTGGCTCTCTGACCGGGTCGATAAGCGCGCGGCGGCCTGCTTTATCTCGATGGCGGGGGCGGCGGTAGGCCTGGCGGCGGTGATGCACCTCGACACCCCGCTTGCCATCATTGCGGCGATGAGCTTCAGCACCTTTATGTGGGGCACCGGCGCACCCAACATTTTCGCCCTGCTGGCGAAGGCCACCCATCCCCGGGTGAGCGCCACGGCGGGCGGTATCTTCAACGGGCTGGGAAACTTTGCGGGCGCGCTGTCGCCGGCGGTGATGGGCGCGCTGATCGCCTTTACCCACAGCATGGATTCCGGGCTGATTTTTCTGGCGGTGATGGCGGCGGTGGGCTGCGTCCTGTTACTGCCGCTGCTGAGACGTTACTGAGGAGAGTGTCATGACTGATTCAATCGTAACCAACAAAACAGGCATCAAACCTGACCATCTGACGATGGAAGAGTGGGTCGAGTCGCGCATCGCGCGCTTCGAAGGCCGTAAATACGACTGGAACGCGCTGAAGTTCCAGGCCGATTTTGATCCGAAATATCGCCGGGCGCAGATGCGCTACATCGGCACCGGCGCAACCGGCGTGGCGAACGACACCAATACCGTGCAGGCGGACCATTTTACCTTCTCCACCATGGTGCTGCCGTCGAAGTGCGAAGGACCGCTGCACCTGCACGACGACGTGGAAGAGGTGTTCTTCATGCTCAAGGGGCAGATCACGCTGATGATCCAGGACGGCGACAACTACACCGAAACCGTGCTGCGCGAGCGTGACCTGATCTCCGTTCCGCCGGGCATCTATCGCGGCCTGTTTAACCACGGTGAAGAAGAGGCGCTGATGTGCGTCATGCTGGGGACCAATAAGCCGGAAATCCCGACCTATCCGTCCGATCATCCGCTTTCCAAAGTGAAGCGGAACTAAGGGGGCATGATGACGGGTTTTCGTGAACAGGGAAGCGGCATTCCGCTGATGCTGCTGCACGGGATCAGCTCCGGCGCCGCCTCCTGGCACAAGCAGATGGCGCTGAACGGTTTTCGCGTGCTGGCGTGGGACATGCCGGGCTATGGCGAAAGCCCGATGCTGGCCGTAGCGCGGGCAAACGCGGGGGATTACGCCGACGCGCTGGCGGCCATGCTGGATCGCGCCGGTGTCTGGCAGGCAGTGCTGGTCGGCCATTCCCTGGGGGCGCTGGTGGCCAGCGCCTTTGCGGCAAAGTTCCCGGATCGCGTCATTCATCTGGTGCTGGCCGACGCGGCGCAGGGGTACGGCAATGCCGCGCCGGAGCAGCGGGAGCAGGTCTGGCGCAACCGAGAGCAGCAGATGGCGCTGGGGGGCGAAATCCTCGCCCAGACCCGCGCCCCGAAGCTGCTGCGCCCCGGCGCGCGCGCGGAAGATATCGCCACCGTCGCGGCGGGCATGCGGGTGCTGCGCCCGGAAGGCTACCTTGCCGCCTCGTGGATGCTGGCGCATGACGACATCCACGGCTGGCTGAAGCGTTATTCCGGCAGTTTTGAAGTCTGGTGCGGCGAGCAGGATGCCATCACCCAGCCGGAGCTGGTTCAGGGTCTGGCGCTGCGCTACGGCATGCCGTTTATCGCCATTCCGCAGGCCGGGCACGCCAGCTATCTCGATAACGGCGCGTTTTTCAACCAACAGCTTTTACGCATTAACGAAGAGGTGCGCGATGAATGCACAAATTGACGGGCGCGTAGCGGTAGTCACCGGCGGTTCTTCCGGCATTGGCTTTGAAACGCTGCGCCTGCTGCTGGGAGAAGGGGCGAAAGTCGCCTTCTGCGGCCGTGACGCGGACCGGCTCGCCAGCGCCCATGCGACGCTGCAAAACGAATTTCCTCACGGGGAGATTTTCGCTTACCGCTGCGACGTGCTGAATGCCGACGAAGTTCAGGCCTTCGCGGATGCGGTGCAGGCGCGTTTTGGCGCGGCGGATATGCTGATCAACAACGCCGGGCAGGGCTACGTGGCGCACTTCCATGACACGCCGCGCGAGGCGTGGCTGCACGAAGCCGAACTCAAACTGTTCGGGGTGATTAACCCGGTGCAGGCGTTTCAGCCGCTGCTGGAACGGTCCGACATCGCCTCCATCACCTGCGTGAACTCCCTGCTGGCGCTTCAGCCGGAAGAGCACATGATCGCCACGTCGGCAGCCCGCGCCGCGCTGTTGAACATGACGCTGACGCTCTCGAAAGAGCTGGTGGGCAAAGGGATTCGCGTCAATTCCATACTGCTCGGTATGGTCGAGTCCGGCCAGTGGCAGCGCCGCTTTGAAAGCCGGGCGGATAAAAGCCAGAGCTGGCCGGAGTGGACGGCGGAGATCGCGCGCAAGCGCGGCATTCCGATGGCGCGCCTCGGCAAGCCGCAGGAGCCCGCGCAGGCGCTGCTGTTCCTCGCCTCGCCGCTGGCCTCATTTACCACCGGCGCGGCGCTGGACGTTTCCGGCGGCTTTTGCCGCCATCTGTAAGGACGCATCATGAAAAAGGTAATGTTAATTGGTTATGGCGCCATGGCGCAGGCGGTGATTGAGCGCCTGCCCGCCGGCGTGGCTATCGGCTGGATCGTGGCGCGCGCGTCTCACCATCCCGCCATTCACGACCAGTTTGGCAATGCGGTCGAGGCGCTGACGTCGCCGATGGCGTGCGCACAAACGCCGGATCTGGTGCTGGAATGCGCCAGCCAGCAGGCGGTGGCCCAGTACGGGGAAGAGATCCTGCGTCGCGGCTGGCATCTGGCCATCATTTCCACCGGCGCGCTGGCGGACAGCGCGCTGGAGCAGCGTCTGCTCGCCGCGGGCGGAAAACTGACCCTGCTTTCCGGTGCGGTGGCCGGTATCGACGGGCTGGCGGCGGCGAAAGAGGGCGGGCTTGAGCGCGTCACCTATCAGTCGCGCAAAAGCCCGGCCAGCTGGCGCGGCAGCTATGCCGAGCAGCTTATCGATCTGAATGCGGTGTCAGAGGCAAAGGTTTTCTTCGAGGGCAGCGCCCGCGAGGCGGCGCGCCTGTTCCCGGCGAACGCCAACGTGGCGGCGACCGTGGCGCTCGGCGGCGTCGGGATGGACGACACCCGCGTGCAACTGATGGTTGACCCGGCAACGAAACGTAACACCCACACGCTGCATGTCGAAGGATTATTCGGCGAGTTCCATCTGGAACTGAGCGGACTGCCGCTGGCTTCTAATCCTAAAACCTCCACCCTGGCGGCACTGAGCGCGGTGCGCGCCTGCCGCGAGCTGGCCCTGAGCTGAGGAGTGACGATGGACGATCTGAAGATTTTTATCGGCGGCCAGTGGCGACGCGGCGGCGGCAACCCGATGCAGAGCCACTTTCCGGCAGACGGGTCGCTCAACGCGACGCTGAATGCCGCCAGTCTGGATGACCTGGAGGAGGCGGTAGCCGCCGGAGAGCGCGCCTGGCGCGATCCCGCATGGCGTAACAGTCTGCCGCACATGCGCGCGAAGATCCTGCATAAAGTTGCCGATCTTATTGAATCCCGCGTCGATGCGCTGGCGCAGATGCAGAGCCGTGATAACGGCAAGCCGCTGGCGGAAGCGCGCGGGCTGGTGATGAGCGCGGCGGGAACGGCGCGCTACTTTGCCGCCGCCTGCGAGCTGCTGGAAGGGGAACTTCCGACGCCGCGCCAGCCGGATCTGCTGACGCTGAGCTGCTACGAGCCCCTTGGCGTGGTGGCGGCCATCACGCCGTGGAACTCGCCGATTGCCAGCGAAATGCAGAAGGTCGCACCGGCGATTGCCGCCGGGAACGCGGTGATCCTCAAGCCCGCCGAAGCCACGCCGCTGATGGCGCTGGAGCTGGCGCGGATTTTTAAACAGGCCGGGCTGCCCGCCGGGCTGCTGAGTGTCCTGCCGGGCAAAGGCTCGGTGATTGGCGATGCGCTGGCGCGTCATCCTCGCGTGCGGAAAATTTCCTTTACCGGCGGCACCACCACGGGCCGTCATCTGGCGCACGTGGCGGCGGAAAAACTGATCCCGGCCTCGCTGGAACTGGGCGGCAAATCGCCGACCATCGTGCTGGAGGATGCCGATATCGAACAGGCCGCGCGCGGGATCTGCTACGGCATTTTCAGCTCGGCGGGGCAGGCGTGTATCGCCGGGTCGCGGCTGTTTATCCACGAGAGTATTTACGCCCCGCTGATGGCGAGGCTGCTGGAATTAACACGCGGGCTGCGCGTCGGACATCCGTTTACCGACGGCGTCCATGTAGGACCGCTGATCAACGAAAAACATCGCCAGAGCGTGATCCAGTACGTCGAACTGGCGAAGCGTGAAGGGGGCCGCGTGCTGTGCGGCGGCGAGATCCCCGCCGATCCCGCTCTGGTAAACGGCAGCTTCTTTCTGCCAACCATTATCGAAGGGCTGAGCAACAGCGCCCGCGCCTGTCAGGAAGAGATCTTCGGCCCGGTGCTGGTGGCGATGCCGTTTGGCGATGAAGCCACGCTTATCCACGAGGCGAACGACTCGGTGTACGGCCTGGCGGCGGGGATCTGGACGCGCGATACCGGTCGCGCCCTGCGTCTCAGCGAGCAGCTGGAGGCAGGCACGGTGTGGATCAACACCTACAAGGTTTTTGCGATTTCGACCCCGTTCGGGGGCTTTAAAGAGAGCGGTCTGGGCCGCGAGAAGGGTATCCAGGGGCTGAAAGCCTGGATGCAACAAAAGAGCATTTATCTGGCGACGGGTAACAGCGTCAACCACTGGTGCGACTGAGAAAGGGTGAGCAATGAGCGAAATGATAACCGTCGGCGACGCCATCGCCAGAACGCTGGAGCAGTATCAGGTTGAGGCCATCTACGGCGTCATCTCCATTCACAACCTGCCGATCGCGGATGCGGTTGGGCAGCGGGGCAATATCCGCTTTGTGCCCGCGCGCGGTGAAGCCGGTTCCGTCACCATGGCCGATGCTCACGGGCGCTTTTCCGGCCTCGGCGTGGCGCTGACCAGCACCGGCGCGGGGGCCGGGAACGCGGTAGGCGCGCTGGTGGAAGCCATGAATGCCTGCACGCCGCTGCTGCATTTAACCGGGCAGGTTGAGAAAGCCTGGCTGGACGCCGACACCGGGTTTATCCATGAAACCCGTGACCAGCTGACCTTCCTGAAGGCCAGCTCAAAACGGGCGTACCGCATCAGCAATGCGAATCAGGCGATAGCGATTCTGCATAAAGCCATCCAGGACGCGCAGACCCCGCCGTGCGGACCGGTCTCGGTGGAAATCCCGATTGATATTCAGAGCGCCAAAATTCCGCTGTCGCTGGTAACCGCTCCGATCAAACCGGTATCGGCACCGGCCGTGGATACCGGAATGGTTGACGCGCTGTGGGCGCAGCTCAAACAGGCGAAACAGCCGCTGCTGTGGCTGGGCGGCGGGGCGCTGGGTAGCGCTGAGGCAGTGAAAAAACTGGCGGATGCGGGCATCACCGTGATTTCCAGCACCCACGCGCGCGGCGTGCTGCCGGACAACCACCGCGCCAGCCTTCGCGCGTTCCATAATTCGCCGTCGGTTGAGGCGCTGATTGCGCAGTGTGATTTTACGTTGGTGGCCGGTTCTCGCCTGCGCAGCAACGAAACCCGATCCTGGACGCTTGAGCTGCCTTCCCCGCGGGTGCAGCTCGATATCGACCCGGCGGCAGCAAGCCGTAACTATCTGATGGATAGCACGTTGATAGCCGATTGTTCCGCGCTGCTTGGCGCGCTGGCTGAAAAAGTGCAGGGCCGCGAGTGGGGCAACGCCCAGTGGGATACGCAGGTACAGCAGGCTGTCGGGCAAGCTGAGCAGGGGCTGCGCGAGCAGTGCGGCGCCTATGCGAAGCTTAACGACGCCATTGAGAAAGCCCTGCCGAAAGACGGCCTGCTGGTGCGCGATATCACCGTGTCCGGCAGCCTGTGGGGTAGCCGCCTGTTCAGGGCTAACGGTCCGCTGATGAATATTCACTCCCTCGCCGGGGCGATTGGCATGGGCCTGCCGATGGCTATCGGCACCGCGATTGCCAACCCACAGCGCAAGGTGGTGGGGCTGGTGGGCGACGGCGGCCTGAGCCTCAATTTAGGCGAACTGGCGACGCTGGCGCAGGAGAAAGCCAACGTGACGCTGCTGATCATGAACGACGGGGGCTACGGCGTAATGCGTGGTATTCAGGATAAATATTTTGGCGGGCGTCAGTATTATAACGCGCTGCATACGCCGGATTTTACCCTGCTGGCGCAGGCGATTGGTCTACAGGCCTGGAGCGTTGAGCAGGCCGAGGATTTTGACGCGGTGATGATGGAAGCGTTAGCGATGCCGGGGCCGTCGGTGGTAGAGGTGCGGATGGGGCAGATTGGCGCCCTTAAGTTTGCCGGGCCGCCACAGAAAACGCTGTACTGATTGAGTCTTGTTGCCCGGTAGCGCGGCGCGCACCGGGCCGGAGTATTATTTAATACCGTCTGCCGCCATGCGGTCACGGATATGCTGCGCGCGTTCAACGGAGGCCGGGTGATCGTCAAACATGGAGCTTTGACGGCCTTCCTCCAGTTTCGCCAGTTTTTCGAAGCTGGTGGCTAAACCTGATGGATTGATGCCGCGTTTGCGCAACAGATCGTAAGAGTAGTCATCCGCTTCCGACTCCTGACGCTGGGAGAACTGGGAGTTAACCAGTTTCTCACCCACGTCGCCCAGCTGCGACTGGGACAGGCTGCCGACAATGCCGCCCGCAGAGGCCGCCGCTGCACGCACGGCATTGGTGCCCAGCGCAACCTGCATCCCTTTCTTCACGTGACCCAGAGCAACGTGACCCATTTCATGGCCGATCACCGCTTCCACTTCGTTGTCGGTCATCATGTCCATCAGGCCGCTGTATACGCGGATACAGCCGTTAGCCATCGCGAAGGCGTTCACGTCTTTCGCCATATACACCTTGTAGTTCACCGGCTGACCGTTAATGTTGTCGCCCAGCGCGGAAGCAATCTTGTTCAGACGCTGCGTGTAGGTGCTGTTTGCCGGGGCAAGCGTAGCTTTTCCATCCATATCCTTACAGGCCTCGTCGCTCAGCGCTTTCACCTGCGCATCGCTCAGTGAGTAGGCCTGAAAAGCTTCTGCGCCTGAGGTCATCAGGCCGTTAGAATCCATATTCTGACAGCCGCTTAGCAGGAGCGTTGTTCCCACAGCCAGCCCGATTGCACGCATTTTCATGATGTTGCTTCCGTACTCGTTAATCTGAATTAATTCCGAAAAATGCACCGTCAACGAAGCCGGTGTCGGGCTAAGTATAAGGAATATCTACAGGGGCGGGCGAGCAGATTGCGCAACATGCGAGCATGATCCAGAGATTTCTTAAGCAGCAAAAGAATGCTCCATGTACATGCCCTGCGGCTTGGGTTACATTGTTGGCACTTTTTTCCGGCGTAGCCCAAAACGCGCTGTCGTCAAGGGCATGGCCTTTAACAGTCCGATCTGGAGTTAAAATGTCCTCACGTAAAGAGCTTGCTAATGCTATTCGTGCGCTGAGCATGGACGCAGTACAGAAAGCCAAATCCGGCCACCCGGGCGCCCCTATGGGCATGGCTGACATCGCCGAAGTCCTGTGGCGTGATTTCCTGAACCATAACCCGCAGAACCCGGCATGGGCAGACCGCGACCGTTTCGTGCTGTCTAACGGCCACGGCTCTATGCTGATCTACAGCCTGCTGCACCTCACCGGCTACGATCTGCCAATCGAAGAGCTGAAAAACTTCCGTCAGCTGCACTCCAAAACTCCAGGTCACCCGGAAGTGGGCTACACCGCTGGCGTTGAAACCACTACCGGTCCGCTGGGTCAGGGCATCGCTAACGCCGTAGGTATGGCGATTGCAGAGAAGACCCTGGCGGCGCAGTTTAACCGTCCTGGCCACGACATCGTTGACCACTTCACCTACGCCTTCCTGGGCGACGGCTGCATGATGGAAGGCATTTCTCACGAAGTGTGCTCCCTGGCAGGCACCCTGAAGCTGGGTAAACTGGTTGCGTTCTACGACGACAACGGTATCTCCATCGACGGTCATGTTGAAGGCTGGTTCACTGACGACACCGCAGCACGTTTCGAAGCCTACGGCTGGCACGTTGTGCGCGGCGTTGATGGCCACGATGCTGACTCGATTAAACGTGCCGTAGAAGAAGCGCGCGCCGTGACCGACAAACCGTCCCTGCTGATGTGCAAAACCATCATCGGCTTCGGTTCTCCGAACAAAGCGGGCACTCACGACTCCCACGGCGCACCGCTGGGCGACGCGGAAATTGCACTGACCCGTGAAGCGCTGGGCTGGAAACACCCTGCCTTCGAAATCCCGTCTGAAATCTACGCTCAGTGGGATGCGAAAGAAGTGGGTCAGGCGAAAGAAGCGGCCTGGAACGAGAAGTTCGCGGCTTACGCGAAAGCCTTCCCACAGGAAGCGGCTGAGTTCACCCGTCGTATGAAAGGTGACATGCCGTCTGACTTCGACGCCAAAGCGAACGAGTTCATCGCGAAGTTGCAGGCGAACCCAGCCAAGATCGCCAGCCGTAAAGCATCTCAGAATGCGATCGAAGCGTTTGGCCCTCTGCTTCCAGAATTCCTCGGCGGCTCCGCTGACCTGGCGCCATCAAACCTGACCCTGTGGTCCGGATCTAAGCCAATCAACGAAGATACTGCCGGTAACTACATCCATTACGGTGTACGTGAGTTCGGTATGACTGCGATTGCCAACGGTATCGCTCTGCACGGTGGTTTCCTGCCGTACACTTCTACCTTCCTGATGTTTGTGGAATATGCACGTAACGCCGTGCGTATGGCTGCGCTGATGAAACAGCGTCAGGTGATGGTCTACACCCACGACTCCATCGGTCTGGGCGAAGATGGTCCAACTCACCAGCCCGTAGAGCAGGTGGCTTCCCTGCGCGTGACCCCGAACATGAGCACATGGCGTCCATGTGACCAGGTTGAATCTGCGGTGGCGTGGAAATACGGCGTTGAGCGTCAGGATGGCCCGACCGCGCTAATCCTCTCCCGTCAGAACCTGGCGCAGCAGGAGCGTACCCCAGAGCAGCTGGCAAACATCGCGCGCGGTGGTTACGTGCTGAAAGATTGCGCAGGCCAGCCTGAGCTGATCTTCATCGCGACCGGTTCTGAAGTTGAACTGGCCGTTGCCGCATGGGAAAAACTGTCTGCCGAAGGCGTGAAAGCGCGTGTGGTTTCTATGCCTTCTACCGATGCGTTCGACAAGCAGGATGCCGCGTACCGCGAATCCGTACTGCCTAAAGCGGTCTCCGCTCGCGTGGCAGTGGAAGCGGGTATCGCAGACTACTGGTTCAAATACGTGGGTCTGAACGGCGCTATCGTCGGGATGACCACGTTTGGTGAGTCTGCGCCAGCTGAACAGCTGTTTGAAGAGTTCGGCTTCACCGTTGAAAACGTTGTCGCTAAGGCGAAAGAACTGCTGTAATTGTTTGTCCGGTGCGGGCTGATGCCCTCACCCTGGCTCTCTCCCACGGGGAGAGGGAGAATAAAGTAGGCCGGGTAAGCGCTAACGCGCCACCCGGCTTTTTTGTAAGCATTATTCCACCCAAAATGTGACGCAAGTCATATAGCTCGCTTATTCATCTGGACAGACATTCCTTTTATTCCCCGATTCGCTTATTCTTGCTGAAGCGTTTCAGTCGATTAAATGTTCGACAATTGACCAATCAATCGCAGTTTGTGACAGCAAGGATTCCCCTTCGGGCGTCGCTGGATTACTCTTTCAGCCACCTCAAACTCAGGGATAGCTTTGCAGGAGATCTATGACCGTACGCGTAGCGATTAATGGCTTCGGTCGCATCGGGCGCAACGTGGTTCGTGCTTTATATGAATCCGGGCGTCGTGCGGAAATCACCGTGGTGGCAATCAATGAACTGGCGGATGCTGCGGGCATGGCGCATTTGTTGAAATATGACACCAGCCACGGTCGCTTTGCCTGGGACGTTCGCCAGGAAAGGGAACAGCTGTTCGTCGGTGACGATGCCATCCGCGTGCTGCATGAGAACAGTATTGAAGGGCTGCCCTGGCGCGAACTGGGTGTGGATGTGGTGCTGGACTGTACCGGCGTGTACGGTAACCGTGAACATGGCGAAGCGCATCTGAATGCTGGCGCGAAAAAAGTGCTGTTCTCCCATCCCGGCAGTAACGACCTCGACGCCACCGTCGTGTTTGGTGTTAACCAGCACGAGCTGCACGCTGAACACCGCATTGTCTCCAACGCCTCCTGCACCACCAACTGCATTATTCCGGTCATTAAACTGTTAGACGATGCTTATGGCATTGAATCCGGCACCGTGACCACGATTCACTCCGCCATGCACGATCAGCAGGTAATCGACGCCTACCATCCGGATTTACGACGCACTCGCGCGGCGAGCCAGTCAATCATTCCGGTGGATACGAAACTGGCTGCCGGGATCACCCGTATTTTCCCGCAGTTTAACGATCGTTTTGAAGCGATTGCCGTGCGCGTTCCGACCATAAACGTCACCGCAATCGATCTTAGCGTGACGGTGAAAAAACCGGTAAAAGCCTGTGAAGTCAACCTGTTGCTGCAAAAAGCGGCACAGGGAGCATTTCATGGTATAGTTGACTATACGGAATTACCGTTGGTCTCAGTAGATTTTAACCACGACCCGCATAGCGCCATCGTGGATGGCACGCAGACGCGAGTCAGTGGTGCGCACCTCATCAAGACGCTGGTCTGGTGTGATAACGAATGGGGCTTTGCTAACCGAATGCTCGACACCACGTTAGCCATGGCCACAAAAGGTTTCAGGTAGAGCGCACCTTGCGCTTGCAAAACTTTAAGAATCAACGAGAGGATTCACCATGTCTGTAATTAAGATGACCGATCTGGATCTGGCAGGTAAACGCGTTTTCATCCGTGCCGACCTGAACGTACCGGTTAAAGATGGCAAAGTGACCAGCGACGCGCGTATCCGTGCATCTCTGCCAACCATTGAACTGGCTCTGAAGCAGGGCGCTAAAGTGATGGTCACCTCCCACCTGGGCCGTCCAACTGAAGGCGAGTACAACGAAGAGTTCTCTCTGCTGCCGGTTGTTAATTACCTGAAAGACAAACTGTCCAGCCCGGTTCGCCTGGTGAAAGATTACCTGGACGGCGTGGAAGTTGCCGAAGGTGAGCTGGTTGTTCTGGAAAACGTTCGCTTCAACAAAGGCGAAAAGAAAGACGACGAAACCCTGTCCAAAAAATACGCTGCGCTGTGCGACGTATTCGTGATGGATGCATTCGGTACGGCTCACCGTGCGCAGGCATCTACCCACGGTATCGGTAAATTCGCAGACGTCGCCTGTGCAGGTCCGCTGCTGGCTGACGAACTGGAAGCGCTGGGTAAAGCACTGAAAGAACCTGCTCGTCCAATGGTCGCTATCGTTGGTGGTTCTAAAGTTTCTACCAAACTGACCGTACTGGATTCTCTGTCCAAAATCGCTGACCAGCTGATCGTTGGCGGTGGTATCGCGAACACCTTCGTTGCTGCGCAAGGCCACAACGTGGGTAAATCCCTGTACGAAGCGGATCTGGTTGACGAAGCCAAACGTCTGCTGGGTACCTGTGATATCCCGGTTCCAACTGACGTTCGCGTGGCAACCGAGTTCTCCGAAACTGCTACCGCAACCCTGAAATCTGTTAACGACATCAAAGATGAAGAGCAGATTCTGGACCTGGGCGACGTTTCTGCACAGAAACTGGCTGAAATCCTGAAAAACGCAAAAACTATCCTGTGGAACGGTCCTGTCGGCGTGTTCGAATTCCCGAACTTCCGCAAAGGGACTGAGATCGTGGCTAACGCTATCGCAGACAGCGAAGCGTTCTCTATCGCAGGCGGTGGTGACACCCTGGCAGCTATCGACCTGTTCGGTATCGCTGACAAGATCTCCTACATCTCCACTGGTGGCGGCGCATTCCTCGAATTCGTGGAAGGTAAAGTCCTGCCAGCAGTAGCAATGCTCGAAGAGCGCGCTAAGAAGTAAGCCATTCAGGGGCAGGGAAACCTGCCCAATTTTCAGCGCGCTTATCAGAGCTCGCACCATTTCTAACGGCCGAAGATACAGGACTAAGCAATATGTCTAAAATTTTTGATTTCGTAAAACCTGGCGTTATCACTGGTGATGACGTACAGAAAGTGTTCCAGGTAGCTAAAGAAAACAACTTCGCTCTGCCAGCAGTTAACTGCGTGGGTACCGACTCCATCAACGCCGTACTGGAAACTGCTGCTAAAGTTAAAGCACCGGTTATCGTTCAGTTCTCTAACGGCGGCGCTGCGTTCATCGCAGGTAAAGGCGTGAAAACTGACATTCCTCAGGGTGCTGCAATCCTGGGCGCTATCTCTGGTGCGCACCACGTACACCAGATGGCTGAACACTACGGTGTTCCGGTTATCCTGCACACTGACCACTGCGCGAAGAAACTGCTGCCGTGGATCGACGGTCTGCTGGACGCGGGTGAAAAACACTTCGCGGCAACCGGTAAGCCACTGTTCTCTTCTCACATGATCGACCTGTCCGAAGAGTCTCTGGAAGAAAACATCGAGATCTGCTCTAAGTACCTGGCGCGTATGTCCAAAATGGGCATGACCCTGGAAATCGAACTGGGTTGCACCGGCGGTGAAGAAGACGGTGTGGACAACAGCCACATGGACGCTTCTGCACTGTACACTCAGCCAGAAGACGTTGATTACGCTTACACCGAGCTGAGCAAAATCAGCCCACGCTTCACTATCGCAGCGTCCTTCGGTAACGTACACGGCGTATACAAACCAGGTAACGTGGTTCTGACCCCGACCATCCTGCGTGATTCTCAGGAATACGTGTCCAAAAAACACAACCTGCCGCACAACAGCCTGAACTTCGTCTTCCACGGCGGTTCCGGTTCTTCTGCTCAGGAAATCAAAGACTCCGTAAGCTACGGCGTAGTGAAAATGAACATCGATACCGACACCCAATGGGCAACCTGGGACGGTATCCTGCAATACTACAAAACCAACGAAGCTTACCTGCAAGGTCAGCTGGGCAACCCGAAAGGCGAAGACCAGCCGAACAAGAAATACTACGATCCACGCGTATGGCTGCGCGCTGCCCAGACTTCTATGATTACTCGTCTGGAGCAGGCATTCAAAGAACTGAACGCGGTTGACGTTCTGTAATTTGAGCTGTTCATAGCGTCAAGAAGGTCCGCATATGCGGGCCTTTTTTTATGCTTTTTCAATATCCTGCAATACCTGATTTTGTGATCTGTTTGGCAAAGCCGGTGCTTTTTGTTTACCCTTTACTGACCTGCCTGTCTCCATGGGGGATGGATTTTGTGTTTTGGTTTAACAAAAGGAAGAATAAATGGAACAACTTGATGTTGTAGACAGCATCAATAACGCGGGTAACTGGCTGGTGCGCAACCAGGCGCTACTGCTGAGCTACGCCGTGAATATTGTTGCCGCTATTGCCATCATCATTGTCGGGATGATCGTGGCGCGTATCGTTTCGAACGCTGTCAACCGGGTGATGGTCGCACGACACATTGATGCCACAGTCGCCGATTTCCTCTCCGCGCTGGTCCGTTACGGCATTATCGCCTTTACGCTGATTGCGGCGCTGGGGCGTGTCGGCGTGCAGACGGCATCCGTCATCGCTGTGCTCGGTGCTGCCGGTCTGGCCATTGGTCTGGCATTGCAGGGTTCGCTGTCTAACCTGGCGGCGGGCGTATTGCTGGTGACCTTCCGTCCGTTCCGTTCCGGTGAGTATGTGGATCTGGGCGGTATTGCCGGTACCGTGTTGCAGGTTCAGATTTTCTCCACGACCCTGCGTACCGTGGATGGTCGCATTGTGGTAGTCCCGAACGGGAAAATCATTGCGGGCAATATCATTAACTTCTCCCGCGAGCCGGTGCGTCGTAACGAGCTGATCATCAGCGTGGCGTACGACTCCGATATCGATCAGGTGAAGTCGCTGATCGCCAACATCATTGCCTCTGACGATCGCATTCTGAAGGACCGCGAGCAGACCGTTCGTCTGAACGAGCTGGGCGCGTCATCTATTAATTTTGTGGTGCGCATCTGGAGCAAAAGCAGCGATCTTCAAAACGTTTACTGGGATGTGCTGGAGCGCATCAAGCGTGATTTCGATGCCAACGGCATCAGCTTCCCGTACCCGCAGATGGACGTAAACGTCAAAAAAATCAAAGAAGCAGAGTAACGTCTCCCGTAGGCCCGGTAAGCGTCAGCGACACCGGGCTTTTCTTTTATTAGCCCGGCTAATCCCCAATTAATATTATCCATTTCCTCTAATGACGTTCCCGCAGTATAGTCTGCCCCAGGACAACTCTGCGAGAATTACGTCATGTTATCTTATTATTTTCAGGGGCTTGCGTTAGGTGCGGCCATGATCCTTCCCCTTGGTCCACAAAATGCGTTCGTGATGAACCAGGGCATTCGCCGTCAGTACCATCTGATGATTGCCCTGCTGTGTGCGGTGAGCGATCTGCTGCTGATTTGCGCCGGGATTTTTGGCGGCAGCGCCCTGTTGATGCAGTCGCCGTGGCTGCTGGCGCTGGTTACCTGGGGCGGCGTAGCGTTTCTGCTGTGGTACGGGTTTGGTGCCCTGAAAACGGCCATGAGCAGCAATCTTGAGCTGGCTAGCGCCGAAGTGATGAAGCAGGGGCGCTGGAAGATTATCGTCACCATGCTCGCCGTGACGTGGCTTAACCCGCACGTCTACCTTGATACCTTTGTGGTACTGGGCAGCCTGGGCGGACAGCTGGACGTTGAGCCGAAACGCTGGTTTGCGCTCGGTACGGTCAGCGCCTCCTTCCTCTGGTTCTTCGGTCTTGCGATCCTGGCGGCGTGGCTGGCGCCACGACTGCGTACCGCCAAAGCACAGCGCATTATCAATACCCTGGTGGGGCTGGTGATGTGGTTTATTGCCTTCCAGCTGGCGAAAGAGGGCATTCATCACGTACAGGGATTGTTCAACTAAGCGTTGTCTTATGGACATCTGGACAAGACCCGCTAAGCTTGCTGGCATGAGCCCTGTTAACAGGGCACTCTTCGCAACATGGAGGAATGACAGTGAAGTTTAAGGTGATGGCCCTGGCGGCATTAGTAAGTTTAGGTGCGGTGTCGGTGCAGGCGAATGAACTGCCAAACGGCCCGCACATCGTCACTTCAGGTACGGCAAGCGTGGATGCGGTACCGGATGTTGCAACCCTGGCAATTGAAGTGAACGTGGCGGCGAAAGATGCTGCTTCCGCCAAGAAACAGGCAGACGATCGTGTTGCGCAATACCTCTCTTTCCTGGAACAGAACGGTGTCGCGAAAAAAGACATCAGCTCTGCGAACCTGCGTACCCAACCGGATTACGACTACCAGAACGGCAAAAGCATCCTGAAAGGCTATCGCGCCGTGCGTACTGTGGAAGTGACTGTACGCCAGCTTGATAAGCTCAACGGATTGCTGGATGGTGCGCTGAAGGCAGGGCTGAACGAAATTCGTTCCGTCTCGCTGGGCGTTGCGCAACCGGAGAAATATAAAGACGAAGCGCGTAAAGCGGCGATAGATGATGCCATTCATCAGGCGCAGCAGCTGGCTTCCGGCTTCAAGACCAAGCTCGGTCCGGTTTACAGCGTGCGCTACCACGTTTCAAACTACCAGCCAAGCCCGATGGTGCGGATGATGAAGGCGGACGCCGCGCCGGTTTCTGCTCAGGAAACCTACGAGCAGCCAACCATTCAGTTCGACGATCAGGTTGATGTGGTGTTCCAGCTGGAACCGACTGAAACTCAGCAAACTGAGGCGGCTAAGGCGCAGTAGTTTGCCCTCACCCTAACCCTCTCCCACAGGGAGAGGGAATTCAAGCGATTAATCCTGTCTCAACACCTTATGCCCAAACGCCAGCAGCGCGTCGGTGACGTTGCGCATCATGCGGCTTTCCGGGGCAAAACGGTGCCAGTACAGCATCCGGCGCTGATACAGCCCCGGGGTTAAATCAATCAGCTCACCGCTTTTCAACTCTTTCTCAATCTGCAAATGCGGGATCATGCAGCAGGTGGTGCCCTGACGCGCGAGCTGTACGAAGGCTTCGGACGAGTTAACGATATGACACGGCACGCTGCCCGGCGGCAAATCGAAGTTTTGTTGCAGGAAGGCCTGATGCATATCGTCCAGATGGTCGAACGCGACGGCAGGGGCTTTCAGCAGCGCGGCGCGAGTCACGCCGTTCGGGAAGTAGCGCTCTGCAAAGGCTTTTGAACCGACAAACAGGTAATCCAGCGCGCCCAGCTGATCCACCAGACAGCTTGGCAGCGCCTGCGGCTGAATACTGACCGCCCCAACCACTTCGCCACGGCGCAGGCGTTCCTGAGTGCGGGTCTCGTCTTCAACCTGAAGGTTCAGGCGGATTGGGGAGTCGGCCAGCACCGGCGCAAGGGCCGGCAGCAGCCAGGTTGCCAGACTGTCGGCGTTCACCGCCAGCGACAGCAGCAGCGGCGTGGAGCCGGTTTGTTCATCGCCCAGCCATTCATCTTCCAGCAGTTCAACCTGACGCAGCAGGGCGAGGAGCTTTTGTCCTTGCTCTGTCGGACGCGGCGGTACGGTACGCACCAGCAGCGGCTGCCCGAACATGTTTTCAAGCTGTTTGATACGCTGTGATACGGCGGACTGGGTGATGCACAGCTTTTGCGCCGCGCGCTCAAAACCGCGTTCACGAATAACTGCATCAAGTGCCTGTAGTGTTCTGTAGTCCGGACGTTTCATTGCTCTGGCTGACTCCTTAATTTTGCTTAATCTGCACTATGACACAATTTTCCCTTCGTGGCAGACGAAATCCATTCGACGTGTTCTATAATGCGCCCTGAGTTTTCACACCACAGGCAAAACGATCATGACGCAGGATGAACTGAAAAAAGCAGTAGGATGGGCCGCTCTCCAGTACGTACAGCCGGGTACCATTGTCGGTGTTGGTACGGGGTCGACGGCGGCGCACTTTATCGATGCGCTGGGCACGATGAAGGGGCAGATCGAGGGCGCGGTTTCCAGCTCCGATGCTTCCACGGAAAAGCTGAAAAGCCTCGGCATCACCGTTTTCGACCTCAACGAAGTGGACCGTCTGGGCATTTACGTTGATGGCGCGGATGAAATCAACGGCCACATGCAGATGATCAAAGGCGGTGGCGCGGCGCTGACCCGCGAAAAAATCATCGCTTCCGTGGCGGATAAGTTCATCTGCATCGCGGACGCCTCCAAGCAGGTCGACATTCTGGGGAATTTCCCGCTGCCGGTCGAAGTGATCCCGATGGCGCGCAGCGCGGTTGCCCGTCAACTTGTGAAGCTGGGCGGTCGTCCGGAATACCGTCAGGGTGTGGTGACCGACAACGGCAACGTGATCCTCGACGTTCACGGCCTTGAGATCCTCGATGCCATTGCGCTGGAAAATGCGATCAACGGCATTCCAGGCGTTGTTACCGTAGGGTTATTTGCCAACCGTGGCGCGGATGTGGCGCTGATCGGCACCGCTGACGGCGTGAAAACCATCGTAAAATGATCTGACGGGGGGAGTCCTCCCCCCGCTAAAAAATTTTTGAAACGCTAAATTCGGTGACTTGTGTCACGTTTTTATGTCTCTTTTGCCGATCCTTCCGCGTTTGTAAATTTCCATAGCATTTTCCTCTGCCATTTTGCGCTGTATGACTTTCCTTCAGCGTACTGACGCAAACGTTCATATTGCTGCAATAGTTTTTTTTGATATGTTGGCTACAGCGGATTTATATCCAGCACAACATCAGTTCAGACAAAAACAGGGTCGGGTAAATGGCAAAGGTATCACTGGAGAAAGACAAGATTAAATTCCTGCTGGTTGAAGGCGTGCACCAGAAAGCGCTCGATAGCCTTCGCGCAGCAGGCTACACCAACATCGAATTTCACAAAGGCGCGCTGGACACTGAAGAGCTGAAAGCGTCCATCCGTGATGCCCATTTCATTGGCCTGCGATCCCGTACCCAACTGACTGAAGACGTTATTGCTGCGGCGGAAAAGCTGGTGGCGATTGGCTGTTTCTGCATCGGCACCAACCAGGTTGATCTGAATGCCGCCGCAAAACGCGGTATCCCGGTCTTTAACGCGCCGTTCTCTAACACCCGTTCCGTGGCGGAGCTGGTAATTGGCGAGCTGCTGCTGCTGCTTCGCGGCATTCCGGAGGCTAACGCCAAAGCGCACCGCGGCGTGTGGAATAAGCTGGCTGCGGGCTCCTACGAAGCCCGTGGGAAAAAACTGGGTATCATCGGCTATGGCCACATCGGTACCCAGTTGGGGATTCTGGCGGAATCTCTCGGTATGCATGTCTATTTTTACGATATCGAAAGCAAGCTGCCGTTAGGCAATGCCACCCAGGTTCAACACCTGTCTGACCTGCTGAATATGAGCGACGTGGTAAGCCTGCACGTGCCGGAAAATGCGTCCACCAAAAACATGATGGGCGCAGAAGAGCTGGCGCTGATGAAGCCGGGCTCTCTGCTGATCAACGCCGCGCGCGGTACGGTGGTCGATATTCCTGCACTGTGCGACGCGCTGAAGCGTAAACATTTGGCGGGTGCGGCGATTGACGTGTTCCCGACGGAACCGGCCACCAACAGCGATCCGTTCACCTCTCCGTTGTGCGAGTTCGACAACGTGATCCTGACGCCGCACATCGGCGGTTCTACTCAGGAAGCGCAGGAGAATATCGGCCTGGAAGTGGCGGGTAAACTGAGCAAATATTCCGATAACGGTTCAACGCTCTCTGCGGTGAACTTCCCGGAGGTGTCTCTGCCGCTGCACGGTGGGCGTCGTCTGCTGCACATCCACGAAAACCGTCCTGGCGTGCTGACCGCCATCAACCAGATCTTTGCCGAGCAGGGCGTTAACATTGCTGCGCAGTATCTGCAAACTAACTCGCAGATGGGTTATGTGGTTATTGATATTGAAGCGGATGAAGACATCGCCGAGAAAGCATTGCAGAGCATGAAGGCCATTCCGGGGACGATTCGCGCGCGTCTGCTGTACTGATGGTGCGGTCTGTGGTGTCGGGTGGCGCTTACGCTTACCCGACCTACAATGTTCGATGATTTATGTAGGCCGGGTAAGGCGTAGCCGCCACCCGGCTTTATTCTACCAGGTCCAGGTTTTAATGGGCGTCACCACCGCCGGCAACGGCACATCCCATTTCTCTACGGGTAATACCTCCACGCCCTGGCAATCATGCGCATACCCCACCGGCTGCAATCCGTACTGCTGCCAGTTTTGCAGCGTCCTGTCGTAGAACCCCCCGCCCATGCCTAATCGCTGGCCCTGCTCGTCAAACGCCACCAGCGGCGTAATCAGCACATCCAGTTCAGATAGCGGCAGCACGTCGCGCACGTCGAGTTTGGGTTCGGTGATTTTCAGACGATTTACCACCAGCTCGCTGTGCGGATGGTAGTGCAGAAACAGCAGATTGCCTCGGCTAAAGGGATGTAGCACCGGCAGATAAACTTTTTTCCCGGCGCGCCAGAGCTGGTCGATAAGCGGTTGGGTATCCAGCTCACCATCAAACGAGAGAAACAGGGCGACGGTGTTTGCCATCACCACAGGCGGATAGGCCATCATGCGGGCGGCGGCCTGCTGGGCAAAATGTGCCTGTTGCTCGGCGCTTAAGGCGCGACGACGCTGGCGAATAAGCTGACGGATGTCCTGGCGTGAAGCAGAAACTTCAGGGAATTGAGTCATGGTAGTCGGTAGAAGAAAAGAGAGGGAATCTCCGAGATGCCGCCGCAGGCTGTAACCCTTGAACCCTTGGTTCAAGGTGAATGTGTCGTCATAGTTTTAAGGCTTCTCGGACGGACCGAGCATGCTCACCAACCATGGAGCGCCACATTCTTGTGGTATGAAATATCGGCTCAGGGGACTGGCCCGCTTGCGAACATCTCAGAGAAATTTTGTCTTCACAGTTACTCTACCATAGTCAACTGAGAAGTGTTATTCAAACTTTGGTCCCGGTCTTTCGGGACTGCGACCTTGATCAAGCAATGCCTGTTCTATGGTCTGCTGGAGCATTTTAATGCGCTGCTCCATGCTTGCCGCGTAATCGCGGGTCTTCGCTTTTTCCTGAGTCAGTTCATAGCTGATGTTCAACGCGGCGATGAAAACCAGCTGCTCAGTATTTGTGACTCTAGTGCGTTCTTTTAGATCTTGCAACCGCTGATTCAAATCGTCCGCAGCCTGATTCAAGGCATCCCTTTGTTCAGGCGGACAATTCACTCGCAGTGAACGGCCAAAAATCTGGAGATCGACGGGTTGTGCAGACATGCCACCTTCCTGCTGATTGACTGCGCTGCCTTCGCTTACTGCCCCGGGGGCTGCGAAGGGGCGACACTATAGCTACCCTGATGTGAAGATACAAGCCCTTTTCTGGTATCACCAGGGTCCAAAGTGGTAGCATATCATGAATATCCTCCCTTTGATGACGAATGCGTATGTCTATACAGAACGAAATGCCTGGTTACAAGGATTTAAACCAGTTACTGAACCAGCAGGGAGTCGGTCTGACCCCTGCCGAAATGCACGGTCTGATCAGCGGCATACTGTGCGGCGGAAACAGCGACAGCTCATGGCAGCCGCTGATCCACGACCTCACCAACGAAGGGCTGGCGTTTGGCCACGAACTGGCGGAAGCGCTGCGTAAAATGCACGCCGCAACCAGCGATTCCCTGGAAGACGATGGCTTTCTTTTTCAGCTTTATCTGCCTGAAGGCGACGATGTCAGCGTCTTCGATCGCGCCGATGCGCTCGCGGGTTGGGTAAACCACTATCTTCT
This sequence comes from Enterobacter cloacae complex sp. IR5401, assembly GCF_049238425.1. Taxonomy (NCBI): domain Bacteria; kingdom Pseudomonadati; phylum Pseudomonadota; class Gammaproteobacteria; order Enterobacterales; family Enterobacteriaceae; genus Enterobacter; species Enterobacter cloacae complex sp. IR5401. Next base: position 277,081 of record NZ_JBMKHN010000003.1, on the reverse strand, counting down.
TGGCCTGGGCGTAACCCAGCCTAAACTGGATAAAGTGACCGGCGAAGCGGGTGAAGCGATCGACGATCTGCGTAATATCGCCCAGCTCGGCTACGATGAAGACGAAGACCAGGAAGAGCTGGAAATGTCTCTCGAAGAGATTATCGAGTACGTGCGCGTGGCGTCTCTGCTGTGCCACGACAACTTTACGCGCTCGCAGCCGACCGCGCCGGAAGTTCGCAAGCCAACATTACACTAAGAAAAATAACGCACAGGAGGGTGTCATGGTTATCTCCAGTCAAGAGTATTCTCGCCGTCGTCAGGCGCTGCTGGCAAAAATGCAGCCGGGAAGCGCTGCCCTGATTTTCGCCGCGCCGGAAGTGACGCGCAGCGCCGACAGCGAATACCCCTATCGCCAGAGCAGTGATTTCTGGTACTTCACCGGGTTTAACGAGCCGGAAGCGGTACTGGTGCTGATTAAAAGCAATGACACCCACAACCACAGCGTGATTTTTAACCGCGTGCGCGATCTGACCGCGGAAATCTGGTTTGGCCGCCGCTTAGGGCAGGAGGCGGCGCCGGAAAAACTGGGCGTGGACCGTGCGCTGGCCTACAGCGAAATCAACCAGCAGCTTTACCAACTGCTGAACGGCCTGGACGTGCTCTATCACGCGCAGGGCGAATACGCGTATGCGGATGACATTGTCTTCACCGCGCTGGATAAGCTGCGTAAAGGCTCACGTCAGAATTTGTCTGCACCCGCCACCCTGACGGACTGGCGACCGATGGTGCATGAGATGCGCCTGTTTAAGTCTGAAGAAGAGCTGAATGTGATGCGCCGCGCGGGCGAAATCAGCGCCCTGGCGCATACCCGCGCCATGGAAAAGTGCCGTCCCGGTATGTTCGAGTACCAGCTTGAAGGCGAAATTCACCATGAATTTAACCGTCACGGCGCGCGCTTCCCGTCCTATAACACCATCGTAGGCGGCGGTGAAAACGGCTGCATTCTGCACTACACCGAAAACGAAAGTGAACTGCGCGACGGCGATCTGGTGCTGATTGACGCGGGCTGTGAATATCAGGGTTACGCGGGCGACATCACCCGTACCTTCCCGGTGAACGGTAAATTCACCACCGCGCAGCGTGAAATCTATGACATCGTGCTTGAGTCTCTGGAGACCGCGCTGACGCTGTTCCGCCCTGGCACCTCCATCCAGGAGGTTACGGGCGAGGTGGTGCGCATCATGATTACCGGGCTGGTGAAGCTCGGCATTTTGAAAGGCGATGTGGACACCCTTATAACCGAAAACGCCCATCGTCCGTACTTTATGCACGGCCTGAGCCACTGGCTGGGGCTGGATGTGCATGACGTCGGGGCATACGGTCCGGAACGTTCGCGCGTGCTGGAGCCAGGCATGGTGCTGACCGTTGAGCCTGGGCTGTACATCGCGCCGGATGCCGACGTGCCAGAACGGTACCGCGGGATCGGCATTCGCATTGAAGATGACATCGTCATCACCGAAACCGGTAACGAAAACCTGACCGCGACCGTGGTGAAAAAAGCCGACGACATCGAGGCGCTGATGGCGGCGGCACGCGTATGAGCGTGATCATCGTTGGCGGAGGCATGACCGGCGCTACTCTGGCGCTGGCCATTTCGCAGTTAACCAAAGGCCAGCTTCCGGTGCATCTTGTTGAGGCGGTTGCGCCGCAGGCGGCCGATCATCCCGGCTTCGATGCCCGCGCCATCGCGCTGGCCCAGGGAACCTGCCAGCAGCTTGCGCGCATTGGGATCTGGCAGGCGATAGCGGACTGCGCGACGGCCATCGGCACCGTTCACGTCAGCGATCGCGGCCACGCCGGGTTTGTGACGCTGGATGCCCACGATTACCGAATTGAGGCACTGGGGCAGGTCGTCGAGCTGCATGACGTGGGGCTGCGGCTGTTCCGTCTGTTACAGGATGCCCCTGGCGTTACGCTGCACTGTCCGGCGCGCGTCGCCAGCTTCAGCCGCCGTGACGAGGCCGTCAGCGTGACGCTGGACAACGGCACCACGCTGGAGGGGCAACTGCTGGTGGCGGCAGATGGTTCACGCTCCGCGATCGCCACGCAGTGCGGCGTCGAATGGCGCTCTGAACCCTATGGACAGGCGGCGGTCATCGCTAATGTCTCTACGGCTGGCGCGCATAACGGCAGGGCATTTGAGCGCTTCACGGAGCACGGCCCGCTGGCCATGCTGCCGATGTCGAACGGGCGCTGCTCGCTGGTATGGTGCCATGCGCAGGATCGGGCCGATGAGGTTCTCTCCTGGTCCGACGAACGTTTTTGTTCCGAGCTGCAAAAGGCCTTCGGCTGGCGGCTTGGGCGCATCACCCACGCCGGAAAACGCGTGGCCTATCCGCTTGCGCTGACGACCGCATCGCAGACTGTCTCCCATCGCGTCGCCCTGGTCGGCAACGCCGCGCAGACGCTACACCCCATCGCCGGGCAAGGCTTCAACCTTGGCCTCCGTGACGTGATGAGCCTGGCCGAGCTCCTGGCCCGGACGTGGAGCGAACAACAGGATTGTGGCGCATACTCAGTGCTGAGCCATTACCAGAAACGACGCCAGGCGGACAAAGCGGCGACCATTGGCGTCACCGACGGTTTAGTCCACCTGTTTGCCAATCGCTGGGCACCGCTGGTTGCGGGTCGCAACCTTGGGCTTATGGCGATGGAACTGTTCATTCCGGCACGTGACGTGCTGGCGCAGCGGACCCTGGGTTGGGTCGCGCGTTAAGGAGTATTGACCGTGCAAAATGTTGATGTCGCCATTGTGGGCGGCGGAATGGTAGGACTGGCGCTGGCTTGTGGTTTACAGGGCAGCGGCCTGCGCGTGGCCGTGCTTGAGCAAAAAGCGCCGCAGCCTGTGGCGCAGGATGCACCGCCAGAGCTTCGCGTCTCGGCGATCAATGCCGCCAGCGAAAAGCTACTGACGCACCTTGGCGTCTGGTCTGAAATCGTGGCGCTCCGTGCCAGTTGTTATCACGGGATGGAAGTGTGGGACAAAGACAGCTTTGGCCGTATCGCGTTTGACGATGAAAGCATGGGTTACAGCCACCTTGGACATATCGTTGAAAACGCGGTGATCCACCACGTGCTGTGGCAGAAAGCACAGCAGTGCAGCGACGTCACGCTGATCGCACCGGCGAAACTTCAGCAGGTGGCGTGGGGCGAAAACGACGCGTTTATCACTCTTGAAAGTGGCGATATGCTGACTGCGCGTCTGGTAGTGGGTGCCGACGGCGCCAATTCCTGGCTCCGTAACAAAGCGGATATTCCGCTGACCTTCTGGGATTACCGTCATCACGCGTTGGTGGCCACAATCCGCACCGAAGAGCCGCACGGCGGCGTGGCGCGCCAGATTTTCCATAATGACGGCATTCTGGCCTTCCTGCCGCTTGCCGATCCGCATCTCTGCTCCATCGTCTGGTCCTTAGAGCCGGAGAAAGCGCAGCAGATGCAGGAGACGACGCCGGATGCCTTCAGTCAGGCGCTATGCGTGGCGTTTGATAACCGTCTGGGCCTGTGCGGGCTTGAAAGCGAACGCCAGACGTTTCCGTTAACCGGTCGCTACGCGCGTCAGTTTGCCGCGCACCGTCTGGCGCTGGTGGGGGATGCGGCGCATACCATTCATCCGCTGGCCGGGCAGGGAGTGAACCTCGGCTTTATGGACGCGGCTGAGCTGGTTGAAGAGCTGCGTCGCCTGCATCGGGAAGGCAAAGATATTGGTCAGCATCTGTATCTGCGTCGCTACGAGCGCAGCCGCAAACACAGTGCGGCGATGATGCTGGCGGGTATGCAGGGCTTCCGCGAGCTGTTTGCCGGAGCGAACCCGGCGAAAAAACTGCTGCGCGATATTGGCCTCAAACTGGCCGACACCCTTCCCGGCGTAAAACCGCAGCTTCTTCGTCAGGCAATGGGCCTCAACGATCTTCCCGACTGGTTACGTTAATCTCGATCCCCGTCACACTTTATTTTCCCGGCCTGCGCGCCGGGGAAATTCCCTCGTTTGAAATAATCTAATTTCACGTCATTTTTCGCATTAGAAAATCTAATCTTACTATTTTTATGTTACGGAAATTCGGCCCATTTTTCCGCATGAAATATCAGCATCTGCTAAATCCTGTTAGATCATTGTTAATTTTATGCGGGTTTAATCGCATTTTCCCAGTGAATAACTCTGTAGGCTTTTCAGCGATTTTTGGTCATAAGCTAATGTGATGACCCGTTTTACCTTATGGTTAACCGCCGGTTTCGGTGGTAAGTTCAGGTAAAAGAGAACGTTTGCGTCGGCCCCCGATCGCGAGGCCGACACCGGGTTTCACGGTGAATTTTTCAACGAGGAAAAGATGGCTCAACAGACTCCTTTGTACGAACAGCACGTGTTATGCGGTGCCCGCATGGTGGACTTCCACGGCTGGATGATGCCGCTGCACTACGGCTCGCAGATTGATGAGCACCACGCGGTGCGCACCGATGCCGGTATGTTCGACGTGTCTCATATGACGATTGTCGACCTGCGCGGTAGCCGCACCCGGGAGTTTTTGCGTTATCTGCTGGCAAACGACGTCGCCAAACTGAAGACGCCGGGCAAAGCGCTCTATACCGGTATGCTCAATGCCTCTGGCGGCGTGATTGACGACCTCATCGTCTACTACTTCACCGAAGATTTCTTCCGCCTCGTTGTAAACTCCGCCACCCGCGAAAAAGACCTCTCCTGGATTTCCCAACACGCTGAACCTTACGCCATTGACATCACTGTCCGTGACGATCTGTCGCTGATTGCCGTACAGGGGCCAAACGCCCAGGCGAAAGCCGCGTCTCTGTTCAGCGACGAGCAGCGCAAAGCCACCGAAGGCATGAAGCCATTCTTCGGCGTGCAGGCGGGGGATCTGTTTATCGCCACCACCGGCTACACCGGTGAAGCGGGCTATGAAATTGCCATGCCAAACGAGAAGGCCGCTGATTTCTGGCGTGCGCTGGTGGAGGCAGGTGTGAAGCCTGCGGGCCTGGGCGCGCGCGATACGCTGCGTCTGGAAGCGGGGATGAACCTCTACGGTCAGGAGATGGACGAAGGCGTCTCTCCGCTGGCCGCCAACATGGGCTGGACCATCGCATGGGAACCGGCTGACCGTGATTTTATTGGTCGTGAAGCGCTGGAGATGCAGCGCGAGAAGGGCACTGAACAGCTGGTAGGCCTGGTGATGAAAGAAAAAGGCGTGCTGCGCGGCGAGCTGCCGGTGCGCTTCACCGATGCCGATGGCAATCATCGCGAAGGCGTGATCACCAGCGGAACGTTCTCCCCGACGCTCGGCTACAGTATTGCCCTGGCACGCGTGCCGGCGGGGATTGGCGAAACGGCGGTGGTGCAGATCCGCAACCGCGAAATGCCGGTCAACGTGACCAAACCGATTTTTGTTCGCGCCGGTAAGCCGGTCGCCTAACTATTTTTATCAGGAGAACTTCAATGAGCAATGTGCCAGCAGAACTGAAATACAGCAAAGAACACGAGTGGCTGCGCAAAGAGGCGGACGGCACTTACACCGTTGGGATCACCGAGCACGCGCAGGAGCTGCTGGGCGACATGGTGTTTGTTGACCTGCCGGAAGTGGGCGCAACCGTGAGCGCAGGCGATGACTGTGCGGTGGCGGAATCCGTTAAAGCGGCCTCTGACATCTACGCCCCGGTAAGCGGTGAAATTGTTGCCGTGAACGACGCGCTCAGCGACTCCCCGGAGCTGGTGAACAGCGAACCGTATGAAGGCGGCTGGATCTTCAAGATCAAAGCCAGCGACGAAGCGCAGGTTGCCGCGCTGCTGGATGCGACCGCGTACGAAGCACTACTGGAAGACGAATAAGCCATTTCCCTC
>NZ_JBMKHN010000003.1:0-271181 GCF_049238425.1 Enterobacter cloacae complex sp. IR5401 | reverse complement strand
GTGGGGTGGGTGGCGCCCCCCAGACGATACCCTCACCCCAGCCCTCTCCCTTAGGGAGAGGGAGAAAACACATTCACTGCACGTTTCAGGAACCATCGCTCATGACACAGACTTTAAGCCAGCTTGAAAACCGTGGCGCCTTCATTGAACGTCACATTGGGCCGGATGCTCAGCAAAGGCAGGAGATGCTGAAGACAGTTGGCGCGGATTCATTAAACGCACTGATCGGCCAGATCGTGCCAAAGGACATCCAGCTTGCCACGCCGCCGCAGGTAGGCGAGTCCACGACGGAGTTCGCCGCGCTGGCGGAGCTTAAGGCCATCGCCGGCCTTAACAAGCGCTATAAGTCTTACATTGGCATGGGCTACACCAACGTGCAGTTACCGCCGGTGATCCTGCGTAACATGCTGGAAAACCCGGGCTGGTACACCGCTTATACCCCGTATCAGCCAGAAGTCTCCCAGGGCCGTCTGGAAGCGCTGCTGAACTTCCAGCAGGTGACGCTGGATCTGACCGGTATGGATATCGCCTCTGCCTCGCTGCTGGATGAAGCCACCGCCGCCGCCGAAGCGATGGCGATGGCGAAGCGCGTGAGCAAACTGAAAAACGCCAACCGTTTCTTCGTCGCGGCGGACGTGCATCCCCAGACGCTGGACGTGGTGCGCACCCGTGCGGAAACCTTCGGCTTTGAGGTGATTGTCGACGACGCTGAAAAAGTGCTGGATCACCAGGACGTCTTCGGCGTGCTGTTGCAGCAGGTGGGCACCACCGGGGAAGTACACGACTACGGCGCACTGATCGCCGAGCTGAAATCCCGTAAGATTATTGTTAGCGTCGCCGCTGATTTTATGGCGCTGGTGCTGCTGACGGCGCCAGGTAAACAGGGCGCGGATATTGTTTTCGGCTCAGCCCAGCGTTTCGGCGTGCCGATGGGCTACGGCGGCCCGCACGCGGCGTTCTTTGGCGCGAAAGATGAATTTAAACGCTCCATGCCAGGCCGTATTATCGGCGTATCGAAAGATGCCGCCGGTAACACCGCGCTGCGCATGGCGATGCAGACCCGCGAGCAGCATATCCGCCGCGAGAAAGCGAACTCCAACATCTGTACCTCGCAGGTACTGCTGGCTAACATTGCCAGCCTGTACGCGGTGTTCCACGGTCCGGCTGGCCTGAAGCGCATTGCCAGCCGCATCCACCGTCTGGCCGATATCCTGGCCTGCGGTCTGCAACAGAAAGGTCTCAGACTGCGTCATGAACACTATTTCGACACCCTGTGCGTCGAGGTGGCAGACAAAGCGGCCGTGCTGGCGCGCGCCGAGGCAGCGCAAATCAACCTGCGCAGCGACATTCACAATGCAGTCGGCATTACGCTGGACGAAAGCACCACCCGTGACGATATCCTGACCCTGTTCAACGTATTGCTGGGTGACGCACACGGTCTGGATGTTGATACGCTCGACAAAGAGGTTGCGCTCGACAGCCGCTCCATTCAGGAAAGCATGCTGCGCGACGACGCGATCCTGACTCACCCGGTGTTCAACCGCTATCACAGCGAAACCGAGATGATGCGTTACATGCACTCTCTGGAACGTAAAGATCTGGCGCTGAACCAGGCGATGATCCCGCTGGGCTCCTGCACCATGAAGCTGAACGCCGCGGCTGAGATGATCCCAATTACCTGGCCTGAATTCTCTGAGCTGCACCCGTTCTGCCCGGCTGAGCAGGCGGAAGGTTATCACATGATGATCAACCAGCTCTCCGACTGGCTGGTGAAGCTGACCGGTTATGACGCGCTCTGCATGCAGCCGAACTCCGGCGCGCAGGGTGAATATGCAGGCCTGCTGGCAATCCGTCACTATCACGAAAGCCGCAACGAAGGCCATCGCGATATCTGCCTGATCCCAAGCTCCGCCCACGGTACCAACCCGGCTTCTGCCCAGATGGCAGGAATGGAAGTGGTGGTTGTGGCGTGCGACAAAAACGGCAACATCGATCTGGCCGACCTGCGCGCCAAAGCCGAGCAGGCGGGCGACAAACTCTCCTGCATCATGGTGACCTACCCATCCACCCACGGCGTGTACGAAGAGACCATCCGTGAAGTGTGTGAAGTGGTGCATCAGTTCGGCGGCCAGGTTTACCTCGACGGCGCAAACATGAACGCCCAGGTGGGCATCACCTCTCCGGGCTTTATTGGCGCGGACGTGTCGCACCTGAACCTGCATAAAACGTTCTGCATTCCGCACGGCGGTGGCGGCCCGGGCATGGGTCCTATCGGCGTGAAGGCGCACCTGGCGCCGTTTGTCCCAGGCCACAGCGTGGTGCAGATTGAAGGCATGCTGACCCGTCAGGGCGCGGTCTCCGCGGCACCGTTCGGCAGCGCCTCTATCCTGCCAATCAGCTGGATGTACATCCGCATGATGGGCGCGGAAGGGCTGAAGCAGGCCAGCCAGGTAGCGATCCTTAACGCCAACTACATCGCAACGCGTCTGAAGGACGCCTATCCGGTGCTCTATACCGGCCGCGACGGTCGCGTGGCGCACGAATGCATCCTCGATATTCGTCCTCTGAAAGAAGAGACGGGCATCAGCGAGCTGGATATTGCCAAGCGCCTGATCGACTACGGCTTCCACGCGCCAACCATGTCCTTCCCGGTTGCGGGAACGCTGATGGTTGAGCCGACCGAGTCTGAAAGCAAGGTGGAGCTGGATCGCTTTATCGACGCCATGCTGGCGATCCGCAGCGAAATCGACCGCGTGAAAGGCGGGGAGTGGACGCTGGAAGATAACCCGCTGGTTAACGCGCCGCATACCCAGAACGAACTGGTGGCAGAGTGGAACCACGGTTATACCCGCGAGCTGGCTGTCTTCCCGGCAGGTGTGGCAAACAAATACTGGCCAACCGTGAAACGTCTTGATGATGTTTACGGCGACCGTAACCTGTTCTGCTCCTGCGTACCGATGAGCGAATACCAGTAACGTTGTTCCTGTAGTAACGTAGGCCGGGTAAAGCGAAGCCGCTACCCGGCTTTTTTATTGGGAGAAAAGAATGGCAATTGCACTGGTCACCGGCGCCAGCCGGGGTATTGGTAAAGCCACCGCGCTACAGCTGGCAAGCGAAGGCTACACCGTTGCGGTGAATTTTCATCACAACATCAAAGCCGCGACAGAGGTCATTAATCAGATCGTGGACGCGGGCGGTAAAGCCTTTGCCGTGCGCGCGGACATCAGCGATGAGGCGCAGGTGATGGCGATGTTCGCCAGCCTCGATCGCGAAGGTGAGCCGCTCGCCGCACTGGTGAACAACGCCGGAATTTTGTTTGAACAGTCCACCATTGAAAACCTCTCCGCTGAACGTATTAACCGCGTGCTGGCTACCAACGTCACCGGCTATTTTCTCTGCTGCCGTGAAGCGGTGAAGCGCATGTCGCATAAACACGGCGGCAAGGGCGGCGCGATTGTGAATGTCTCCTCGGCGGCATCACGGCTGGGCGCGCCGGGGGAATATGTGGATTATGCCGCCTCCAAAGGGGCGGTGGATTCCCTGACTACCGGCCTCGCGCTGGAGGTGGCGGCACATGGCATTCGCGTTAACTGCGTGCGGCCAGGCCTGATTTATACCGATATTCACGCCTCCGGCGGCGAGCCGGGGCGTGTGGATCGGGTGAAGTCGATGTTACCGATGCAGCGTGGCGGTCAGCCGGAGGAGGTCGCCCAGGCCATTGCCTGGCTGCTGAGCGACAAAGCCTCCTATGTTACTGGTAGCTTCCTGGAGCTGGCTGGCGGGAAGTAACGCTACGACGCCAGCCACAGCCGCAGGCGCATTCCCCAGCCGCTGGTCCAGCCGGTGGTGATCGACTTCACCTCACCGTGAGAGATCACCACCAGCGTTGGCGTCACCTTAACGTCCCACTCACGCGCCAGTTCTCCGCTGGCGTCGTTGACCGTGGGCATCATCGCCTTCTTCTTCCTCATCCATGTTTCGAGCGTCGCGTTATCGCCCGAGCGCAGCGCAACCGACATCACGTTACCCCCGTCCGCGGCAAGCGCCGCCACCGACGGCGTGGTGTAGCGGCAAACGCCGCACCATGTCGCCCAGACGTAGACCAGCAGCGGTCGCTCCTTACTCATGGCGATAAGATCGACGGGCTGACCGTCGAGGGTGTGCAGTGCCGTCGCGGAGAAATTCTGCGGCAGCGCGGGCTGGCGGAAATAGTCCACCGCCAGGCTCACGGCTACGCCAATCAGCAGCCACACGCCCAGCTCGCGCAGCAGGCGCGGAAGCTTACTTGCCACGGGCGTTTGCCAGCTGTTCTTTGACCAGCCCCTCCAGGTCGTCATACGGAATGGCGCCCGCCACCATCTGGTCGCCGATAATGGTCGCCGGGGTACCCTGAATATTCAGCACCTGCGCCAGGATGAGGTTCATCTTTAGGCTGTCCATGGTTTTATCATCCGTTTTAATGCTGTCCGTTCCGGTCTTGACCTTTGCGGCGGCGATGCTGGCGTCATCGTGATAGCCCTTTTTCATCATCAACCGCTGGTGCAGCGCCCAGAATTTATCCGGCGCCTGCTGCCACGTCGAGAGCGCCGCTTTCGCGGCATTTACCGAGCTTTGTCCCTTAAACGGCAGTAGTTTGACGATGAGCTGCACGTCGGGATTTTCCTGCACGATTTTCTCCAGCATTGGGTCGAACTGCTTGCAATACGGGCAGTTGTAGTCCGTGAAGGAGACGATGGTCAGCTTCGGCGATGCCGCGCCGGTTCGCGGGCTGTTGGGGTCGTTAAACAACAGTTTTGCCAGCTGGTCGCTGGAAGCGTCATCTGACGGTGCGGCGAAACCGAACGTTGATAACGACAGCAGAAGTAAGGCTATTAAGGCTCTCATGTTATTTTCCTTTTGCATCGGACAGGGTGCTCAGCACCGCTTCGCGGCTTAACAACGCAGGCAGCACGTGGCCCTGCGGTAATCCCGGTCCGTAGATCTGGTTAAACGGCACGGCGGCGCTGCCGCGCGTGGTTAAGAACTGGCTGATGGTATCTGAGGGGCGGCTCCAGTCGCCGCGCAGGGCGACAACGTCCGGGGCGGAGAGCGCATCCTGCACGTCGTCGCGCAGCAGCACGTTGTATTTATTGGCTTTACAGGTCACGCACCAGTCGGCGGTCACGTCGACGAACACCCGTTTGTTCTCCGCCAGCGCGCGGGCAATGGCCTGCTCGCTGAGCGGTTGCCAGTGGATACGATCGCGGCGGGAACCCTCGCCGCCGGAGCCGGATACAAACGCGACTGCTCCGGCCACCACTACAGCTAATACCCCGGCGCGCAGTGCCGTTTGCCAGCGGTAGCGCCAGGCGGTGACCAGCAGCAGCGTAAGGATCAGGAGCACGCCCAGCGTGATGACGGGCAGGCTGCCAATGTGCACCGTCAGCAGGCTCAGCAGCCACAGCGATGAGCCGAGCATCATCATCCCCAGCACTACGCGTACGACGTTCATCCAGCGTCCCGGACGCGGCAAGCGCTGGGCCAGCCCCGGCCAGACCGCCACCAGCAGCCACGGCAGGCTCATGCCGATACCCATCGCCAGGAAGATCCCCCACAGCAGGGGAAGCGGCGCCGCCAGCGCGACCGAGACCGCCGTACCCAGGAACGGCGCGGTGCAGGGCGTTGCAAGCAGCGTGGCAAACGCGCCTTGCCAGAAATGACCCGCAAGCCCGTTACCGCCGCGCGTGGCGAGGAAGGTGCTGGCGACGGAAGGGAGACGGATTTCAAACAACCCCAGCAGGCTGGCGCTGAAAAGCACCATCACCATCGCCATCGCACCAATAAACCACGGGTTCTGGAACTGGATCCCCCAGCCGAGTGCCTGATTGCCTAAGCGTAAAACCGTCATCATCAGCGCCAGCGCGAGGAACGAGATCACGATCCCGGCTACCGACGCAAGAAACTGTCGGCGTACCTGACCCCGCGCCTGCCGTTCGGTTTGCATCAGCGTGCCCAGCTTCATGGCCAGCACGGGCAGTACGCAGGGCATGACGTTAAGGATCAGACCGCCCGCCAGCGCCATCAGCAGCACCCAGCCTAACGAGAGCGTCGGCGCGGCGTTCCCCGGCTGAATGCTCAGGCTGGACTCCTGCGCCTGCCCGCTATCGGCCAGAACCAGCGACAGGGTTTTGCCGCTGAGGTTGGGCGCGGCCTCGCCCCAGCTGTCCGTCACGGGCACGGTGGCGACCAGCGAATCACCGCGCACGGTGAGGGCCGGTTTGCCGAAATCAACATCATCCATACCGTCGATAAACAGGGACGGCGCCTGCCAGCCTGCGTCACGCTGCGCCGTTACGGTCAGCTTGCCGGGGGCATAGGTGGCGTTAAGCGTTGAGGTCAACCCGCCGCTGAGCGGAAGGGTGCCCATGGCCCGACTGAAATCGTAATCAAAACCGGCGCCTGCGGATGCGGTCATGTTCAGTGAAAACGGGTAGTCGGTAAGAATACAGACGTTGCTACAGGTGGAGAGCGTAAGCACGCCGCTCAGGATCTTCGGGACGTCGCCCCGCAGGGTGATGGGAAAGCTGACATCGCCGTGATAGCCCTGCGTGGTGATACCCGCGACGTCGAAACGCTGCGGCACAGGCCAGCGCCATTTCGCCTCGACGGGCTGATGCCATTTAATCGCGGGTGCGACGCCCCCTTCGCCCGGCGAGCGCCAGTAGGTTTTCCAGCCTTTTTGCAGGGCGACGTCCAGCAGCAGGCGGGTTTCGCCAGTGCTTTCGGGTTGCGCACGCAGCCTGACGCTGGCGTGCTGATTATCGGCGGCGCGCAGCCAGCCGCTGTCGGCAGCCTGGCTGAGGGGCAGCCATAGCCAAAGCAGGCAGACCAGCAGTCGCCTGAATACAGTAAACATAAATTATCTCCGTAAATGATGAATTAACCTGAAGTAACAGGCGAAGACTCATTCACGGAAGACGCATAATCGCAGATGCACCCTTAACCGGGGCGGGGAGATAACGCGGGGAGGCCACTGCCGTTCGCGGCGCGGCGGGCTGGCTGCCAGCAACGCCAGCAGCAGGGTGACGGCAATCAGGGCGCCTTCAAACAAAACAGGCGGGACCGACATCAGCGACTTGGCGCTAAGCTCACACGGGGTTACCGGTGCGTCGGTACTCTCCTGCCCCTGCTGGACAGACTGGCTCGTGGCGGTGACGTTCATGACAAGCGCGTGCATCCCGGCCATCCGCTGGGCGGTGCATATCAGCACCACCAGGCAGGCCAGGGCTACAAGCAGGATAGCGTTGCGTTGTCGCTTGATCATGTTCGCCTCAAATATTCAGGACGCCTATATTATCGGGCGAACATATTTTGGCAACGCAAAAGCTGTAAAGAAGTGTCTGGAAGATAAGCGGTTTGCCCTCTCCGCTTGCAGAGAGGGCGAGCCATTACAGCGTTTCGCCGTTGCTGGCAATGACGGTTTTATACCACTCAAAGCTCTTCTTACGGGAGCGGGACATGTCACCGGTACCGTCGTCGTGCTTGTTGACGTAGATAAAGCCGTAGCGCTTGCTGTACTGGCCGGTGGTGAAGGAGACGCAGTCAATGCAGCCCCACGGGGTATAGCCCATCAGATCCACGCCGTCCCAGGTCACGGCCTTCATCATCTCTTCCACGTGGGCGCGCAGGTAGTCGATGCGGTAGTCATCGTTGATGCTGCCGTCCTCTTCCACTTTGTCGTAGGCGCCAAAACCATTTTCGACGATAAACAGCGGCTTCTGATAACGTTCGTACAGTTCACAAAGCGAATAGCGCAGGCCTACCGGATCAATCTGCCAGCCCCAGTCGGACGCCTTGACGTGTGGGTTCGGCACGCTGCCCTCGAAGCCGGAAATGGCGTCACCGGTGCCGCCTTCCGCTTTGACCGCGTTGGTCATGTAGTAGCTGAAACCTAAGTAGTCGCAGGTGCCCTCACGCAGGATCTGCTCGTCGCCCGCTTCCATCCTGATGGAGAACCCACGGCGCTCCCACTCGTTCAGCACGTAAGACGGGTAATAGCCGCGCAGCTGCACGTCGGTAAAGACGTAGCGCTCGCGCATGGATTCCTGAGCAAACATGACGTCCTCTGGCTTGCAGGAGTAAGGATAGAGCGCCACCATCGCCAGCATGCAGCCGACTTTCATCTCCGGGTTAATGCGGCGTGCGGCTTTCACCGCCAGCGCGCTGGCCACGAACTGGTGGTGCAGCACCTGGTACATGGTCTCTTCCGGGTTGTCGTGCTCGGTATAGACCACGCCAGAGCAGCAGTAGCCGAACAGCGGCGCACGCCAGTTGCGCTGGTTGTTGATTTCGTTGAAGGTCATCCAGTATTTGACCTTATTTTTGTAGCGCTCAAATACCACTTCCGAGAAGCGCACAAAGAAATCGACCACTTTACGGTTGGTCCATCCGCCATATTCCTGAACGAGATGCAGCGGCATTTCAAAGTGGGAGAGGGTGATCACCGGCTCGATGTTGTACTTCAGCAGTTCATCGAACATGTCGTCGTAAAACTTCAGCCCCTCTTCGTTTGGCTGAGTTTCGTCGCCTTTCGGGAAGATGCGCGTCCAGGCGATGGAGGTACGGAAACATTTGAAGCCCATCTCGGCAAACAGCTTAATGTCTTCTTTGTAATGGCCATAGAAGTCGACGGCTTCGTGGTTCGGGTAATATTTGCCTTCAATCACTTCCTGCGTGATTTCACGCGGAACGCCGTGTGCGCCGCCGGTGAGCACGTCGCAGATGCTTGGCCCTTTGCCGCCTTTGTTCCAGCCGCCTTCAACCTGGTGCGCCGCCACCGCGCCGCCCCATAAAAAATCTTTCGGTAAGGTGAGTTTTTTCATCTTTGCTATTCTCAATTCAGGACTTATTGATTTCGAGTCTAGCAAAGCGGAATTAAATGTCACGATATAACAATTTGTGAAAATTGTAATTTGTCACATCAAAAAAACAGGATGTTTTATTCTGTTAATTTCTTCGCCAGTTTTCGGCCTAATGATTCCAGAATATAGATGACGGGAATTTGCGTGGTGATATCGTAAACGCCGCCAATACGCGTTTGCGGGACATGCCAGGAGAGGTTAAAGTCCGCCAGCTTTGCGAGACGAGAATGTTCATGGCTGGTGACGGAGAGCACCTTGCAGTGGTGCAGGCTGAACTGGCTGGCGAAGCGCAGGATCTCCTCGGTTTCGCCGGAGACGGAGAGTACAATGGCCAGCGCATTTTTAGCCATGTCGTTAGTGACCGGGAAATAAGGATCGTCGATATGGTTACTGAATTTGCCGATATTTGAAAAGAAACGTGCGCCATATTTTGCCAGCGATCCGGAGGTGCCCGCACCGACAAAAATAATTCGTTCAGATGATAAAATAATATCGACGGCTTTATCTAATAGCGCATCAAACTCTTCGTTATTTACGCTTTTAAAGAAGCTGATAATTTCACTGGCACCAAAATTCGCCTGCTGCGGCTCGTTCTGCTCCAGATAGAGTTTAAAGCGCACCCGAAATTCCGAGTAACCATCGCAGTTGAGCTTGCGGCAGAAGCGCAGGATAGTGGTAGTGGAGACCCCAGCCGCATCCGCCAGCTCGCGGATGGTCATGTACATCACTTTATCGCGGTTCTTAATGACATAGTTGTAGACCATCATTTCCAGATTGTTGAGGCTGGCAATGGCGGAATGGCTGAACATACTCACAATGGCTAAACTCGCTGTCGGACACTATTCCTGAAGCATACCATGATGACGAAGGGCGGGAGACGGATTTATCTCCTTGATTACTCAGGTGTTAATAAAATCATTTACAGCTGTGCGGTGGATTGCTTTTGCATTGTACTGATTTATAAGAATAAATCTTGATTATGGATTTATTTTAGCTAACAGGTGTTCACTGGAATCATTCTCAGTTAGCATAGACTGGCGATGAATAATCATCTTTTGTTTTCCCGGAGTTAAGTATGGTGAGCAGACCATTAATCGCACAGGGATATTCGCTGGCTGAGGAAGTAGCCAACAGTATAAGCCATGGCATTGGCCTGGTTTTTGGGATTGTCGGCTTAGTGTTATTGCTGGTACAGGCAGTGGATACCAACGCCAGCGCGATGGCCATTACCAGCTACAGCCTGTATGGCGGGAGTATGATCCTGCTTTTCCTTGCCTCAACGCTGTATCACTCGATTCCGCATCAACGGGCGAAGATATGGCTCAAGAAATTTGACCACTGCGCTATCTATCTTCTTATTGCGGGTACCTATACGCCGTTTTTGCTGGTGGGGCTCAACTCACCGCTGTCGCGTGGCCTGATGATTGTGATCTGGAGCCTGGCGCTGCTGGGGATCCTGTTTAAGCTGACCATTGCGCACCGGTTTAAAGTGTTGTCGCTGGTTACCTATCTGACAATGGGCTGGCTGTCGCTGATTGTGGTGTATCAGTTAGCCATTAAGCTGGCGGTGGGGGGCGTGACGCTTCTGGCGGTGGGCGGTGTGGTCTACTCGCTGGGCGTGATTTTCTACGTCTGCAAGCGTATTCCGTACAACCATGCCATCTGGCACGGCTTTGTGCTGGGCGGCAGCGTGTGCCACTTCCTGGCAATTTATCTGTATGTTGGGCAGGTGTAGTTTTTTTGTAAGGTGCGGTCTGATGCCCTCACCCCGACCCTCTCCCACAGGGAGAGGGTGAATATCAACACCGGGCGATACAGCATCAATCTTCCAGTGAATACGGCAGCGGCTCAATGCTGAGCGTGTTTGCATCATCACGCACGCGGAACACGCTGTCGGGCTCCATATCATTATTCATGACAACCTGCACCAGCAGGCGGCCATCATCGAGCTGGACGGCGGCTAACACGGTGCCGGTACGGCGCCAGTTTTCGCCCATCTTCATTTCAAGATCTTCACCCGCTTCCGGCACACGGCTGGCGTGACCAGCCAGCGTCCACAGGGCGCGTTTGTTCGCGCCGCGGAATTTCGCACGCGCCACCATTTCCTGACCGGTGTAGCAGCCCTTCTTAAAGCTGATACCACCCAGCGCCTGGATGTTTGTCGCCTGCGGGATAAACTGCGCGCTGTTTGCCGCGTCAATGACCGGCAGGCCCGCTTCGATGTTCAGCGCCAGCCACTGCTGGCTGTTGTTGAGCTGTGCCTCACCGCGCAGGGCGTCAGTGACGCGTTCCGCCGTTGCTTCGTCGGTTACCAGCAGGAAGCGCTCCGTCGGGTGCTCGAACCACAGAATGGAGGTCGCTCCCTCGCTGACCACCTGTTTTTCAGCATCCGGTAGCTCGGCAAACAGGTTTTTCAGCGCTGCACGCGCCTGGAAACCCGCGACCCCCAGCAGAACGTGTTCATCGTCCGGGGCGATGGTGACTTTAGAAAAGACCGCGTATTTTTTTAGCTCTTTAAGCTGGGCGTCACGCAGGCTGCGGCGCTCAATAAAGGCGAATCCGTCCTGACGGCGGAACAGACGCAGGTTGCTCCACATT
This sequence comes from Enterobacter cloacae complex sp. IR5401, assembly GCF_049238425.1. Classification (NCBI taxonomy): domain Bacteria; kingdom Pseudomonadati; phylum Pseudomonadota; class Gammaproteobacteria; order Enterobacterales; family Enterobacteriaceae; genus Enterobacter; species Enterobacter cloacae complex sp. IR5401. Next base: position 259,683 of record NZ_JBMKHN010000003.1, on the reverse strand, counting down.
TTGCCTTTTGGATCGCAATGCGCGGCCAGCAGATGCTGGTGCTCAGTCAACTGCGCCACGTCCGCCGTGACCTGGCCTTGCAGGTATTTTTCGCTGTCCGCACCGGTCAGTGTCGCCAGTGCCCAGTCATCAAGAGTAATCAGCGTCAGCGGTAGACGCGCAGAGGCGGCGGGCTGGCGAGGAGAAAATGGTGTAAATGCCATAGTGATGTCCTGAATTGCTTAACGCTTTGATAATACCTAATGGTAAAAGAGACTGTATTCAATGCAAGCGCTTTCAGCAGGCCATTCGTGCCATTACGCGGTTATGCGTGGCGCTACGCAAAATAGTGTAATCCGCTGTCTTTATAAGGATTATTCAGGGAGCCTGCTCGAGGTTCGCAATATTCCAGTAAAGAAACGGTCAAAAACACGTTACACTAGCAGGTGTTCCCGGAGAGCAATAATGAATACCAAACGGGATACCGACTGTGCCAAACGTAATGCAGGAAACAGAACATGGATATTAACAACAAGGCCCGTATTCACTGGGCGTGCCGTCGCGGCATGCGTGAACTTGATATCTCCATCATGCCTTTCTTCGAGTATGAGTACGACAGCTTAAGCGATGACGATAAGCGCCTGTTTGTCCGTCTGCTTGAGTCTGACGATCCGGATTTATTCAACTGGCTGATGAATCACGGCAAGCCCGCCGACACCGAGTTGCAACGGATGGTGCAATTAATTCAAACACGGAATCAGGAACGTGGTCCTGTGGCAATCTGATCTTCGCGTCTCGTGGCGCTCACAGTGGATGTCCTTACTGCTCCACGGTCTGGTCGCGGCAATGGTGTTATTGGTGCCGTGGCCGCTAAGCTATACCCCTCTGTGGCTGCTTTTGCTGTCGTTTGTAGTGTTTGATAGCGTGCGCAGCCAGCGTCGAATCAACGCCCGTCAGGGTGAAATTAAGCTGCTGATGGATTCTCGCCTGCGCTGGCAGGGAAAAGAGTGGGAAATGATAGGGACGCCGTGGATGCTCAATACCGGGATGATGCTACGGCTGCGTCGGGTCGAGGACAACCGTCGCCAGCACCTGTGGCTGGCCGCAGACAGTATGGATCCCGCGGAGTGGCGGGATCTGCGCCGGCTAATCGTGCAACAGCCGACGCAGGAATAAATCAGCTAAACTGCTCGGCCATCTCACCCAGAATTTGTTCGCACCAGGTCTGGAGGCGCTCGTCGCTGAGATCGTACTGGTTGGTTTCATCCAGCGCGAGCCCGACAAACAGCAGGCCGTCGGCAATGACGGGTTTTGGGCTGGTGAACTCATAGCCTTCCGTAGGCCAGTAGCCGATAAACGTCGCGCCCTTTGGCGCCAGTTTGTCATGCAGCATGCCGAGCGCGTCGAGGAACCACTCCCCGTAGCCCAGCTGGTCGCCCATGCCGTACATCGCAATGATTTTGCCTTCAAAATTGACTGAATCGAGCTGATCCCAGATGGCTTCCCAGTCTTCCTGAATCTCACCAAAGTCCCAGGTAGGGATACCCAGAATCAGCACATCGTACTGCTCCATCAAGGCAACCGCGTCATCTTTCAGGTTATGCAACGTCACCAGTTCCGGGCCAATGATGTCACGAATTTTCTCCGCCGCCATTTCGGTGTAGCAGGTGCTGGAACCATAGAACAGACCAATATTCATCGCGTAACTATCTCAATTCTTGCTATGACTTTGCGCGTAGTGTACCAGAAACCGATGGCAATCAGGCATAATGGCCAGATTGCAGAACCAAAGGGGCTGATGTGGAAAAGGATCTCGCACTCATCGAACAGTTTCTCGACGCGCTGTGGCTGGAGAAAAACCTCGCTGAAAATACGCTCAGCGCCTATCGTCGGGATCTCACGCTGCTGGTCGAGTGGCTGGCGCATCGGGGGCTGACGCTTGAAAGCGCGCAAAGCGATGACCTGCAAGGGTTGCTGGCTGAGCGGATGGAAGGGGGGTACAAAGCCACCAGCTCCGCGCGTCTGCTGAGCGCCATGCGCCGCCTGTTCCAGCACCTGTACCGCGAGAAGATCCGCGCGGATGACCCCAGCGCACTGCTGGCATCGCCTAAACTGCCTCAGCGGCTGCCAAAAGATCTCAGCGAAGCACAAGTTGAGAGATTATTACAGTCGCCCGCAGTTGACCTTCCGCTGGAGTTACGCGATAAAGCCATGCTTGAACTATTGTACGCCACGGGCTTGCGCGTTTCCGAGCTGGTGAGCCTGACGATGAGCGATATCAGCCTGCGTCAGGGCGTGGTGCGCGTTATCGGTAAAGGGAACAAAGAACGGCTGGTGCCGCTGGGTGAAGAGGCGGTCTACTGGCTGGAGACGTATCTGGAACACGGGCGTCCGTGGCTGCTGAACGGCGTCTCCATAGATGTATTGTTCCCGAGCCAGCGCGCGCAGCAGATGACGCGACAAACGTTCTGGCATCGCATTAAACATTACGCCACACTGGCGGGTATTGACAGTGAGAAGCTGTCGCCGCACGTTTTGCGTCACGCCTTCGCGACGCATCTGTTAAACCACGGCGCTGATTTACGCGTGGTGCAGATGTTGCTTGGACACAGCGATCTTTCAACGACGCAAATATACACCCATGTCGCGACGGAACGCCTGCGGCAGCTACACCAACAGCACCACCCTCGCGCGTGAGTGCCGACGAATTGTTACAGGAACATATATGAAAAAGTCTTTAGCGCTGTTCACCCTGCTGGCAGCTTCGGTTTCCGGTTTTGCCCATGCGGATGATGCCGCCATTAAACAGTCTCTGACGAAACTCGGCGTCGCCAGCAGCGAGATCCAGCCAGCGCCGGTGGCTGGCATGAAAACGGTGCTGACCAACAGCGGCGTGCTGTACGTGACCGAAGACGGTAAGCACATCATTCAGGGACCCATGTACGACGTGAGCGGCGCGCAGCCGGTGAACGTCACCAACCAGCTGCTGATGAAAAACCTGAACGCGCTCGAAAAAGAGATGATTGTCTACAAAGCGGCGCAGGAAAAGCACGTTATTACCGTCTTCACCGACATCACCTGCGGCTACTGCCACAAGCTGCATGAAGAGATGAAAGACTACAACGCGCTGGGCATTACCGTGCGTTACCTGGCTTTCCCACGCGCTGGCGTGCAGAGCCAGCCTGAGCAGGATATGAAAGCGATCTGGTGTGCGAAAGACCGCAACAAGGCCTTTGATGACGCGATGAACGGCAAAGGCGTGAAGCCCGCGTCCTGCGATATCGACATCGCTAACCATTACGCGCTGGGCGTACAGTTTGGCGTGAGCGGTACGCCAGCCATTGTGCTGAGTAACGGCTATGTGGTGCCGGGCTACCAGGGGCCAAAAGAGATGAAAGCGTTCCTCGACGAGCACCAGAAACAGATGGGTGGTAAATAATTCGCGTGAAAGCCCCGATAAAACTGCGCCGCCGCGATGCGGGTGAAACCGCGGATTTACCAGACACGCTTCCGCTGCTGCTAAAGCGGCTGTACGCCAGCCGTGGCGTGCGTACGGCAAGCGATCTTGAGCGCAGCGTCAAAGGCATGCTGCCCTGGCAAGCGCTGAGTGGCATCGAACAAGCGACTGAAATGCTCTACAACGCGTTCCGGGAAGGCACGCGGATTGTCGTGGTGGGCGATTTCGATGCCGACGGCGCAACCAGTACCGCGCTGAGCGTGCTCAGCCTGCGTGCGCTGGGCTGCGATAACGTGGCTTACCTGGTGCCGAACCGGTTTGAAGACGGCTACGGCCTCAGCCCGGAAGTGGTCGATCAGGCCCATGCCCGTGGCGCACAGATGATCATGACCGTGGATAACGGGATCTCTTCTCATGCGGGGGTCGATCATGCCCATGCGCTGGGGATCCCGGTACTGGTCACCGATCACCACCTGCCAGGCGAAACCCTGCCTGCCGCCGAAGCCATCATTAACCCGAACCTGCGCGACTGCGATTTCCCGTCGAAATCGCTGGCCGGAGTAGGGGTGGCGTTTTATCTGATGCTGGCGTTACGCACGTTGCTGCGTGATAAGGGCTGGTTCGAATCGCGCGGGATTGCCGTGCCGAACCTCGCGGAGTATCTCGATCTGGTGGCGCTTGGAACCGTTGCGGACGTGGTGCCGCTCGATACCAATAACCGTATTCTCACCTGGCAGGGCTTAAGCCGCATTCGGGCAGGTAAATGCCGTCCGGGGATTAAGGCGCTGCTGGAAATTGCCAACCGCGATCCGCTGAAGCTCGCGGCAAGCGATTTAGGCTTTGCCCTCGGCCCGCGCCTGAACGCGGCGGGGCGGCTGGACGATATGTCGGTTGGCGTCGCGCTGCTGCTGTGTGACAACATCGGCGAAGCGCGCGTGCTGGCCAGTGAGCTGGACGCACTCAACCAGACCCGTAAAGAGATTGAGCAGGGGATGCAGGCCGAAGCACTGACCCTGTGCGAAAAGCTGGAGCGCAGCGGTGACACCCTGCCGGGCGGGCTGGCGATGTATCACCCCGAATGGCACCAGGGCGTGGTGGGCATTCTGGCGTCGCGTATTAAAGAGCGTTTCCACCGCCCGGTGATCGCGTTCGCCCCCGCCGGGGACGGCACGCTGAAAGGCTCCGGTCGTTCCATTCAGGGGCTGCATATGCGCGATGCGCTGGAGCGTCTGGATACGCTGCATCCGAACCTGATGATTAAGTTCGGCGGTCACGCGATGGCGGCAGGCCTGTCGCTGGAAGAGGCGAAGTTCGACGAGTTCCAGCGTCTGTTTGGCGAACTGGTCACCGAGTGGATCGATCCGGCTCTGTTGCAGGGTGAAGTGGTTTCTGACGGTGAGCTTTCACCGGCTGAAATGACCATGGAGGTGGCGCAGATGCTGCGCGATGCCGGCCCGTGGGGGCAGATGTTTCCGGAGCCGCTTTTCGACGGACGTTTTCGTTTGTTGCAACAGCGCATCGTGGGCGAACGCCATCTCAAAGTGATGGTGGAACCGGTCGGCGGCGGACCGCTGCTCGACGGCATCGCCTTTAACGTTGATACCTCCATCTGGCCGGACAACGGCGTGCGCGAGGTTGAGCTGGCCTATAAGCTGGATATTAACGAGTTCCGTGGTAACCGCTCCCTTCAGCTCATCATCGACAATATCTGGCCAATTTAGCGTCAGTAATCTCTATAAAAAAGGGCGTGGATTCGGTACAATCCCGCTCTTATCACCGCATTTTGACAAGCTCATAAAAGAAAACAGACCATGTTTGAAATTAATCCGGTAAAAAACCGCATTCAGGACCTCACGGAGCGCTCTGACGTTCTTAGGGGGTATCTTTGACTACGATGCCAAGAAAGAGCGTCTCGAAGAAGTAAACGCCGAGCTGGAACAGCCGGACGTCTGGAACGAACCTGAGCGCGCGCAGGCGCTGGGTAAAGAGCGTTCTTCCCTCGAAGCCATCGTAGATACGCTGGATCAAATGGCGCAGGGTCTGGAAGATGTTTCTGGGCTGCTGGAGCTGGCTGTCGAAGCCGACGACGAAGAAACCTTTAACGAAGCCGTGGCAGAGCTCGACGTGCTGGAAGAGAAGCTGGCGCAGCTGGAATTCCGTCGCATGTTCTCCGGCGAATACGATAGCGCTGACTGCTATCTCGATATTCAGGCAGGTTCTGGCGGTACCGAAGCACAGGACTGGGCGAGCATGCTGATGCGCATGTACCTGCGCTGGGCGGAAGCGCGCGGTTTCAAAACCGAGATTATCGAAGAATCCGAAGGTGAAGTGGCGGGTATTAAATCCGTCACCATCAAGATTATTGGCGATTACGCCTACGGCTGGCTACGTACTGAAACCGGCGTTCACCGCCTGGTGCGTAAGAGCCCGTTCGATTCCGGCGGCCGTCGTCACACCTCCTTCAGCTCCGCGTTTGTCTACCCGGAAGTGGATGAAGATATCGATATCGACATCAACCCGGCGGACCTGCGTATCGACGTTTACCGCGCATCCGGCGCGGGTGGTCAGCACGTTAACCGTACGGAATCTGCGGTGCGTATTACCCACATTCCAACCGGGCTGGTAACACAGTGCCAGAACGACCGTTCCCAGCATAAGAACAAAGACCAGGCCATGAAGCAGATGAAAGCGAAGCTTTATGAGCTGGAGATGCAGAAGAAAAATGCTGAGAAGCAGGCGATGGAAGACAACAAGTCCGATATCGGCTGGGGCAGCCAGATCCGTTCTTACGTCCTTGATGACTCCCGCATCAAAGACCTGCGCACCGGGGTTGAAACCCGTAACACGCAGGCGGTGCTGGACGGCAGCCTGGACCAATTTATCGAAGCAAGTTTGAAAGCAGGGTTATGAGGAACCAACATGTCTGAACAACAAGCACAGGGCGCTGACGCGGTAGTCGATCTTAACAACGAACTGAAAACCCGCCGCGAGAAGCTGGCAGCGCTGCGCGAGCAGGGCGTGCCGTTCCCGAACGATTTTCGTCGTGACCACACCTCAGACCAACTGCACGCAGACTTCGACGGTAAAGAGAACGAAGAGCTGGAAGCGCTGAACGTTGAAGTGTCCGTGGCGGGCCGCATGATGACCCGTCGTATCATGGGTAAAGCGTCCTTCGTGACCTTACAGGACGTTGGCGGCCGCATTCAGCTGTACGTCTCTCGTGACGACCTGCCGGAAGGCATCTACAACGAGCAGTTCAAGAAGTGGGACCTGGGCGACATCCTGGGCGCTAAAGGTAAACTGTTCAAAACCAAGACCGGTGAACTGTCTATCCACTGCACCGAGCTGCGTCTTCTGACCAAAGCCCTGCGCCCGCTGCCGGACAAGTTCCACGGTTTGCAGGATCAGGAAGCGCGCTATCGTCAGCGTTACCTGGATCTCATCTCTAACGATGAATCCCGTAAGACCTTCAAAATTCGCTCCCAGATCATGGCCGGCATTCGCCAGTTCATGGTTAACCGCGACTTTATGGAAGTAGAAACCCCGATGATGCAGGTGATCCCAGGCGGAGCCTCCGCTCGTCCGTTCATCACCCATCACAACGCCCTGGACCTGGACATGTACCTGCGTATCGCGCCGGAACTGTACCTGAAGCGTCTGGTGGTCGGCGGTTTTGACCGCGTGTTTGAGATCAACCGTAACTTCCGTAACGAAGGTATCTCCGTACGTCATAACCCAGAGTTCACCATGATGGAACTCTATATGGCCTATGCGGATTACAAAGATCTGATCGAGCTGACCGAATCCCTGTTCCGCACCCTGGCGCAGGACATTCTGGGCACCACCCAGGTACCTTACGGTGAAGAGGTGTTCGACTTCGGCAAGCCGTTCGAAAAACTGACCATGCGCGAAGCGATCAAGAAATACCGTCCTGAAACCAATATGGCGGATCTGGATAACTTCGACTCTGCGAAAGCGATCGCTGAAAGCATCGGTATTAAGGTTGAGAAGAGCTGGGGTCTGGGCCGTATCGTGACCGAGATCTTCGAAGAAGTGGCCGAAGCGCACCTGATTCAGCCTACCTTCATCACCGAATACCCGGCGGAAGTGTCTCCGCTGGCGCGTCGTAATGACGAGAACCCGGAAATCACTGACCGCTTCGAATTCTTCATCGGGGGCCGCGAAATCGGTAACGGCTTTAGCGAGCTGAACGATGCAGAAGATCAGGCGCAGCGCTTCCAGGATCAGGTTAACGCGAAAGCGGCAGGCGATGACGAAGCGATGTTCTTCGACGAAGACTACGTGACCGCGCTGGAGCACGGCCTGCCGCCGACGGCTGGCCTGGGTATTGGTATCGACCGTATGGTGATGCTGTTCACCAACAGCCACACCATTCGCGACGTGATCCTGTTCCCGGCGATGCGTCCGGTGAAATAAGCCGTTAAGACGTAAAAAAAGCCCCGTGCGTTTATCGCCGGGGCTTTTTTATTGCGCCGCGAAGGCGCTGAGTTTTTCACGCGCAGTGTTCGCTTCTTGCACCATCCACGGGCTAAATGCCCACGGTGTGGCGTCCAGCGCGCGGAATAGCGCGTCCAGCTCCACCCACTGATACTCCATCACTTCATCGTCATTGATTGCGAGGGTATTCGTTACGCGGGCGGCATAGACCGGGCAGATTTCGTTTTCAACGATCCCTGACGGGTCGGCTTCACGGTAGCGGAACTCCGGGGCAATGGGGGTGATGTCTGTGATTTCGGCGCCGACTTCAAAGCGGCAGCGGCGGATAATCGCCTGCTCTGTCGCTTCGTCGGCCTGTGGATGACCGCAAACGGAGTTGGTCCATACGCCGGGCCAGGCTTTTTTACTTAAGGCGCGACGGGTGATCAGACATTCTCCGTTAGCGTTAAACAGCCATGAAGAGAAGGCCAGGTGTAGCGGGGTGTGTGACGTGTGCGCGGCGTACTTCTCCTGAGTGCCAATCACTTTTCCCTGGTCATTTACCAAAATAACGTGTTCTTGAATACTCATTGATGCTCCAGTGCCAAAATGCTTAATGGTTCAGCACCATCAGCGGAATTATTATACTGCATTCTTATGCGAACGGTTTGGCCCACAGAGCGGAAAAGGGCATGACCCGCATCAGTTTGGGCTGCTATCATAGTGCGCCATTCACGCTGACCGAGGAGCTGTTTTGTTTGCAGGAAGCCTGACGAGAAACCCGATCATTGCCGTTTTCTGCCTGACGCTGACGCTACTTGTAGCAGGATGCTCGGGGAGTAAATCTTCGGATATGGGCAGTTATTCCGGTGCAGTCTATACCGTTAAGCGCGGGGACACGCTCTACCGCATCTCACGCGCCACGGGAACCAGCGTGAAGGAGCTGGCGCGCCTGAATAATATTTCTCCACCGTATACTATTGAGGTAGGGCAGAAGCTCAAGGTTAACGGCGGTTCTTCCTCAGGGAAAAAGTCCTCAACGCGTAAAACAGCCAAAGTCACGCCATCCTATCAGGTGCCTAAATCATCCTGGCCGCCGGTCGGTCAGCGCTGCTGGATCTGGCCTGCAAGCGGAAAAGTGGTTGCGCCGTACTCGCTCTCGGAAGGTGGCAATAAAGGTATTGATATCGCTGCCGCACGCGGCACGCCGGTTTACGCTTCAGGGGCCGGGAAGGTGGTCTATGTCGGTAACCAGCTTCGTGGATACGGTAACCTGATCATGATTAAGCATGGTGAGGACTACATTACTGCTTATGCGCATAACGACACGATGCTGGTCAATAACGGGCAGAACGTGAAGGCGGGGCAGAAGATTGCGACCATGGGCAGTACCGGGACGGATACGGTGAAGCTGCACTTCCAGATCCGCTATAAGGCCACAGCCATCGATCCGCAGCGTTATCTTCCGGCGCAGGGCAGTAAGCCGAAGTGCTAAGTGATTATTTAATCGCCACTTAGTGGGGTAAAGGCTTGTATGAAGAGGCGTAAGGTCTATAATGCCTTACGCACCTCAAAGCGGGCGTAGTTCAATGGTAGAACGAGAGCTTCCCAAGCTCTATACGAGGGTTCGATTCCCTTCGCCCGCTCCAGTCTCCTCATAAATTAACAAGTTATAATTTATCAGTTAGTTACTTTGCTCCGCTTTAGCAGGTACAACTAAAACTACCCAATGTTCTATGCCCGTATCTGGCGTCGCGTGACAGGGTCTGTAGTACAAGGAAACATATCATCCACGCTGGCGGTGGTTCCAGTTTCTTACCGCGACAGCACAACAACGAACTAAAAGCCGCATATCTGGCATAACTCCCGAAAACAGGTTTATGGTGATAACGTACCTACAAACGACATGTAGGATCTATCAGCGTTTCAGCCACGCTCCCGCAAGGGTACACGGTTATCCTGATAAGGTGTGATCCCTCTGACAGTCTGATGTTGTCGCCTAACGGCTCCACTTGTTGCTGTATCACCAACGGGGCTTTATGGCTTCTATTGTCTGAAATCTGATTCATTGGACAAACATCATGTGGATTGCTGTAAAGTTCATCAGTATGATTGCTTGCACAATCAGCGATTGGGAAAACACTTCTGGGAGATAAGGGACGAGACGATATGAAAGTGACTGATGAGGCTTTGTTACGTTCAGGGTTTACGCAGCCCGAATTGCAGAAGATAAAAAGCAACATTGAAAAATATGGAGGAACGCTTGGAGAGGCCATAAATGACCTCGCTAGGCGATTTGTTACCTTGGCGGGAGTGGTGGCTGTGTGTGCCTTAATCCTACTGCTACTTATCGTCTTCAGCTCACCTGATAGAGCAGTTGCATGGGGGCTGGCGATGATCTTTGGGGTTGCCATTATGTCCTTCGCGCAGCCGCCGGTAATTTCCTATAAATCCTGGCGTTACCGAAAAACTATCAAGGATTAACTGGTTCCATTTTCGGTTGTCAATAGATCGAAAATCACTTTTGCTTTAACACCATAACCGACAATCTTCATTGTTAGCTTAGGAGTGCTCATTGTGCTGACTTTGCGATAGTAATCGTGTGGAAGCCAGCGAAATAATCTCCAGGCTCCAGTTTTTCGAGCGAGTCCTACAATGCTGTACACACTGGCACCGAGAGTAACACCATTATAGAGAGCCAAGCCCGTGTTAGGATTAAATCCCATGAACTGGGCCGTATGCATCGCGGAGTCAGCAATGATACCTTGCGAGGGTTTATGTCCTTCTGGCTGATCAAAGTTGAGCACTTCTTTCGTTAATCCGTTCATTCCATCGGCAATCAGGACTGCCCCAGCCAGCATACCAATCGGCCCCATAGTGGATAACATCATAAAGCCACCAAAGAGAACCACGCCTGATAGCACCACGTTTACGGCGGATATAACATAACCGACGATTTTATTATTTTCCTTAACAAACTCGACCTTCGCGTAAAGCTGTGCGGCTCTGGTTCTTAACAGGCGTTCTTGTTCGTGTAGATTATCTGTTTCAGCACGCAGATTTTTGATGCATGCAATGCATTCTTCATCGGTTTTAGCTCGTCGTGCTGTTTCAAATTCTTTATCTACAACCTGTTTTATCTCTTCGACAAACTTGATACGTGTAAGACCATCTTGCAAATAGAATGCTGACAGCCGGTTTGCTGTTTCGACGAGTTTCCGGGCCTCTAGATTCACCATGGTATCTGACCATGTTCTGTTCCAGCCCCTGTTAAGCAACGCAATATCCATTAAAGACTCCTTCCCAAAATGTGTCTGGTCATTTTAGGTGCAATAAGGTCGAAGACCATAGGAAATACTTTCACAACCCACCCCCGTGGGTGTCCCGTCTCTTTATCCTCCCAGTTTACTTCCTCCTGCTTAAAATATCCCCGGCTCTATTATAGATCCGCTGAGTGGAACGATTAACCGCCTAATAATTTCACTGGATCTGCATGAAATATTCTGGTGTTGCCACTGCGTCACACCGCTTTGCTTACGCTGCAATTTGCCTCGCTTTATTGCAACAGGCACAAAGCTCTCTTTTCGTAGTAAAAAGCCTTCTTTTGCTAAACAAGGAATCACCCATGGCATAACACGCTAAGTTGCACATTTCCTGTACCCTGGATACCCTGAGATTAATCCTAATAACTCAAGGGTGAGTATGGCTACCGGGAAGAGAAAGAACCAAAAGGAATCACCTGAAGAAGAGTTAGATCGCTTGCTGGATGAGCTTGAACTCACAGAGGAGCAACGGGAGTTTATCGAATCCATGCGGGAGGATAAGGGCGATCCCAGTAGTGAGTAACGCTTGCCTTCAGCCGAACGAATACGAATGGCCGCATAACGGCATTGTAAAGATTTTTTCTCCTCACGAGGGCTTTCCGTCAGCGTCGATGGCTCAGCGTACCGTGCCAGAAATTGTCCTGAAATGATGCGGTATTCAGACCGGATCGAACTACTATTCATTATGATTTATCAATGCATTATACCCTGACCATGTGCATGTAAAATCGCGGAGCCGGGAGAGTTGACGGCAATGTAAAAGAAATCATGAGGAAAGAAATATGGCTGCTACAAACGGTATGATTGATACTGATGACGCTGTAATTTTACTCATCGACCATCAGAGTGGCTTATTCAACACGGTACGTGATGTGCCTGTACCAGACCTTCGTAATTATGTGACAGCGATAGCCAAAGTTGCCACGCTTTTAAATATCCCGGTGATCACCACGGCCTCTGTTCCTGACGGTCCCAATGGCCCGCTCATCCCGGAAATTCACAAATATGCACCCCATGCCGTGTATGTTCCACGCACCGGGCAGATTAATACCTGGGATAATCCGGCGTTTGTGAAGGAAGTGGAAAAGACGGGCAGAAAGACCCTGATTATTGCCGGCACGCTCACCAGCGTCTGCATGGCGTTCCCTGCGGTTAGCGCTGTCCACGAGGGGTATAAGGTTTACTGTGTTGTGGATGCCTCGGGGAACTGGTCCAAAATCGCGACCGATACCACCATCGCGCGCGTGGCTCAGGCGGGGGCGATCCCTACCGATACGTTTGCCATTGTCGCTGAATTAATGAGAACCTGGAACCGCGAGGAAGGTTCTCGCTTTGCTGAGATCCTGGCAGAGCATGTCTGTCCGGAATATAAGTGCCTGATTGAAAGTTTCGGCAAAGCTCAGGAAATTGCCAGAACGGGCCCGGAAACCAATCTGGAGCATTATAAGTAAGTCCTAATAAACATGTATAAAAGTTGCTGGATTTTATCGTCCTGTACCTGAGCGTATTACAGGTGCAGGACGTAGCGGCGTCGTATTCCGGACGTCGCTGAATTGTCAGAGATATTAAGAGGGGCTGAACCGCGCATAATTTAAAATTAAACCCTCTTTCTTTTTACGTAATCAATCGCCCCTGTTATATCTGTCGGCAAATTTTTTATTTCCCGGACCACAGATGAAAACACGACTCCTCCTGTGCGCTGGCGTATTAGCTGTCTCCAGTGCCCATGCCAGCGCCCTCTATTTTTATGAAGCCGGCACCGAAGATACCGCGCTTGCCGGAGCAGGGCAGGCGGCTCGTGCGAAGGACGCCTCGACAATCATGACCAACCCGGCTGGCATGACGCGCTTACCGGATCATATGGTCACCGGTGGGTTACAGGTTATGGATGGCTCCATCGACAACCAGCTGGATAACGATGCCCATCAAAGCCCCGGCGATGTGATGAAAACCATCCCGAATGCCAGCGCCTTTTATAGCCAGAAGATAAACGATGATCTTTATGCCGGGATCGGGCTTTACGGTAATTACGGCCTGGGGATCGACTACGGCAGCTGGGCGGGCGACAGGTTGATTAAAAAGAGTACCATGGTAGCCATGACGCTCAGCCCCTCGCTGGCCTATAAGCTTAACGACCGTCTTTCGATTGGCGCGTCCGCCAACGTTAACTACGGTTACTTCTCGCTGACTCGCAGCGTTAACGATGATGACTACCAGCGACGCGATGAAGACCTGGCCATGAGCTATCGGCTTGGGCTGCTGATGCAGCTAACTGACCAGACCCGAGCCGGTATTACCTGGAACAGCGAAACGGACTTCAGCTTCAATATTGACGGCAACGCGCGTCTACAGAACGGCACCTACGACCTGCCGTTGTCGGCACAGATCAGCGCACCGCAGCAAATCATGCTCAGTCTGGTGCATGATATTAACCCGCGGTGGTCGGTTATGGGCGATCTCGGCTGGCAGGACTGGAGCCAGTTCGGCTCGCCGCAAATCGTCGTCGGGGACCAGCAGCTGAACAACGTCAGCCGCCTGAAGGACACGTGGCACGGTGCGGTGGGCGTGCAGTATCGTCCAACGCCTCAGTGGCGACTGAATGCCGGTGTGGCGTTCGACAGCTCGCCGTATGAAAGCCAGAGCGATGTGGCCTTAACCTTACCTACCGGCGATGAGTGGCGATTTGGCACGGGGGCCCAGTATCAGATCACCCCGGCCAGCAATATTGGTATTGCCGTGTCGTATCTTCATATGCAGTCGTCGCATGTGAAATCGCCGGTGGCGTTTGCCGGAAGTTACGACCATCCTTATCTTTGGTTTGCCAGCGTCAACTACAGCTATCAGTTTTGATCGGCTAACCGCTTAAAATATATGGTCTATAATGGCAGATATTGAATGTCAGAAGGTTGTACCATGCATATTTTACCGCCTGTTCGACCCGAAAAATCCATCGAACGACTGACCGCTATCCTTGAGCCGATAGCGGAGAAAGTGCACGTTGTTCCGCGTAAGCGACTCACCTGGTTACGGAAGGGGAAACAGCAGATGTACCTCTTTCTGGAAGGGGAGTTATCCCTGCTGCGGGCCTCGGATGGACTGGTGGTAGTAACCGTTTACGAGCCGCATTTGTTTGGTATCGCAGAGATGATCCAGCCTACCCAGGGGCATCTTCTCCGTGCGGAAAGGGAGTCGACTATTTTACGTCTTGATGCGGACAAGGCGGCTGAGTTGTTTCGCGCCGAGGGCGTCTGGGAGGATGTCGCCGCGCTGCTTTCATACCATACGGCCTATTTAATATTTCGTGATGCACAGGTACTCCAGCAGCGTACCTATTCCGTTATTCGTAACCACCTTCAGGAAATGATTTTGCTCCCGGAAGAGACGCGTCTGCGTACCACGATTCTGGAATATATTCAGGATCGTACGCTGCTCTCTCGCAGCAGTATACTCAATGTATTATCCGCCCTTAAGCAGGGAGAATATATCTCCTTTAAGCGCGGCGGATACCTGCTTGAAGTCAGACATTTACCCGAATCATTCTAGCGGAAGTTTAAAATTAAACAGAAATGGAATTAACGCTGCCGTTAATTTTCTATATCGTTTGCTTTCTCAGATTTAACTTTATCAAGTAAACGGTATTTTTATGAAAAAGACAGTTATCGCATTAATTGTGGCTAATGTATTTACCGCCACTTCCGCCTTCGCCGCCGCGGATGCGGGCACCTGGTATAGCGGGGCGAAATTCGGCTGGTCTCACTATTTTGATACCAATATGGGTTCAAAAGCGTTTGAGAACACGCATTCCGATCACTTCGATTTTGACCATGATAATGTCGGCGGGGGGGTTTATACGGGTTATCAGATTACCCCATGGCTTGCGGTAGAAGGTGGTTATGATTATTTAGGCAACATGCAGATTAAAGGCCAGCATGGCGCAGGGGCGCAAATGAAGACGCAGGGCCTGCAACTGTCTCTGAAGGCCAGTTATGCCCTGACCAATGACTGGGATATTTACGGCCGTGCCGGCGCAATGGGCTATCGCGCTGAATCCGATGTAAGTGGTCACAATCGTTTTGAAACAGGTGTGCGCCCGCTTGCTGCCGTGGGTACTGAATACGCCTTCAATAAAAACTGGGCGGGCCGCCTGGAGTATCAGTGGGTAAGCAACGTGGGCAATGTTAACCAGATCGGCGTGAGCAGCGACCTGAGTTCCGTCACCGCAGGGCTTAGCTATCGCTTTGGTCAGTACGACTGATGTCCGTGATATGCCCATTAATAAAAACCCGGCTGCTTAAGTTGCCGGTTTTTTTGTTTTCAGCTGGTGAATAATGGTTCAAGAACGATATGAATATTTTGCAGGCCCGTGACATTATTATCTTTCAGGTATTGCTGGTTAACCATATCTAGCTGTTCCAGCTTGGTCAGCGAGGCATAGACGCGTTGAACGGCACTGTCCGCAACAAAAATTTCTTTTGCGGTGGTGTCCTGTAGATACTGTGATTTTACGCTGCGCGTTAGGGTCTCGATCTGCTGTTTATTTTCCTGATAAAGAGACGCGATATGCGATATCTGTACCTGCGGTGGTTTTTCCCCCGGCAACACCAGTGGAATTTGCAGATGATTAATTTTTTCAACATTGTCTGGTTGGGGAGAACTACAGGCTGTTAATGTGCTGAGGGTTAATACAGCGAAAAAGAACGGCAGGCTTTTCATCGAATCACTCCGGGGAAATAACTGGACTCAGCATTATCCCTGAAGGCCGCAGCGACGAAAGAATTAACTTATTTATTTATAAACGTTAATTTCATAGGTTAAAGATAAGCCTGGTGATAGCCTCCTTTCCCCCCATGTACCGCCAGCGTAAATATAACTCCTCGAGGAAGTATGAAATTTAAAACTCTCGTTAGTGCGATGGCCGTTGCTGGTCTGCTATTAGTCTCGTTGACCTCATTGCCTGTCCTGGCACAAAAGGAAGGGAAGGGAGCCACTGCCCATACGAAAGAGATGAATGATGCACTTTATGGTCAACTGCCCTTCTTTGATAAGACCGATTTCCGAAATGCGCACAAAGGCTTTATTGCCCCGCTGCCAGCCGCGGTGATTAAAGACGAAAAAGGCGCCGTTATCTGGAACCCCCAGAAATACGCTTTTATCAAAGAAGGGCAAAAAGCGCCGGATACCGTCAACCCGAGCCTGTGGCGTCAGGCGCAGCTGAATAATATTGGCGGTCTGTTTGAGGTCACGGAAGGCGTCTACCAGATCCGCAACCTCGATCTGTCGAATATGACGATTATAGAGGGCAAAGAGGGGATCACGGTTATCGATCCGCTGGTGTCTGCGGAAACGGCCAAAGCGGGCATGGATCTTTACGTTCAACATCGTGGCAAACGCCCGGTTGTTGCCGTTATTTATACCCATAGTCATGTCGATCATTATGGCGGCGTGCGTGGCGTGGTCGATGAAGCGGGAGTGATGACCGGCAAAGTGAAAGTCTATGCTCCAGCAGGTTTTATGGAAGAGGCGGTATCGGAAAATATCATGGCCGGAAATGCCATGAGCCGCCGTGCCAGTTATATCTACGGAAACCTGTTAAAGGCCAATGTAAAAGGTCAGATAGGGGCGGGTCTGGGGACGACCACCTCAGCGGGGACGGTCACGCTTATCGCGCCCACTCACGCCATTACCAAAGACGGGCAGAAAGAGATCATCGACGGTCTCACCTATGATTTTATGCTGGCGCCGGGGTCGGAAGCGCCGTCTGAAATGCTCTGGTATGTGGAAGAGAAAAAACTGATTGAAGCAGCAGAGAACGTCACTCACACCCTGCACAATACTTATTCGCTGCGCGGGTCGAAGATACACGATCCGCTGGCATGGTCAAAATACATCAATAACGCTCTCGATCGTTGGGGGGATAAAGCGGAAATTATTATCGCGCAGCACCACTGGCCCACATGGGGTAATAAGAAAGTGGTGAAGCTGATGAAAAGCCAGCGTGATATCTACCGCTATATCAACGACCAGACGCTCAGACTGGCGAATAAGGGGCTGACGAGGGATGAAATAGCCGCAAATTTCGCCCTGCCTTACGGACTGGCTAAATCCTGGGCAGGCCGTGGCTATTACGGCTCGGTAAGCAACAACGTCAAAGCCACCTATGTCTACTATCTTGGCTGGTTCGACGGCAATCCGGCGACGCTCGATGAACTGCCTCCGGTCGAGGCGGCGAAAAAGTATGTCGATTACATGGGCGGAGCCCGCGCGATCCTTGAAAAAGCTCGTGTCGATTATGCCCGGGGGAATTATCGCTGGGTGGCTCAGGTGGTCAGTAAAGTCGTTTATGCCGATCCGAATAATAAGGCAGCGCGCGAACTGGAAGCGGACGCGTTTGAACAGCTGGGATACCATGCGGAGTCAGGGCCGTGGCGTAACGCCTACCTCACCGGTGCGCAAGAGTTGCGTAACGGCGTGAAGATAAAGCCGACGCCCAAAACCGCCAGCCCGGATGCGGTCCGTGCCATGTCAACTGAGATGATTTTTGACTACCTCGGCGTTCACCTTAACGGCGTCAGAGCGGCGAATGCCAGAGGCATTTTTAACGTTGATTTAGGCCGCGAGGGCGGCAGGTATAAGCTGGAGCTGGAAAATGGCGTGCTGAACCATAGCGCCAACGCTCAGGCAGAAGATCCGGATGCAACCATTACGCTCAGCCGCGAAACGCTGAACAAAATCATCCTTAAGGAAACCACGCTGAAAAAGGCGCAACAGGCAGGAGAGGTGACGATCGTCGGCAACGCCGCGAAGGTGAACGAAATGCTGCGCTGCATGGAGAGCTTCGGCTTCTGGTTTCCTGTCGTCACCCCTTAAAAGTAAAAAAGGCTGCTTTCGCAGCCTTTTTCGTCAAATGACGCCGTCGCCGCCGTCTGAACACCAGACCTGCCCGGAGGTGTATGAACACTCATCCGAGGCCAGAGTGACATACAGCGGTGCGATCTCCACGGGCTGTCCCGGGCGTCCCAGAGGGGTACTCTCGCCAAAATGTTTCACTTTTTCCTGTGGCTGCCCACCGCTGGGCTGAAGCACGGTCCAGTAAGGTCCGGGCGCTACCGCGTTCACGCGGATCCCTTTCGGACCCAGCTGTTTCGCCAGCGCTTTGGTAAACACCGCGAGACAGGCTTTGGTCTGCGCATAGTCAAGCAGTACGGCGCTCGGTTTAACCGCCTGAACGGAGGAGGTGTTAATAATGGATGCAGGGGCTTTCATGTGGCGCAACGCCGCCTTTGTGATCCAGAAAGGCGCATAGACGTTGGTCTTAAAGGTCGCGTCAAAATCTTCCGTAGTCAGTTCTTCCAGCGACTCACGATACTGCTGGCGGCCTGCGTTATTCACCAGGATATCCAGCCCGCCCAGTTTTGAGACGGCCTGCTCCACCAGGTTCTGACAAAAAGTTTCGTCGCGCACATCGCCCGGAAGCGCGACGGCGTTCCGTCCTTCCGCTTTAATCAGGGCGATGACTTCCGCTGCGTCTTCTTCCTCTTCCGGCAAATAGTTAATGGCGACATCTGCCCCTTCGCGGGCATAGGCAATGGCTACCGCGCGTCCGATGCCGGAATCGCCCCCGGTAATTAGCGCCTTCTTACCGGCAAGACGTCCATGCCCTTTGTAGCTCTTCTCGCCGTGGTCGGGTACGGGTTCCATTTCTGAGGACAGGCCCGGCGGCGTCTGGGGTTGCTTCGGGAAAGGTGGCGTTGGGTAAGCGTTCGTACGTTGTTCATTATCACTCATAGCTAACTCCTTGTTAGGGGTGAGATTTGATGGATAGTTACAGCGTTAACGCTTCGCTGAATTATTTTTGCAAGTGGCTGACCCGGACTACGGGTGGGGATGATTTTTTATCGAGCGAGCCGCTAATACTGATCATGTTGTCAGGTTCCACGGTTCTGTCGTCAAATACGGCTTTCGGGATAATAACGTCGATTTTCCCGGTTTTATCCTGGAATACGTATTTATCGCCATTGCCATCAATAAGATTGCCGTGCAGTGAAATAGAGGCGCCATCATGCATCTCTTTCGCCTGAGTAATGGTCATAATGCGCGCATCATCGGTACCACGATAACCGCTGTCCAACGCATGCGGCGGTGGCGGCGCGTCACCCTTTTGTAACCCGCCGTTATTATCTGCCCAGGCAGTAGGGATAATTAATATTAACAAAGCTGAAATCACTGATAATTTCATCTGATATCCTTCATTTTGGATGTCTTGACTTATTAAGTATTGTTGCTATTTCTTTATGTGGCAAATGTGATAAGTCTTAAAAGCATTTTCACAGAGAAATCAAAAATTTCGGCAATTAAGCGAAACGGTGACGACTGCCATGGAACCAAAAAATGAAAAAGTGCCTGGGATAAAAGAGAGTTATCGTTTACTGACGTTTGAGTACGCATTTCGTCAGGTGGGTTTTATTGTGCTGTTAGCTATTATCGTGGCGGCAATTGCCGGGCTGTTTTCAAGCGGTGTGGTCAGCGACGTGGAGAAAACAAACGATGCAAAATCCCTAGCTCTGAGCTATGAGCGCTTCGGTCGCCGCCAGACCGAATCGCGGATGGCGCTGACGTTTCCGGTGACGTCTGAGGGGAAATATACCCTCAGCCTGACCAGCGAAAGCAGCGACGCGTATGAGCCCGGCAGCGTCTGGCCACAACCGGACAGCATGTACAGCCGGGGGAATACCCTGTTTCTCGTCTACGATCGTTTACAACAGACCGATAAATTTACCGTTCTATTATTCATCACGCCGTCAAAAGCAGGGAAGTGGACAAACAGCATCCGCGTAAACAACGAGCCAGATATCCGTTTCTGGCAGTTTATTTACCCCTAGGAGTCGAATATGGACATGGTTTTTCGTGCCCTGGCAATTTACCTGTTTCTGGTCATTGTGTTTAAAGTTGCCGGGCGGCGCGCCCTGTTACAAATGACCAGTTTTGACCTTATTTTGCTCTTAATTATCAGTGAGGCGACACAGCAGGCGCTGCTTGGCGAAGATTTTTCCATCACCGGTGCGATGATTACAATAACAACGCTGGTGGTGGTGGATATTATATTTGGCCTCCTGAAAAAATATTTTTCCACTGTTGAGAATATTCTTGATGGCACGCCGGTGATATTGGTGGAGAACGGTGTCCCCCTTGCCGATAAACTGAAAAAGGTCGATGTATCCTGTGATGATATATTGGTATCAGCCCGCCAGAATCACGGTATTACAGAATTGAAGAAGATAAAATACGCTATTCTTGAGCGTAATGGTCATATTTCTATTATTCCTGACGAAAATTAAGGGCAACGCGATGAGCAATCTTATTCACGACAGTAACAGCACCATCAGCGAGCTGACGAAAAAGCTCGCCACTCAACTTACGGACAGAGGTTTGCGGTTAACTACCGCAGAGTCCTGTACCGGCGGCAATCTCGCGGTTGCGCTTTGTGCCGAAGAGAACACCGCGGAATTTTATGACGTTGGCATGGTGGTGTTCAGCGATGCGGCGAAGGAGAGGATCCTCGGCGTGCGGCACGAAACCATTGAGCGCTTCACCGCCGTCAGTGAACAAACGGTGACCGAGATGGCCGCTAAAATTCGCGAAATTGCCGAGGCGGATATTGGCCTTGCCATCAGCGGCTATGCGGGACCGGAAGGCGGAGACGATGGCACCGCAGCCGGTACGGTCTGCTTCGGCTGGAATATTCGCGGACAGACGGAAACCCGCACCGTGCTGTTTTCCGGTGAATGTCAGGATGTGGTGGATAAAGCGGTGCGTTATTCCCTGTCTGAACTGATCGAAATACTCTCCGGCTGGGATAACGTCTGAAACAAGGGGAAAGGCTATGGCTGTCATCGTTATTACCGGCGGTACGGCGGGCGTGGGGAAGGCCACGGCGCTGCACTTTGCCAAAGCGGGCTACGATGTGGGCATCATTGCCCGCGATGAGCAGAGTCTGCGCTCCACAGAAGAGGAGTTGCGCCGTTTCGGGATCAACGCCTGTGCCGTTCAGGCCGACGTGGCGGACAGCAAGGCGGTGACCGATGCTGCTAACGAGATTGAATACCGGCTTGGGGCCATCGATGTGTGGATGAATAACGCCATGGGCGGGATGCTGGCGCCGTTTCGCACCATGTCGCCTGAGGAGTTTCGCCGCGTCACCGAGGTGACCTATCTGGGCTATGTTAACGGTACCCGCGCCGCGCTGGAGTTAATGACTCCTCGTGACCGGGGGACGATTATTCAGGTTGGCTCCGCGCTGGCCTACCGCTCCATTCCCTTGCAGTCAGCCTACTGTGGGGCGAAAGCCGCGATCCGCGGGTTTACTGACGCCGTGCGCACCGAGCTGATGCATGAAAACAGCCGGGTGCAGATCGCCATGGTACAGATGCCGGGCCTCAACACGCCGCAGTTCGAGTGGGCGAGGAATAAATTTTCCTGGGCGATGCGCCCGGTTCCTCCCGTGTTTCAGCCGGAAGTAGCTGCCAGCGCGATTTTCAAGGTAGCGCAAAAACCGGTGCGGGAGCTGTGGGTGGGCAGCAGCACCGTCCAGTCGATTGTCGGGCAATTTCTTTTTCCCGGCTTTCTGGATCGGCTGATGGTTAAAAAGGCCTGGGAAGGGCAGATGACCGATACGCTAAATGCGGATGACCGTCAGGACTATCTGGATCAGCCGGTTAACGATCTGCATAAAATCCACGGGCACTTCACCGACGAAGCAAAAGAGCGCGCCACCAGCGTTACCTCCGGCATGCCGGGGAAAGTGCTGCTCGGCTCCCTCGCCGTCACGGGTGCGATCGTGGCGCGTCTTCTGCTCTCGCGGAGACGATAATCAGCGCAGTGCGGTACGATCGGTCCAGAACCAGCGGTAGCCATAGCCGCTGAGGTTAAGCGCGACGGTTTTGCCGCACACCAGCGCGTCGTTGTAGCGTTTGTCCGCCAGGCAGGCGGTCCAGGTCGCATGCCGGATCCCTCTGGCGGTAAAATTAACGGGCTTATCGCTAAAGTTAACGAAGGTCAGAATGCTGCGCGTGTCGGTTTCGTAATAGATCCCCAGCACCGCATCGCTGTCGATATTAATAAGACGAAACGGCGCGACGCCGATCTCAGGGAACTCCGAGCGCGTATTGGCGATATCGATAATGCAGTGCAGGAGTGAGTTGCGGTGCAACAGCAAATCCGCCACGTTGATTTTTTGATAGCGGTACGGGCCGCGGTCAATCATCGGGGCGATAAAAGTTTCCGGGTCGGCGTCTGAGAAACCGCCGCCTTGCGATCCGGCCCACTGCATCGGGGTGCGTACGGCGTAACGCTCCTCCAGTTCCAAATCATCTCCCATGCCAATCTCATCCCCGTAGCGCATGACCGGTACGCCCGGCAGCGAAAACAAGACCGCATGGCAAAAGGCCAGCCGCTTACGATCGCCATTAAGCATCGGCGCCAGACGGCGGCGGATACCTCGCTGATACACACTCATTTCTTCGTCAGGGGCAAAGGCATCAATGACGGTCTGCTTCGCTTTTTTTCCTATCCCTTCCAGATCCAGCTCATCATGATTGCGCAGCCAGTTGGCGAAGCAGCAGGAGTCAGGCGGCACAATCATCTTCTTCACCGCGTTGCGCAGCGGTCGTGCGCTTTTCTCCGCAAGGCTGACGTAGAAGTACTTATTGAGCCAGAAATTCAGCACCAGGTTGAGCCGGTCGTTCTGACCAAAATAATCTTTGTAGGCCTCGACCTCCACGTCGACTTCGCCGAACAGGATCGCATCCGGGTTACGCTGCTCGATAAGACGGCGCAGATGCTCCAGGATCCACAGGCCGCGTTTTTCATCCCCACGTCCGGCCTGTTTTGTCAGGTGCGACGCCGCATCCAGGCGAAAGCCCGACACCCCGAGCTTTAGCCAGAAGATGATGATGTTCTCAACCTCCTTCAGCACCGCAGGGGAGGCCAGATTGAGATCCGGCTCGTGGTGATAAAACATATGCCGATAGTATTGCCCCGCCTCGTCGTCCCATGTCCAGATACTCTTCTCCACGCCGGGGAACATCGGCGGCGTATCGTCGTCGTCCGTGTCGGACCACAGGTAATAGTCACGATAGGGTGATTGAGGGTTGCGGCGGGCCTGTTGAAACCAGGGATGCGCATCCGAGGTATGCTGGATCAGCAGCTCAATAATGACCTGCATCCCCAGCTCCCGCGCCTGTTCAATAAAGGCGATGATATCGTTGAGCTTGCCGAAGCGGGGATCGACCTGCAAATGGTCGCTCACGTCATAGCCTTCATCGAGAAAAGGCGTGAGGTAAAACGGAGTGATCCAGATAACCGTCGCGCCCATCCGGCGGATGTAGCGTAGCTTCGCGGTGATTCCGGCGATGTCGCCACAGCCATCGCCGTTCAGATCGTAAAACAGGGCAGTATCTATCTGGTAAATAATGGCGCGTGTATGCCAGCCTGCCATAGTAATCCTTAGTGATAACCTTCGGTATCAGACACTTTGCCCCGGAAGACGTAATAGCTCCAGGCGGTATAAACCAGGATCACCGGGATGATTAACAGCGTGCCGATCAGCATAAACAGCTGGCTGGCAGGCGGCGCGGCGGCTTCCCACAGGGTGATGTGCGGCGGAATTATGTGTGGCCACAGGCTGATGCCCAGGCCGCTAAAGCCGAGGAAGATCAGGCCCAGCGTTAACAGGAACGGACGGGCATGGCTGTCGGGATTACGCGTCAGCCGCCAGATCCACAGGCTGAATACCGCCACAAGAACCGGAACCGGCAGGAACCAGAAGAAGTTAGGCAGAGTAAACCAGCGTTCGGCGACAAACTGCCAGCCGAGCGGGGTCCAGATACTTACCACCGCAATGACGGCAATCAGCGCCAGCAGAACGTGGCGGGTCAGCTCGCGCATCCGGTTTTGCAGCGCGCCTTCGCTTTTCATGATCAGCCACGTGGTGGCCAGCAGGGTATAGGCGACAATTAAGCCCAGCCCGCAGAACAGGTTAAACGGGGTGAACCAGTCCAGCGAGGAGCCCACAAAGCGACGCCCTTCCACGTCAAAGCCGTTGATCATCGCGCCAACCACGATCCCCTGGCTGAAGGTTGCGAGCAGGGAACCGCCAGCAAAAGAATAGTCCCAGAATTTGCGGTGGGAAGGGGTCGCCTTAAAGCGAAACTCAAATGCCACGCCGCGGAAAATAAGCCCGATCAGCATGGCCGTCAGCGGGATGGTCAGGGCATCGATTATTACCGCGTAGGCCAGCGGAAACGCGCCGAACAACCCTGCGCCGCCGAGAACCAGCCAGGTTTCATTTCCGTCCCAGACCGGGGCGACGCTGTTCACCATCACGTCGCGCTCTTTGGCATCACCCACAAAGCTGAACAGCATGCCGATACCGAGATCGAAACCGTCCATGATGATGTACATCAGCGTGGCGAAGACAATAATGGCAAACCAGATGACCGGGATATCGACGCCCATCAGATCTTCTCCTCTTCCGGAACAGACTCGGCGGCGGACAGCGGACGGGCAGGGGTACCCGATGTATTAGACGTTAGCGTGCCCACAGGCTGCGGACCTTTTTTAATCAACCGGGCGAGATACACATATCCCACGCCAAATACCGAACAGTAGACCACGATAAAGGCCAGCAGGCTGATGCTCATCTGCAACGTGCTGTGCAGAGACACCGCATCTATCGTGCGCAGATAGCCGTAAACGACCCACGGCTGGCGGCCCACTTCGGTGGTGACCCACCCGGCGAGCAGCGCGAGTAATCCGGCAGGCCCCATACAGAGGGCAAACCAGTGGAATGGCCGTGAGTGATAGAGTCGACGGCGATAGCGCAGCCAGACGCTCAGTACGCCAAGGGTAATCATCAGCAGCCCCATGCCGACCATAATGCGGAAGGACCAGAAGACGATGAGCGAGTTAGGGCGGTCCTCTTTCGGGAAATCCTTCAGCGCCGGGACCTGTTTATCCAGGCTGTGCGTCAGGATCAGGCTGCCGAGCGCGGGAATTTCAAGCCCGTATTTGGTGCGTTCCTCTTCCATATCCGGTACGCCAAACAACAGCAGCGGGGTGGCCTCGCCGGGCGGGTTTTCCCAGTGGCCTTCAATCGCGGCGATTTTGGCAGGCTGGTGCTCAAGCGTATTCAGCCCGTGCATATCCCCAACCACGGCCTGAATGGGCGCGACCAGCAGCGCCATCCACATGGCCATGGAGAACATCTTGCGGATCGCGGGCGTATCGTTACCGCGCAGCAGATGCCATGCCCCGGACGCGCCCACAAACAAGGCGCTGCACAGGAAGGCGGCGATGGACATATGGATCAGGCGGTAAGGGAATGAGGGGTTAAAGATAATGGCCAGCCAGTCTTCGGGAATGACCTGACCGTTCTGAATACTGAAGCCCTGCGGGGTGTGCATCCAGCTGTTAGAGGCGAGGATCCAGAAGGTGGACATCAGCGTGCCCAGCGCCACCATGCAGGTGGCAAAGAAGTGCAGGCCGGGGCCAACCTTGTTCCAGCCGAACAGCATCACACCCAGGAATCCGGCTTCGAGGAAGAAGGCGGTTAAGACTTCATAGGTGAGCAAAGGGCCGGTTATGCTGCCCGCGAACTGGGAAAAGCCGCTCCAGTTAGTCCCAAACTGGTAAGCCATCACCAGCCCGGAAACCACGCCCATACCAAAGTTGACGGCGAAAATTTTTAGCCAGAAATGGTATAGCGAGCGCCAGACATCATTTTTTGTGCGAAGCCACATGCCTTCGAGAACCACCAGATAGCTCGCAAGCCCGATGGTGATCGCCGGGAAGAGAATATGAAAAGAGACGGTAAAGGCGAACTGTATCCTGGCCAGATGAAACGCATCAAGCTCGAACATGCTCCGTACCTCTGGAACTGATAGCGCACAAGGCATTGCCAGACAGCCTCAGGCTGCCTGGCAAAACCGGTTACGGTTTTTTCTTACCTGCGCCAAGCTCGGCACCGGTAAGCGGATCGGCGTTAGGGTCGGATTTCGTACGTGCGCACATCGCTTTGACCAGCGTGGCCTGCTCTGTCGTGAGCGTTACGCTTGCGCCGCCGTCACCGCCATCGACCGCGGGCTGAGGAGATTCCACGTAGTCGAAGTGCTTATCGCTGTTCCAGCTACCGCGAACTTCTCCCCCCTCAGACATATTGTAGTACTTATTAGTGTACTCTTCGATTGGCGGCAATTTACCCGGTGGGAAATTGTTACGGATCGACTGGAGCGCCTTCTCAAATGAGAGCTGGTGTGCTGCCTCACGCGTCATTAAAAACGCCAGCGCATCTTTAACACCCGGATCGTCCGTTACGTTAATAAGCCGTTCGTAGATAATTTTGGCGCGCGCCTCGGCCGCAATGTTAGAGCGCAGATCGGCGGTGGGCTCGCCAATAGTATCCACATACGCCGCCGTCCATGGTACGCCCCCGGAGTTGGTCAGTGGAGTACCGCCGCCGTAGAGCAGGGAGGTGATATGACTGTCGTTGCCGTTCTCGGTCATGGAGCGGTACAATTCCGCTTCATTTTCAACGCCTTCCGCCAATTCACCTTTCGCACCCTTATTCAGCATACCCACCAGGGTGCCGATAATTTCCAGGTGACTTAACTCCTCGGTCGCGATATCCATCAGCATATCTTTACGACCGGGATCGTCGTCGCTCAATCCTTGCGTAAAGTAACGACATGCCGCGGCAAGTTCGCCCTGTGGCCCGCCAAACTGCTCAAGCAGAAGATTGGCCAGGCCCGGATTCGGTTCGGCTACGCGTACCGTGTATTGCAGCTGTTTTACGTGTCGAAACATAGTTTCTCCCTCTTTCGTTATTTTTTCGCTTCAACACCGTCCGCATCGGAGCGCAGCAGGAACTGTTCCGTCGTCTGTGGAATATGCTGGAGCAGCCAGTCAGCCATCTGGCGCTCTTCTTCCAGAATGGACTCAATGGCAGGAATGGAGGCGGTATCGCCCGCTTGTTTGGCCGCAGCCAGCAGAGAGGTGTAGCAGGCAATTTCAAACTGCTCAAAAACGTAGCCGCTGATGGAGCCTTTAACAATTTCGTCGGAAGGGAACATGCCGCCAATGGACTGGCCGAGCGCCGCCATTTTGCTCATGGAATCTTTTATGACCGAACGGGAAATATCATTGCGGTCGAGAATTTCTTCCAGCACGGTAATTTGGTGTTTAGTCTCATTAACGTGTTGTTCAATTCGTGCACGTAAGTCGGGATAATTATCAATACGGCTGGCCATAGATTCCAGCATGGATTCGGCTTGCTTTTCCATCGCATGGGCATCGCGTAGCCAATCATGGTAGTGTTCTACATGATTCATAATTAACTCCTGTGATTTATTATCTGGTTAATTTTTGTTGCTGATGCTCATCAAATTAATATTTATCCTTTCTGGGCTTTTTGATTAATATTGCCGACAGCCAGATCGGTTAATTTGAGATCGGTTTCTTTTTCTTCTTCCAGCGTTTCGGCAAGAAGTTTAACGGCTTTTTTATAGCCTAATTGTTCAGCCAGGGTGGCCAGGGTGCCGTAGCTGGCAATCTCGTAATGCTCGACTTTTTGTGCTGCGGCAATTAATGCAGCGTCACGCACTTCATTTTTCTCAGTGCTCTCAATAACTTCGTTGGCTTCTTCAATTAAGCCTTCCATCGCAACGCATTTCATGCGCTTCAGTTTGAGGCCGGATTCCTGCTCAATAATCTGATCGATACGCTCGATTTGTCCCTGAGTCTCTTCGAGGTGGGCCGTGAACGCGGCACTCAACTTCTCGCTGGATGCGGCGCGAGCTAACTTGCTTAGAGCGCGGGTCAGCTGCTTCTCAGCGCTGTAGGTGTCGGATAACAGGTGAATAAATACATCTTCAACAGTTTTCATATTCATATTTTCGCTCCAGTGAAATAAAGGGAAGGTACTGCGAGCCGACGGGCCCGCAGCATGCTCTCGGTATATTTATAAGAGCTTTAAATAAGATCAGGAGTTATCAGATTTACGGCCTCCGCCGTGACTGTTCTGGCCCCCTTTCTTACCCGCTTCAGATGCGCGTTGCGGATCGTTTTTGAAATTACCGCCGCTGTGCTGGCCGCCTTTACGTCCAGCTTCTGATGCCTTTTCACGGTCTTCAGCGAAATTACCGGAACCACCACGATGTTGCTCTGCCATATATCAACCCTCATGTTGCGTTTATGTCAGGAGATACGATAAGTAATTCGTATCAGTTGTCGTTCAGGAATTAACATTAGTCGTTATGTGAGAAGAGTCAAATTTCATGTCTGGGTTGTTTTGCGGTAATTTTGCAGGTGTTCAGGAAATACCGCTTCGTTACGAACTTTAAAAACGGACGATAAATCCACTGGTTAGGGAGAAATAAATCTGGATGTTGGGAGTTCGCTTAGCTAATAATCCTAATGTGAACGTGGCGTGAATTATTACAAGAGTTGACACAACGCAAAAATATATCGTCGCAACGGGTGCTTTTGTATTCGGAATAATCTTAAGTGCCTGGCGAAATAACGTGTTGAAAAGAAGGTGGCCAAACCTCGTTTTTGACGTGGTCAGGCGGATCGGCTGAGGGTATGCTTCTTTTGTCACCACAATAATTACAGAGGCAATATCATGGATCAGGAGCTACTGGATGCGGGGTACCGGGCCTACACCGGTGAGAAAATTGATGTTTACTTCAACACCGGGATCTGCAAACACTCGGGCAATTGCGTGCGCGGCAGCGCGGCGCTGTTCGACCTGAAGCGTAAACCATGGATCGCGCCGGATGAAGTAGATGCAGAAACGGTTGTGCGCGTAATTGATACCTGCCCGAGCGGTGCGCTGAAGTACCGCCAAAAATAAGTGAGGAACCATGGAAATTCTTGAAGGCCATAACAAGTTTTACGTCAACGACGCCGAAGGCAATCAGGTAGCGGAGATTGTCTTTGTCCCGACCGGCGAGCATCTGAGCATCATTGAGCACACCGATGTGGATCCAAGCCTGAAAGGGCAGGGTGTGGGTAAGCAGCTGGTGGCGAGGGTGGTAGAGAAGATGCGCGAGGAGAACCGTAAAATTATCCCGCTGTGTCCGTTTGCGAAGCATGAGTTTGATAATACGCGGGAGTATGACGATATTCGGGCGTAAAACTGATGCCCGGCATTGCGCCGGGCAGCATACTCAACCGACAAACATCACCGACACACACAGCACACCTACAATCAGCGTCAGCAGGTTACCGATGGAGCGGTACGGTTTTAACGACGGGATCAGGTACGTCGACAGCGTCGGCATGATGAACAGGATCATGGCGATAAGCGGACCGCTGATAGCGTAAATCATTGAAATGGCGTTCGGGTTGATGCAGCAGACCGCAAAGGTAATCAGCGACACGCCGAGAATAGAAACCGCGCGGTTAAAGGCGCGGCTTTTCTTCACACCCACCTGATTCAGCGACGATTTCACAATTTCCGTTGCCCCTTCAATCACGCCAAAATAGGTGCCGAGGAACGATTTCGACATCGCAATAATCGCCACGATAATGCCGGAAATGCCCAGCCATGCCGGGGACGAAGGCATCATCGACAGCGCGGACAGGATCGTCACCCCTTCCTCTTTTGCCGCCACGATATACGACGGTGGAATCGAAAGCAGGCAGCTGAACACAAAGAACAGCACGCTGAGGCAGATGATCAGATACGCCACTTTCATGATTTTTTTGCATTTACCCATCGCCTCTTCACCGTATTTCTCGCGACGGTCCACGGCGAAAGTCGAGATGATCGGAGTATGGCTAAAAGCGAAAACCATCACCGGGATCGAAATCCACACCTGGTGCAACGTATGCTGGTCGAAGGCCATCTGGCTCGTCAGAAGCGACGGCTGCCAGCTGCCCGTCAGATACAGCGAGACAAACAGGAAATAGGCGATCAGCGGAAAGACAAGGAAACCCATCACCTTAATGGTGATGTGCCGCCCCATCAGGAAGATCAGATTCAGAATCAGCACCACGCCAAAACTCACCAGCATACGCATGCCGGTATCCACCGTCATCCGTTTCGCCAGCTGTTCAGTGAGTGAGTTAGTTATCGCCACCGCGTAAATCAGAACCACCACAAAGAAAGCCACAAAATAGAGCGTGGTGATCAGGTTGCCGATCTTTTTGCCGTAGTAATGGGAAACGGCACCGGTGATCCCTTCGTTGCCTTTCGTCTTCGACGACAGAATAAATTGCGCCAGCGCTTTATGCGGCCAGTAGGTTAAGGGATACGCCACAAGGGCGGTGATCAGCAGGACAATCGCGCCAGCAGAGCCGAGCTGAATGGGCAAGAACAGGGTTCCTGCGCCCACGGCAGTGCCGTAGAGGGCGAAACTCCAGAGAGTCTCTTCTTTTGACCAAATTTTCGACATTAGAGCAACGTATCAACTATAAAACGAACAAAAAGGAGTGCAATTTACCATAATTATGCGTTGAGGTCGCCGTTGCTTCGCAGGGGTGGGCCGGAGCAGGTCTCCGGCCGGAAGGTTATTCGCTTGCCAGGGCGCGGCGTTGCTGGTGGCGCTTGATGATTTTCTCCCGCAGGGTGTCGTACGCCCAGTTGTAGAGCATGGTGTACGGCAGGAAGAACAGGAAGAAACCAATTTCCAGCGTAAAGGCCTGGAGCAGCGTCACGCCCAGCACGGCGGCAACGATGGTTACGCCAATCACAATAAAACCGCATTCAAAACCCAGCGCATGCAGGGCGCGCACTTTCGCCGTGCGCTTCACCCGCTGGACGGGCCAGAAACGGTCGAAGCCAAAGTTATAGATAATGTTCCAGAGCATTGCCGTGGTCGCCAGAATTATGGTGAGACCCCCCATTTCAACCACCGAGCGCTGCATTAGCCACGCGGCCGTCGGGGCGAGGATCGCCGTAGCAATGCCTTCAAAACAGACGGCATGGAAGATCCGCTCCGGCAATTTACGTTGGAGTGCATCCTGATGTTGCATATTTACCTCATATTGACGCCAGTATGGGCGTTGATGCGGTCTATTCTTATCGTTTAAGGTGATATATAAAAGATGGTATCCATCGATAAAGTAGATACATCATGCGTTATTCTCCCGAAGCACTGACCGCGTTTGTTGAAACTGTCGCCGCAGGTTCGTTTTCTGCTGCGGCACGGCGGCTGCGTAAAAGCCAGTCCACCATCAGCACCTCCATCGCCAACCTTGAAGCTGACCTTGGCTTTGAGCTGTTCGATCGCTCGGCGCGTCACCCGGTGTTGACCGCCCAGGGTGAACAGGTGCTGGGCTATGTCCAGTCGATACTCGCCGCCAGCGCGCGCCTGGATGAGCTGGCCGTATCCTTAACGGCGCAAACGGAGGCGCGTTTTACCTTTGTTCTCTCCGATACGCTTAACCCGGCCGTGCTGGAACAGATGATGAGCAAGTTCGACCAGCGTTTTCCGCACACGGAATTTGAGTGCCTGATTGGTGAAGAGGAGGACGTGATCGATCTGCTGCAAAAGGAGCGGGCGCAAATTGGCCTGACGGAAGCGCGCGACAGCTACCCGACCGATATTGGCGCGACCCGTCTGCCTATGCAGACAAGGATGGCTATTTACGTTTCTGCCGGACATCCTCTGGCAGGGCAACATGAGACGCAGGCGGACGAGCTGCATGGCTGGCGCGAGCTGCGGCTGAGTACCTATCTTGAACGGGAAGCGCCCCTTGCGCGCGGGCCGGTCTGGTCTGCGCCGAATTACCTGTTACTGCTGAGTATGGCGGTACAGGGCTTTGGCTGGTGCGCGTTACCCTGCGCGCTGGTCGACGAATTTGCCGCGTCGAAATCGCTGGTGCAGCTGAACGTGCCGGGCTGGCCGAGGTCGATTGCCATCGATCTGGTATGGAACAAACGAACCCCGCCCGGCGTCGCCGGAAGCTGGCTGCGCCAGTACTTGCAGGACGCACGATAATCCTGTGACTAAACTCACTAATTTTAAACATTTGCGTCAATTGTTGATAACAATCCTCTACTATCGTCATGTCATTTTGCACAGAGGTCGTGATGAAAGATGTCGTTATAGTGGGTGCGTTACGTACGGCTATCGGCTGTTTTCAGGGAGCGCTTGCGCGTCACTCTGCGGTTGATCTCGGCAGCGTGGTGGTAAGAGCGCTGGTGGAACGCAGCGGGATTGCCGCACATGAAATTGATGAGGTGATCCTTGGCCAGGTGCTGACCGCTGGCGCGGGACAAAACCCTGCGCGCCAGGCAGCGCTGAAGGGCGGCCTGCCCAATACCGTTTCGGCAATTACCATCAACGACGTCTGTGGTTCAGGTTTGAAAGCGCTCCATCTTGCGACGCAGGCCATCCAGTGCGGTGAAGCGGACGTGGTTATTGCCGGCGGGCAGGAGAATATGAGCCGCGCCCCGCACGTCCTGACCGACAGCCGGACCGGCGCGCAGCTCGGGAACAGTCAGCTGCTTGACAGTCTGGTTCACGACGGGCTGTGGGACGCCTTCAACGACTACCATATGGGCGTAACGGCGGAAAACCTGGCGCGGGAATACGGTATCAGCCGCGAGCTTCAGGATGCATATGCCCTCAGCTCACAGCAAAAAGCGCGTGCAGCGATCGACTCCGGGCGTTTTCGCGATGAAATTGTCCCGGTCAGTACCCAGCGCCAGAACGGCGAAGCGCTCATCGTCGATACCGACGAGCAGCCGCGCACCGATGCCAGCGCAGAAGGGCTGGCAAAACTCGATCCGGCCTTTGAAACGCTCGGTTCTGTAACGGCAGGCAACGCCTCATCCATTAACGACGGTGCGGCGGCGGTGATGATGATGAGTGAAAGCAAAGCCCAGGAGCTGGCGCTGCCGGTGCTGGCGCGCATCAAAGCGTTTGCCAGCGTGGGTGTTGATCCTGCGTTAATGGGGATCGCCCCGGTCTATGCCACGCGCCGCTGCCTGGAGCGGGCGGGCTGGGAGCTGAGCGATGTGGATCTGATTGAGGTCAACGAAGCCTTTGCTGCACAGGCGATCTCGGTCGGGAAAATGCTGGAATGGGATCAGCTGCGGGTCAACGTCAACGGCGGTGCAATTGCGCTGGGTCATCCCATTGGCGCCTCCGGCTGCCGCATTCTGGTGTCGCTGGTCCACGAAATGAAAAAGCGTAACGCCCGAAAAGGGATCGCAACGCTCTGTATTGGCGGAGGGCAGGGGGTGGCCCTGGCTATCGAACGGTAGTTTCCCCTCTCTGTGCACAGAAAACCTCCCACGGGAGGTTTTTTTGTGTCCGCAGAATCCTTTTTTAACACTTCTGCGTTCTTTCTGATGCCCGCAATAATTATTGCGCGGTTAATTATTTGCTTTGTGAAGTGCTTAATGTGATCTTCCCCCTGAAATTTACGGTTAATGCCCTTTTTTTGTTGATGGGGTTCACGTCGATCTTTGCCAAAAAAAATGAAACAAATAATTTCGATCCTTGTCACTAAAATAACGGTGCATAAAAAATAAACTCAAGTTTCATAAAAACGAAACGTTATTTTAATTGAGGGTTTTTTCATGTTTAAGAAATCTCTGCTCCTTGCTTCCCTTATTAGTGCCTCTTTTGCGGCTAGCGCCGTTACCGTCGATCTGCGTCACGAATATATTGACAGCGGCTCGAATGCCGACCGTGTTGCCGTCTCGCACCGCTTTGATAATGGCTTTGGTTTTTCAGTCGAGGCGAAGTGGAAATCAGGCGGGGACAAGGCAGATCAGCCATTCGCGGATGTAGTGGGGAACGGTCACGAAGATCAGATTAGCTGGCGCTGGAAAGCGACAGACAATATCGCCCTGACCCCTGCGTTTACGATTGAAAGCACAGACAGTCGCACCATTTATAAACCGAATCTGCATGTGCAATATAGCTTCGATAATGGCTTCTACGTGGCTGCGCGTTACCGTTACGAATATACTCGCTACCCGTCAAGCTCAAATAAGGACGATGATAAAGTTAACCGTGGCGATGCGTGGGTCGGTTGGGTATTAGGTGACTGGCGTACCGAGCTGAACTATGTTTACGCGAAAAGTTCTGAAGGCGTGGCCCGAAATAATAATAAAGATTATTCCAACGAATATAACGCCAAGCTGGCCTACAAATGGGATAAAAACTGGGCACCGTATGTGGAGGTGGGGAACGTGGGGGTTAAAGACACGGACGAACGCCAGACCCGTTTCCGTTTAGGTGTGGCGTACTCCTTCTGATAATTCAGTTCCTTCGCTAAAAACCGCCGGGTGGCGCTAACGCTTACCCGGCCTACACATTCTTTCCAATCCATTTTTTCGTAGGCCGGGTAAGCGAAGCGCCACCCGGCAAAAAGCGCCGCGCAATCACCCAAAAAAAAGCCCTCCGAATCGGAGGGCAAGGCCAGTTACAGAAACACTAACTCATTCAGGCATGCAACATTTCAGGTTGCTCGGGGAGTTTCGCGATATAGAGGGCCGGTTTGCCGTCTTTATCGGAACTGTACAGCACCGCTTTTTCGTCCGGCGTGAAGGACGGATGCGGGTGGGTTACCTGGCGGCTGTTCGCCACCGTAGCCCATGAGGTGTCATGACGGGCGATGCGGTAATAAGCTTTCTTCGCCACGTCAAAGGCATACAGATAAGGATCGTTATCAATGGTGTAGCCGCCGGTGTCTTTCACGTCAACAGGCGTACCGGAACCGTCGCCAACCAGCATGCTGCCGTCAACGTTGCTCATCAGATGCGAACAGGCGGGCATGTTCATTACCGCTTCATTCACGCCGGTGTCCGGGTTGAAGCGGGAGATGGTACGCCCTTGCTGACCTTTCAGATAAGAGACGTAGATCAGCGCGGACCCGTCCGGCACCCAAAATTCATGTGTACAGCTTTCACCTTCCGCGTGCGTTTTCACTTTCCGCACGTTGCTGCCATCTTCGTTGACCAGCCACATGCGGGCGTCGACCAGGTCGTGCGGCCCTTCATGACAGAAGGCCACGGTATTGTCATCGAACGGGCGATGAATCGGATGTCCCAGCCAGATCTTCTCGTCATGAATGGTGGTGCTTTCACCCGTTTTCAGATCAACGCGCAGCAGGCGGCAGTGCGGCCCTTTGTGGAAGAAGTCGTGGAAAATTTTCCAGTCGTTGAGTGGCGTCCAGTCACATCTGGCAATCTCAATACCCACCAGTTTGGTGCAGTCGCTGTTTGCGACCCAGGTGCCGTAGCCGACCCACTCTTCCGGAACGCGGTACACTTCGCGCTCTGCCAGCGTCTGTAAATCCACCTCCAGCAGGGTGCGATCGTTCTTCACATAGTAGAGGGATTTATCGTCCGGAGAGAGGAACCCGCCAAAGGTATTATCGCCCGCGCCTTCGGTCAACTGTACCGCTTCGGCGTTTTTCAGATCCAACAGGTAATAGTTCCAGTGACCGTCGAACTCCCCGGCGAACAGCAGGTGGCTGCCATCGTTAAAGAAGCACTTCTGGTAAAAGTAGTTGCGATGACAGGTTACTTCCGGTGGGGTCAGGCGGGTGACTTCCACGCCTGTATCCGGATCGCGGCTGACCTCATAGTTCAGCTTGACCCGCATACCTTTAGCCATAATGCACTCCTTTGAACGCGTAAGGTAGGTTGAAAACTAGGTGATAAATTATCAAAACGTTGTTTCATTATGTGTGACTGACAGCGCACTTTCTCATTTTCATTAACCAGATTGAGGGTCTTAAAGATTTATCGTGATCGAAACTCCATTTCTGGCATAAACAGGCAGAAAAAATGAAACGTTGTTTTAAATGCAATTGAAAACCCCGTTGTCAGGGGATAATATGTGTTCATCACGAAAACGGAACATTGTTTCGTTATTTATCTTTGCCTTCGGGCACGATCAATTCTGGAGGTTTACGTGGACGTCAGACAAAGCATCCACAGTGCGCACGCTAAAATGCTGGATACTCAGGGGCTGCGCAGTGAGTTTTTAGTTGAGCAAGTGTTCGAAGCCGACAAGTACACCATGGTCTACAGCCATATTGACCGCATTATTGTGGGCGGGATTATGCCGGTGGCGAAAACCGTCTCCGTGGGCGGTGAAGTGGGCAAACAGCTGGGCGTGAGCTACTTCCTCGAACGCCGTGAACTGGGCGTGATTAACATCGGCGGGCCGGGCACCATTACCGTCGATGGCCAGTGCTACGAAATTGGTCACCGCGACGCGCTGTACGTCGGCAAAGGCGCGAAAGAGGTGGTGTTCGCCAGCATTGATGCCAGCAAACCGGCGAAGTTTTACTACAACTGCGCCCCGGCTCATACGACTTACCCAACCAAAAAAGTCACGCCAGCGGACGTTGCCCCGGTGACCCTTGGCGATAACCTCACCAGCAACCGTCGCACCATCAACAAATACTTTGTTCCGGATGTGCTGGAAACCTGCCAGCTCAGCATGGGGCTGACCGAGCTTGCGCCGGGCAACCTGTGGAACACCATGCCGTGCCATACCCACGAGCGCCGCATGGAAGTCTACTTCTATTTCAACATGGATGAAGACGCCTGCGTGTTCCACATGATGGGACAGCCGCAGGAGACGCGCCATATCGTTATGCACAACGAGCAGGCAGTCATTTCGCCGAGCTGGTCCATCCACTCTGGCGTGGGAACGAAAGCCTATACCTTTATCTGGGGGATGGTCGGTGAAAACCAGGTCTTTGATGACATGGACCACGTCGCTGTTAAGGATCTGCGCTAGTCGCAGGCAGTTAAGCATACATCTGCCTGTTGCTGACAGGCGCTGAACGATTAAGGAACAAACATGATTCTGGATGCATTTTCTCTGCAAGGTAAAGTGGCTGTGGTTTCCGGTTGTGACACCGGGCTGGGGCAGGGTATGGCGTTAGGTCTGGCGGAAGCGGGCTGCGATATCGTCGGGATTAACATCGTTGAGCCAACGGAAACCATCGAGCGCGTCACCGCGCTGGGCCGCCGTTTCCTGAGCCTGACCGCGGACCTGCGCAAAATCGATGCGATCCCTGAGCTGCTGGATCGCGCGGTGGCGGAGTTTGGGCATATCGATATTCTGGTCAACAACGCCGGCCTGATCCGTCGTGAAGACGCGATTAACTTCAGCGAAACGGACTGGGACGACGTGATGAATCTGAACATCAAGAGCGTGTTCTTTATGTCCCAGGCGGCTGCGAAGCACTTCATTGCTCAGGGGAAAGGTGGCAAGATCATTAATATTGCCTCCATGCTCTCTTTCCAGGGCGGCATCCGCGTGCCGTCTTACACCGCATCGAAGAGTGCCGTGATGGGCGTGACCCGCCTGCTGGCGAACGAGTGGGCGCAGCACAACATCAACGTCAACGCGATTGCGCCGGGCTACATGGCCACCAACAATACCCAGCAGCTGCGTGCGGATGAAGAGCGCAGCGCGGCAATCCTGGAGCGTATTCCAGCGGGTCGCTGGGGTCTGCCGAGCGATCTGATGGGCCCGGTTGTATTCCTGGCGTCCCCGGCTTCGGACTACATTAACGGCTACACCGTTGCCGTAGACGGCGGCTGGCTGGCACGTTAAGTCAGCCCGAATAAAGAACCTCTGCCCTCGTGTAGAGGTTTTTTTTGCCCCAAAATTGGCTTTATCCATATCCATAAAGATGAAAAATCCATACTGAAAAGGAATGAATGACGGGTGTCACACATTTATTGCTTAAATATTAACTAATTAATCAAAAATAAGGTTAAACCATCCTGATTTGAAATTGTAATGTCCATCACAGATCGGTGTGTCGTAGCGAAATAATCCATATCTTCACCATTTCCGGCCTGACACTTTCTTCCGGTATCTCGTAATTTCACTTAACGAATTTCGCTGTTGAGGCAGGAAACAATGACATCTGTAAATGACTCTACCCTTATGCCCGCTGCGCTGCGCGATACCCGACGCATGAACCAGTTTGTTTCTGTTGCGGCCGCCGTAGCCGGTTTACTGTTTGGTCTGGATATCGGCGTTATCGCGGGCGCACTGCCCTTTATTACCGACCACTTTACGTTAAGCAACCGCCTGCAAGAGTGGGTGGTGAGCAGCATGATGCTGGGTGCGGCCATCGGCGCACTGTTTAACGGCTGGCTGTCGTTCCGTCTCGGGCGCAAATACAGCCTGATGGTCGGGGCGATCCTGTTTGTTGCTGGCTCTCTTGGTTCGGCGTTTGCCACCAACGTTGAAGTGCTGCTGCTTTCTCGCGTGCTGCTGGGCGTGGCGGTGGGTATCGCGTCCTACACCGCGCCGCTTTACCTCTCCGAAATGGCGAGCGAAAACGTGCGCGGGAAGATGATCAGCATGTACCAGCTGATGGTGACGCTCGGTATCGTGCTGGCGTTCCTGTCGGATACGTACTTCAGCTACAGCGGCAACTGGCGGGCAATGCTTGGCGTGCTGGCGCTGCCTGCGGTGCTGCTGATTGTGTTAGTCATTTTCCTGCCGAACAGCCCGCGCTGGCTGGCGCAAAAAGGGCGTCACGTGGAGGCGGAAGAGGTGCTGCGCATGCTGCGCGACACGTCTGAAAAAGCGCGTGAAGAGCTGAACGAAATCCGCGAAAGCCTGAAGCTGAAGCAGGGCGGCTGGTCCCTGTTTAAGGCAAACCGCAACGTGCGCCGCGCGGTGTTCCTCGGCATGCTGTTACAGGCGATGCAGCAGTTCACGGGGATGAACATCATCATGTATTATGCCCCACGCATCTTTAAAATGGCTGGTTTTACCACCACCGAACAACAGATGATCGCCACGCTGGTGGTGGGGCTGACCTTTATGTTCGCCACCTTTATCGCGGTGTTCACCGTCGATAAGGCCGGACGTAAACCGGCCCTGAAAATTGGCTTTAGCGTAATGGCGCTCGGCACCTTGATCCTTGGTTACTGCCTGATGCAGTTCGATAACGGCACGGCGTCAAGCGGCCTCTCCTGGCTCTCCGTTGGCATGACCATGATGTGCATCGCCGGTTACGCGATGAGCGCCGCACCGGTGGTGTGGATCCTGTGCTCTGAAATTCAGCCGCTGAAATGCCGCGACTTTGGTATCACCTGTTCCACCACCACCAACTGGGTGTCGAATATGATCATTGGCGCGACCTTCCTGACGCTGCTGGATGCGATTGGCGCGGCAGGCACCTTCTGGCTCTATACGGTGCTGAACGTGACGTTTATCGGCGTGACATTCTGGCTGATCCCGGAAACCAAAGGCGTGACCCTGGAGCATATTGAACGCAAGCTGATGAAAGGGGAGAAACTACGTAATATCGGCGTGTAATGTCATTGCCCGGTGGCGCTTCGCTTACCGGGCCTACGATACCGTGTAGGCCGGGTAAGCGAAGCGCCACCCGGCTTTGTTTTTACCGCATCGCACGTCTCAAAATACGCTCCGCCTGACGCTGGAAGTCAGCGGCCGTCTCTTCCACGGTTTTCTGCCCGTAGTCGATATACTGCAAAGAGGTACCGAACTGCGCCACAATCTGTGGGTCGTCAAAGTATGGCGAGACGGTGAGTTTCGCCGGCAGCGACTGCGCCAGGCGCAGGCCCGCCACGGAAGGATCGTCCTCTTTAATGGTGCCGTCTTCGGTCAGATACTGCACCGCCACTTTGCTCAGCGGCACGCCGCGCTCAAGACCCAGCGTATCGACCCCTTCTTTGCTGTTGAGCAGGAAGTTAATCAGCTTCGCTGCCGCCTC
The DNA here is from genome assembly GCF_049238425.1 of Enterobacter cloacae complex sp. IR5401. Lineage (NCBI taxonomy): Bacteria > Pseudomonadati > Pseudomonadota > Gammaproteobacteria > Enterobacterales > Enterobacteriaceae > Enterobacter > Enterobacter cloacae complex sp. IR5401. The sequence goes on along the minus strand of NZ_JBMKHN010000003.1, from coordinate 219,744 downwards.
TGGGTTTTTGGTCGTCTTACCAATCGACAGCATCTGCGCCGGTTTGAAGAACAGACCTGCGTCGGTGGCGCCCGGCAGCATTGGGTAGTTGCCCAGCTCCAGTTTCGCCGGTGGCTTCAGGTTGTCGGAATATTTGTTGATGGTGGAGTTCCACATGTAGGTGCCGCCCCATTCACCCTGGATCCACGGCTTCATTTCATACATGTTGCTCTTACCGAACGAGGCATAGTATTTGGTGTCTGGCATGACGTGGCTGTCGATCAGCTTTTTGTAGGTCTGGAAAAACTCTACCCACTGTTCCTTTGTGTAGCTGAACTTTTTGGTTTTCTCATCCACCGCAGGAATGTTGTACTTCTGGATCATGTACGAATTCAGCAGCGCCAGCGTATCCTGATGCTCCAGGATCACCGGATAGTATTGCTTGCCGAGCTTGCTCTCGAAGGTTTTACCGGCCGCCATCAGCTCGTCCCAGGTTTTCGGGTACGCAATACCCGCTTTTTTCCAGGTTTCGTCATTGAAGTAGAACACGCGCGCCGTCACCGAGATCGGAATGCCGTTCAGCTTGCCGTCCACGGTGGTGGTTTGCAGCTCTTTGGGATCGAACTGCGACAGGTCAATCACGTCCTTCATCTTGTTCAGATCGTAGAAGCCGTCACCGGTTTTCGAGAAGATCGGCAGCCAGTTCCAGTTCGTCTGCATTACGTCCGGCTCGGTGCCGCCCGCAATCTGGGTGGTCAGACGGGAGAGGTGACCATCCCAGCCGGTGTATTCCGCTTTCACGTTGATGTCCGGGTTCTGCTTATGGAACTCTTCCAGCGCTTTCAGGGTGACCTGGTGACGGCCGTTGCCGCCCCACCAGGACATCCGTAAATCCACATTCTGCGCCATCGATGGCAAAGCGGTAAGACCCAGGGTCGCGGAGATTGCTGCGCTTAAAAGCACTTTTTTCATTTTTATCACTCCATCAGAGAGAGAGGTTCTGTTCAGTTTTTGCGTCAAAAATATGACACTTGTTCATCTCAAACGTGAAATACACCTTACGATGAAGCCCCTTATCAATCATTGGTTTAGCTTCATCGGACGGGATTCGGGCGGTCAGTTCGTAGTCCGCGACCTTCAGGTACACAAAGAATTCGTGGCCCATGTTCTCAACGCGCACCATCTCCCCGCTACAGCCGCCGTTCGGGAAGGGCTCATCAGAGAGCGACACAAATTCCGGACGCACGCCGTAGTAAATCTCCTGACCCGCGTAGGCCGCGACTTTCTCCTGCTTCTCCGCGTTCAGCGGCATGGTTTCATCGCCAATGGCGATGTGCAGCTGGCCCGCTTTTTCGACCAGCACGCTTTTGCGTATATTCATCTCCGGCGCGCCGATAAAGCCCGCCACGAACATGTTCCTCGGCCTGTGGTAGAGGTTGTCCGGCGTATCCACCTGCATGATATGGCCGAGCTTCATCACGCAGATGCGGTCGCCCATGGTCATCGCTTCGGTCTGGTCGTGTGTCACGTAAACGGTGGTCGCCGGTTTTCCGGATTTCTTCAGCTGCTTGTGCAGGTCGGAAATACGAATACGCATCGAAGCGCGCAGTTTGGCGTCGAGGTTTGAAAGCGGCTCATCGAACAGGAATACATCCGGTTTTTTCACAATCGCACGGCCTACCGCCACGCGCTGCGCCTGGCCGCCGGAAAGCTGGCGCGGCAGGCGGTCGAGCAGCTCTTCCAGTTCAAGAATTTTGGCAGCTTCATTCACCTGAGACTCAATCTGATCTTTCGGCAGTTTGCTCAGCTTGAGACCAAAGGCCAGATTCTCGCGCACCGTCATGTGCGGATAGAGGGCATAGTTCTGGAACACCATTGCAATACCGCGCTCTTTCGGCGCGAGGTTGTTCACGATCTTGTCGCCAATGCGCACCTCGCCGCCGCTGATGGTTTCGAGCCCCGCCAGCATGCGCAGTGTCGTGGATTTGGCGCAGCCGGATGGGCCGACGATCACCATGAATTCCCCTTCAGCAATTTTAAGATCGATAGCGTGTACCGCTTTAAAGCCGTTGGAGTAGACCTTTTCCAGCTTGTTGAAAATAACTTCAGCCATGGTATTTCCCTCTTAACCTTTAATTCCGCTGCTGGTGACGCCCTGTACGAAGTAGCGCTGTGCCAGGAAGAAGACAATGATGGATGGCAGAATGGAGATGCTCGCCATTGCCAGAATTTCGTTCCACGGCGCGCCTTCGGTGACATCGATGGACATTTTCAGCGCCAGTGCGATGGGGTATTTATCCACGCTGTAGACGTAAATCAGCGGCCCGATAAAGTCGTTCATGGACCACATGAACTGGAACAGGGCGACGGAGATAATGGCCGGTTTCAGGATCGGCACTACCACGTACCACAGCACCTGAATGGAGTTACAGCCGTCAATCTGCGCCGCCTCTTCCATGTCACGCGGGACGCCGCGCAGGAACTGGATCAGCATGAAGACGAAGAACCCCTGAGTGGCGAAGGCCAGCGGCAGGTACAGCGGCATATAGCTGTTGAGCATGCCCATTTCACGGAACATCAGGTACTGCGGGATCAGCAGCACGGTGCTGGGCAGCAGCATGGTGGTGATGAGCGTGGCGAACCAGAACTTCTTCCACGGGATCTCGAAGCGGGCAAAGCCGTACGCCACGATGGTGGAGGAGATAATGGTCAGGATCACTTTCGGGATCACATACTTAAAGGTGTTCAGCATGTAATGGCCGAAGTTGTACTCGGTGCCGGTTTTCCAGCCGTTTACGAAACCATCCCAGGTGGCGTGGGCAGGCCACAGGCTCAGTGTGGTGAAGATCTCGTGGTTCGGTTTGAACGACGCGGAGAACATCCACACCAGCGGGTAAAGCATCAGCAGGCCGACAACCAGCAGAATCACATAGCGAACGGAGGCGTTGATTTTCTCTCTGCGCAGCGTGCGGGCCACTTCGCGTTCGGCGACGCTTCTTGCCGTGGAGAGTTGTTGAATATCAGCCATTTTTGCCTCCTTTATCGGCGGAGTAGAACACCCAGTATTTCGACGACTTAAAGGCGATACCGGCGAAGACGGCCACCACCAGGAACAGGATCCACGCCAGCGCCGCGCCATAGCCCATATCGAAATACTTAAAGGCGGTGTCGTAGATGTAGAGCGAGAACAGATAGGTCGAATAGGTTGGCCCGCCGCCGGTAATCACGTACGGCCCGGTAAATTCTTGGAACGCCTGCGTGGTCTGCATGATGAAGTTGAAGAAGATCACCGGCGTAATCAGTGGCACGGTCACCTTCATGAACATCTGCCATTTCGATGCGCCATCGATCATTGCCGCTTCATACTGGGACTGCGGTACGTTTTGCAGCGCGGCCAGGAAGATGACCATCGCGGAACCGAACTGCCAGACGCGCAGCAGGGTAACGGACATCAGCGCCAGCGACGGCTCGCCCAGCCAGTTCACCGGATCAAAGCCAAAAACGCCGATAAAGCTGTTCAGCAGGCCATCGATGGCAAATAAGGCGCGCCACAATACGGCAATGGCGACGGAGCTGCCGAGGATCGACGGAATATAGTAGGCCGTTCGGAAAAAGCCGATGCCGCGTAATTTAAAGTTCAGGACAAAGGCAATTCCTAATGCAAAGGCGAGCTTTAGCGGGATGGTTAAAAATACATAGGCAAAGGTCACGCCCATGGATTTCCAGAAGAGCGTGTCTTCGGTAAACATGTAGCGATAGTTTTCGATGCCGTTAAACACCGGCGGACTCATCAAATCGTAATCCGTAAAGCTGAGGAAAAACGATGAGACGAAGGGGAATGCCGTAAAGAGTATCAGCCCGATGATATAGGGTGATATCCATGCGAGCCCCAGCAGCTTGTTTTCATTCATACATACCTACCTGGCAATCAATGGTTTAATACGAAATCTGCTTTGTTACATTTTCCCAGGCCTGCGATGCGCGGCATGGGAGCTGAAATTCAGGGTGCAACGTCTGGCAACGGCAAAACCTACGTTTGTTTTTTAACGCTTTTTTGTCTTTCGTCGTGGTGTAAGCGCTTCGGGTTTCAAAAGAGCTGAACCGGTGTTCTTGGATACTAAAACATCGTTTTATTTTATATTATTGCGATTTATTTCTGCGTCATTCGCTTAATGGTGGAAATGTGATCAGCGTCGAAACGCTGTTTCAATATAGTGAGGGAGGTGGCATTTTTGACTTTCCACGGACGTTCGCCGCGGCCCATGAGGAAGAGATAATGAAGCAAAAGGGGAGCAGGAATAACAATAGTCACGCAGCGTGGCTAACTACCAGATCTGATAGCAGGTCTACAGATGTACCAATTCGTCATTCAGATAATTCTTACATTCTTGTATGATTTGTTACACCGGAACCAGTCAGGCAGAATTTCACTGCATCCTTAAAAGAAGAACAGTTATGTCAGCGATGGATTTCAAAAAACATACGGATCTCAATTTTCCTCACTATGCTCCCCCGGCGGTCAGCGCTAAAGAAATAGATCTTCTGGGTCTGCTGGACGTCCTGCTGGCAGCAAAAAAACGCATCATCACCATTGTCTTTGCATTTGCACTGGTCGGCCTGGCAATCGCCTTTCTGATACCGCAAAAATGGACCAGTAAAGCGGTCATTACGCCCGCGGAACAGACGCAGTGGAGTTCGCTGCGCCAGATGATGGTGGCGCTCCAGGTGCTTGATGTCGACGTGAAAATTACCCGTGCGGATGTGTTTAATCTGTTTATCAAAAAGTTTCAGTCCCAGTCTCTGCTTGAAGAGTACATGAAGAGCTCACCTTACGTGATGGCTCAGCTCGATGGCGCTGAGGTTGACCCGCTGGAGCTGCACCGCGCGGTGGTCAATATTGCCGAAAAGATGAAGGCTGTTGATAACACGCAGGAAAAAAATGCCGATAAAGCACCATACCTCTCCTGGACGTTAAGCTTCACAGCCCCAACGGCAGAGGATGCGCAGAAAGTGTTGAATGGTTACATTCAGTACATCTCCCGCATCGTCGAGCAGGAGACCATGCAAAACATTCGCGATCAGCTGATCCTGAGAACCAAAACGGTACAGCAGCAGCTGGAGTTGGATCGGGTCCGTCTGACCAATATCCACAATACCAACCTGCAACGCCTGAACTACTCGCTGGAAGTGGCGAACGCGGCTGGGATCAAAAAGCCGGTTTACAGCAATGGACAGGCGGTGAAAGACGATCCGGATTATTCCGTCGCCCTCGGTGCGGACGGGATTGCGCAGAAATTGCAGATTGAAAAAAATCTCAAGGACGTTTCTGAGCTGAACGCCGATTTCCAGAACCGCGAATACTATCTGGCACAGCTGCAAAAACTCTCCTTCGAAGATGTGAGCCTGGAGCCGTTCAAATACCAGCTTTCACCTTCTATGCCGGTGAAAAAAGATGGCCCGGGCAAAGCCCTCATCGTGCTGCTGGCGTGTATTCTGGGTGGACTGTTCGCCTGTGGCAGCGTGCTGCTGCGCGAGGCTATGAGCACCCGCAACCCGCTGCCGGAACAACTTCCTGAGCCGGTAACGGAATAACATCAAAAAAGGCGCTCAACTGAGCGCCTTTTTTTATTTCAGGAAATCTTCGCGTACCGGCGTAAAGGTATCCAGCAGGGTGCCGGGTTTCAGGCAAACGCAGCCGTGCATCACGTGCGGCGCTTTATAGAGGGTGTCGCCCGCGGTCACCACATGCTTCTCCTCGCCAATGGTGAACTCAAATTCCCCCGAGAGAACGTAGGTGAGTTGCTCATGCGGATGGTTATGCATCGGGCCAATCGCGCCTTCCTCGAAATTCACTTCCACCGCCATCATCCTGCCGTCGTGCGCCAGAATACGACGCGTCACGCCGTTGCCCAGATCCTCAAGCGTGGTCTCTTTATGGAAAATAAACATATTTTCGCCCTGTTATGTAATGAAACATTGTTTCAATTAACTTATCTCACCCGCCGAGAAAAGGAAACGTTTAGCCAAATAACTGGAAAGGCGATCACAAGTTTGCTTCACTGGGTGAAACGCACAGGAGGAAAGATGAAAACGATCGGTCTGTTAGGGGGCATGAGCTGGGAATCAACGATCCCGTACTACCGCCTGATTAATGAAGGCGTTAAACAGCGTCTGGGCGGTCTGCATTCAGCCAGCCTGCTGCTGCACAGCGTGGATTTCCATGAAATAGAAGCCTGCCAGTCGAGCGGGGAGTGGGACAAAGCGGGGCAGATACTGGCGGACGCCGCGCTCGGGCTGGAGCGTGCGGGCGCGCAGGGTATTCTGCTGTGTACCAACACCATGCATAAGGTGGCGTCGCACATTGAAGACCGCTGTTCGCTGCCGTTCTTACATATCGCGGATGCCACCGGGCGTGCCATACGTACCGCCGGCATGACGCGCGTGGCGCTGCTGGGGACGCGCTACACCATGGAACAGGATTTTTACCGCGGGCGGCTGAGCAGCCAGTTCGGGATTGAAAGCCTGATCCCGGAGGAGGCTGACCGGGCGCGCATTAACCAGATTATTTTTGATGAGCTGTGTCTGGGCACCTTCAGCGAAGCTTCGCGCGCCTGGTACGTCAGCGTGATAGAGAAACTGGCGCAGCAGGGAGCGGAAGGGGTCATCTTCGGCTGTACCGAAATCGGTCTGCTGGTGCCGGCAGACCGAAGCCCGATACCGGTCTTCGATACCGCCGCCATCCATGCCGCGGATGCGGTGGAGTTTATGCTGTCATAAAGGTTTTTGCAGGTCAGGTAAGCGAAGCGCCACCTGACGCGCGTGCGCAATCAGATGTTCACAAAAGGCATCAACCAGCGCTGAGGCGGGCCGGTGCAGCGGGCGGATCAGGCTCACGGTAAAGGGAACGGAAACGCTAAAACGGCGCAGAACCACGCCGCTGCTGGCGTAGTCCATGGCCGTGAGCGGGTTCACCACCGAAATACCCACGCCCGCGCGCACCATCGCGCAAATTGACGCCGCACTGTGCGTTTCCATCACCATCCGCCGCTTCACCTGATGTTCGGCAAACAGGCCATCCAGAAGCTGCCGGTAGCTGTCGGTCTGCGACAGGCTGATATAGTTCTCACCGTGAAAATCCGCCGGTGTCAGCACGGTTTTGTGGGCAAGCGGGTGGCTGGCAGGCAGCACGCAGACCTCATCCAGCGACAGCAGCTCCGTGCGTTCCGTTCCCGCTGGCGTGACGAGGGTTTCAGTCAGACCCAGATCGTGGCGCTGGGCCGAAAGCCACTCCTCCAGCAGCGGCGACTCCTGCGGCACGATGGTCAGGCTGACCTCCGGATAGCGGGCCAGAAACGGCTGTAACAGTACCGGCAGGAATGACTGGGAAAAGACCGGCAGGCAGACGATGGACAGTTCGCCCTGGCGGAACTCCCTCAGGCTCTCTGCCGCGCTCACGATCCTGTCCAGCCCGTACCAGGAGCGCTGAACCTCCTCAAACAGACGTAAACCCTGCACCGTTGGATGCAGCCTGCCGCGGGTGCGTTCAAACAGCTTCAGCCCCAGCACTTTCTCAAAACGCGCCAGCTCGCGGCTGACCGTCGGCTGCGAGGTGTGCAGCATGTGCGCGGCTTCAGTGAGATTGCCGGTGGTCATCACCGCATGAAAAATCTCGATATGGCGTAGGTTAACGGCGGGCATAGGGCACCTGATGGCTGAGCGTGTTCCATATCATTTTTGCATAGACTCACGATAAAACGATATTTTTTATTCTCTTCAGGCTATGGCGTAATGATAAAAAACAGATTTCCGGAGACGACCATGCCACGCCCGCTCAACCAGACCGAAACCGATTTAAACGCCGATAACCTGCTGCGCCTGCCTGCCGAATTCGGCTGTCCGGTGTGGGTCTACGATGCGCAGATTGTCCGCGAGAAGATCGCCGCGCTGCATCAGTTTGACGTGGTGCGTTTTGCGCAGAAGGCCTGCTCCAATATTCATATTCTGCGCCTGATGCGCGAGCAGGGCGTGAAGGTTGACTCCGTATCGCTGGGTGAGATCGAACGTGCGCTAGCGGCCGGGTTTGATCCGAAAGCCGACAGCGACGCGATCGTCTTCACCGCTGACCTGATAGACGACGCCACGCTGGCGCGCGTGCACGAGCTGCAAATCCCGGTCAATGCTGGTTCGGTGGATATGCTGGAACAGCTTGGGCAGGTCTCTCCTGGCCATCGCGTCTGGCTGCGCGTCAACCCGGGCTTTGGTCACGGCCACAGTCAGAAAACCAACACTGGGGGCGAAAACAGTAAACACGGGATCTGGTATGCCGATATGCCTGCGGCGCTGGAGGTTTTACAACGCTACAACCTCAAGCTGGTGGGCATTCACATGCATATCGGGTCCGGCGTGGATTATGGCCATCTTGAGCAGGTCTGTGGCGCAATGGTGCGTCAGGTTATCGATTTTGGTCAGGATCTGGAGGCGATCTCCGCCGGGGGAGGGCTTTCGATCCCTTACCGCGAAGGAGAAGAGGCGATCGACACGGATCACTATTACGGCCTGTGGAGCGCCGCGCGTGACAGGATCGCTGCCCATCTGGGCCATGCGGTGAAGCTGGAGATTGAGCCGGGTCGTTTCCTGGTCGCCGAAGCTGGCGTGCTGGTGGCGCAGGTGCGGAGCGTGAAGGAGATGGGAAGCCGTCACTTTGTGCTGATTGATGCTGGCTTCAACGACCTGATGCGCCCGTCCATGTACGGCAGCTATCATCACATTACCGCGCTTGCCGCCGATGGCCGCGATCTGGTCAACGCGCCGCGCATCGAGACCGTTGTTGCCGGCCCGCTGTGTGAATCCGGTGACGTCTTTACTCAGCAGGAAGGCGGGAAAGTCGAAACCCGTTCGCTGCCAGAGGTAAAACCGGGAGATTATCTGGTGCTGCATGATACCGGTGCGTACGGGGCGTCTATGTCTTCCAACTACAATAGCCGCCCGCTGCTGCCGGAAGTGCTGTTTGATAACGGCGTGGCGCGGCTGATTCGCCGTCGCCAGACCATTCAGGAGCTGCTGGCGTTAGAGCTGGTCTGATAAAACCACGGCCCTGTTGTCACCGAATCGCGTAAAACCAGCGTGCCGGTGAACGGCGGGATCGCTTCAACCGGCTGGTTTTTTGCCAGCCGGATCGCCTGGTCGATTGCCGTGACGATCATGTTGTCGATCGGCAAATATACCGACGACAGGGCAGGCTCCAGCCACTTTGCGCTGGGGGCATCGTCAAAACCAAACAGCGAAATATCCTGCGGGATCTTCAGCCCGGCCTGGTGTAATGCTTTGGAGGCGCCCAGGGCCATATCATCATTACAGGCAAACAGGGCGCTGAACGATGTCTTTTCCGCAATCAGCTCCTTGCACAGCTCGTAACCCCGCGTCATGCCTGCATCGCCGTATTTAATCCGCCGCTCGTCGAGACGAATACCGTGCTTCTCCAGCGCCTTACGGTAGCCCATCAGCCGCGCTTTACCCGTTGGGGTGTGGATCGGGACGGTGATACAGGCGATCTCCCGATGACCCTGGCTTATCAGGTAATCCACCGCTTTGAAGGCCGCGTCCTGCTGTTCAAAGAAGACGCAGCGATCCGCCGCCTGGCTCACTTCACGGTTAATGATCACCAGCGGCGTCTGCACGCTGTTGATCAGCTTCAGGATCGTCTTTTCGCTCATGTATCGCGTGTACAGCACGATGGCGTCGCACTTGCGGTCGGCGAGCATCTGCACCGCCTGTTCTTCCTGTTCAGGGGCGTCGTGACCGTCGGTGACAATCAGCTGTTTTCCGTGCTTTTCGGTCTGCCGTGACGCCTGCTGTAGCAAACGACCAAAGTAAAAACCGTCGAACGTCGAGACGACAAGACCAATGCTGTTGCTGGTCTGGTTAGCCAGCGAACGCGCGAGAAAGTTCGGACGATAGCCCAGCTCCTCCATCGCGCGAAATACCTGCTGACGCGTGCTCTCTTTAACCTGACCTGTGCCGTTCAGCACGCGCGAAACGGTGGCCTTCGACACGCCCGCACGCAGTGAGACATCCAGCATTGTTGCCATTCGAAATTCCTGTTTCCACGTAATGGTTTGCAGTTTAACACAGACCATCCGGCGCATAAGCGACGTGGGAAGGGCAAAACCCCATAACGATCACGCTTTTCGGTAACGATCCTCGCCAGCGGGATAAATGCCTGTCATTGGCATGCCAAAATGGTGATAAATCGCAATCTGGAATACCTCTTACCTCATTGAGAGCTTAATCACAGAACAAAGCGCCTGTGGGCGCTATTTTTGGCATACCAATAGTATCCGGCTGTCCATCTTATTCAATAAAAGCCCTTTTACTGAGGTATTACCCTATGGCATTTCAGGAAAAACTGATCGACGCTCTGGGCAGTTTTGCCACCACCTTCAACAGCTATCGCTATATCCAGGCGATCAAGTCTGCGTTTATTACCTTAATGCCGGTCATCATTGTGGGGGCGTTCTCGGTACTGATCTCCAATATGGTGCTGGATCCGAAAAACGGCCTGGCGAGCTTTCAGTCGCTGTCGTTTCTGGCGGCGTTAAAGCCGATCACCAGCGCGCTCAACTATGCCACGCTTAACTTTCTCAACATCGGTGCGGTGTTTTTAATCGGCATTGAGCTGGGGCGTATTAACGGCATTAAGTCCCTGTTCCCCGGCCTGCTGGCGGTGATCTGCTTTATCTGCGTGACGCCAACCACGGTGGAAATGCTGGTGGACGGCGAGATGCACGTGGTGAAAGACGTGCTGCTGCGCCAGTTCTCCGATACCCGCAGCCTGTTCCTCGGCATGTTTATCGCCATCCTGTCAGTGGAGATTTACTGCTGGCTGGAAAACCGCAAGGGGCTGAAAATCAGGATGCCGGACACGGTGCCGCCGAACGTCGCCGCGTCGTTCTCTGCGCTGATCCCGGCCATTATCACCACCACCGCCATCGCCACCTTTGGCTTCGTGTTTCATCAGATTACCGGCATGTATCTCTACGACGCGGTTTACCAGGTGGTGCAACAGCCGCTGGAGCGCGTGGTGCAAAGCCTGCCGGGGATCCTGCTGCTGATGTTTGTCGCCCAGCTGTTCTGGGTGATTGGTATTCACGGCAACCAGATGATCAAGCCGATCCGCGAGCCGCTGTTGCTGGGGGCAATCACCGTTAACATGAGCGCGTTAGAGCAGGGCAAAGAGGTGCCAAACATCATCACCATGCCGTTCTGGGACGTCTATATGAGCATCGGCGGCTCCGGCCTGACCATCGGCCTGCTGATCGCCGTCATGATTGCCACCAAACGTAAAGAGATGAAGGAGATCGCTAAGCTCTCCATCGGCCCGGGTATTTTTAATATCAACGAGCCGGTGATCTTCGGGATGCCAATCATGCTCAACCCGATCCTGGCTATCCCGTTCATCATCACGCCGCTGGTGACGGGCTCGATTGGCTACTTTGCCACCGTGACCGGATTTGCCGGGAAAGCCGTGGTGATGGTGCCCTGGACCACGCCGCCGCTGATCAACGCCTGGCTGTCAACCGCGGGCTCCATGGGGGCGGTGATCACCCAGTTTATCTGCATCGTGACCGCGGTGATTATCTATCTGCCGTTTGTGAAAATTGCCTCACGCCGCGCAGAGCAGGCCGCGCTGCAACAAGCCACCGATAACGCATGAGGACCGGATGAGCATAAAACAGATAACTATACCGCAGGATTTTATGCTGGGCGCGGCGGCATCGGCCTGGCAGACCGAGGGCTGGAGCGGCAAAAAGCCAGGGCAGGATTCGTGGATCGATCTCTGGTTCAAGAACGATCGTCACGTCTGGCACAACGGCTATGGCCCGGCGGTGGCAACCGACTTTATTAATCGCTTCCGTGAAGATGTGGCGCTGATGAAGCAGGCGGGCCTGACGCACTATCGCACCTCGATCAACTGGTCGCGCTTTTTAACCGACTATGAAAATGCGACGGTAGATGAAGAGTACGCCGCCTATTACGACGCGCTGTTCGATGAAATGCACCGTCAGGGCATTGAGCCGATGATCTGCCTGGAACACTACGAATTGCCGGGCGTGCTGCTGGAAACCTACGGCGGCTGGGCGTCGAAGCACGTCGTCGAGCTGTTCGTTCGCTATGCGGAAAAAGTGTTTGAGCGCTTTCACGGCAAAGTCACCCGCTGGTTTACCTTCAACGAGCCGATTGTGGTCCAGACGCGCGTCTACCTTGACGCACTGCGCTGGCCCTATGAGCAGAACACCAGCACCTGGATGCAGTGGAACCACCATAAAGTGCTGGCGACGGCGAAAGTGGTGAAGCTGTTTCGCGAGAAAGGGTATGACGGCTCAGTGGGTTGTATTCTTAACCCGGAAGTGACCTATCCACGCTCGCGCGCACCGCATGACGTGCGAGCGGCAGAGATGTACGATCTGTTCTACAACCGCGTCTTTCTCGACCCACTGGTGCACGGGCGCTATCCGCAGGCGCTCTTTACCCTGCTGGCGCAGCATCAGGTGCAGTGGGACTACACGGCTGACGAGCTGGCGCTGATTGCCGACAACACCGTCGACGAGCTGGGCATTAACCTCTATTACCCGCATCGCGTCAAAGCCCCGTCCCGCGCCTGGCACCCGGAGACGCCGTTCCACCCGGCGTATTACTACGAGCCGTTCGAGCTGCCGGGGCGGAGGATGAACACCTCCCGCGGCTGGGAGATCTTCCCGCGCATTATTTACGACATGGCGATGCGGATTAAAAACGACTATCGCAACATTGACTGGTTTGTAGCGGAAAGCGGGATGGGTGTGGAGAACGAAGCGCATTTTCGCAATCGCGACGGCATTATCAATGACGCGTACCGCATCGCGTTTATCAGCGAACATCTTTATTACACGTTGCTGGCGCGGGAGGCGGGGGCTAACTGCCACGGCTATATGCTGTGGGCCTTCACCGACAACGTCTCGCCGATGAACGCGTTTAAAAACCGCTACGGGCTTATTGAGATCGACCTTGAAAACCATCGCGCACGGCGGGCAAAGAAATCGGCGTCCTGGTTCCGCCAGCTGCGCGATGAGCGTGTGCTGACGCTCAGTGTTGACGATGAATGGAAGTAAGCCTTCTGGTAAAATAGCGCACAAACTGGCCGGGAGGACGTCCGGCCCGCGCATTAACTGAAAAACACAGGTGAAAACGTGGATAAGGCTGTCATCCTGCCGGAAAAAAAACAGTACCAGGAGATTGGCGAGGATTTACGGGCGCAGATTATCCAGGGGCATTATCCCGTGGGATCGCGTCTGCCGCCGGAGCGCAACATCGCCGAGACGTATGGCGTGAGCCGCACTATTGTGCGCGAGGCGCTGCTGATGCTTGAGCTTCAGGGGACGGTGGATATTCGCCAGGGGTCTGGCGTGTACGTGATGCGCATTCCGGAGGAGCATGAAAACGAGGAAGAGCGTTTTCTGAACAGTGACGTGGGGCCGTTTGAAATTCTCCAGGCGCGTCAGCTGCTTGAAAGCAACATTGCCGCCTTTGCCGCAAAAATGGCGACGCGGGCGGATATCGACAACCTGCGCCGCATCATCGAGCAGGAGCAACGGGCGATTGCCGCCGACGATCGCAGCCAGGACAACAACAAAATGTTCCACCTGGTACTGGCGGGGGCCACACAAAACCAGATGCTGCTGGCGACCGTTGAAAGCGTCTGGCATCACATGGACAGCAGCCCACTGTGGCAGCAATTCAACGGCCACATCGCCAGCCGCGCATGGCGGCTGAAATGGCTCGGCGACAGGCAAACCATTCTCGCTGCGCTCCGCCGCCGCGACGTGATGGGGGCGTGGCAGGCGATGTTCCAGCATCTTGAAAACGTCAAAAAGAGCCTGCTTGAGCTGTCAGACGAAGACGCACCCGATTTCGACGGCTATCTCTTCGAATCGGTCCCTCTTTTCCAGGGGAAGCTGGTGTGAATATACTGCCGCTTCACGCTGCGCCGCAGTTTACACAGCAGGTGATCGACTGGATCTGGAACGCGTTTGGTGAAGGTATGCCGCGTGCCTTTTTCCAGAGCATTGTCGAGCACAGCCTGATGCCGGGCGAGTTACCGCTCACCTTTATTGCCGTTGAGGATGACCAGCTGCTGGGCACCGTTGGGCTGTGGCGTTGCGATTTAATTTCCCGACAGGATCTCCACCCCTGGCTGGCTGCGCTGTATGTCGATGAAGCCGCCCGGGGAAACGGGCTGGCGGGAAAACTTCAGCAGCATGTTATCGGCTACGCGCGACGCGCCGGGTATCACGAGCTTCATCTCTGGTCTGCCTGCCGCGACTTCTACGAACGTTACGGCTGGCACTACATCGGCGATGCGCTGGAATACCCGGATAAAACCGTCCATCTCTATCGCTGTTCGCTCACGGCTTCCGCGGGCGATACCACCGAGTGACGGCGCACTAAGGTTGGGCTGAACAGGTGGGTAATTTCCGGTGGCGGGCGATGCTCGGCCAGCGCTAACGCCAGTTCTGCCGCCTGCGTTGCCATGGTTACAATCGGGTAACGCACGGTGGTCAGGCGAGGGCGCACGTAGCGCGACACCAGCACATCATCAAAGCCAATCAGCGAAATTTCTGCCGGGACGTCAATCCCGTTATCATTTAGCACGCCCATTGCGCCGGCGGCCATGGAGTCGTTATAGCTGGCCACGGCGGTGAAATTCCGCCCGCGTCCCAGCAGCTCGGTCATCGCCTGCTCGCCGCCGCTCTCATCCGGTTCTCCGTACGCCACAAGACGATCGTTGCAGGGCAGACCGGCTTCGCGCAGCGCGTCGTAATAGCCCTGAAGGCGATCTTCCGCATCGGAAATTGGGTGGTTGGAACACAGATAACCAATTCGGGTATGGCCCTGCTGGATCAGGTGACGGGTTGCGAGCCATGCGCCGTAACGGTCGTCGAGCGCCACGCAGCGGGTTTCAAAATCGGGAATAATACGGTTGATAATCACCATCCCCGGCATCTGTTTCATCAGATGGATCAGCTCGGCGTCGGGGATCATTTTGGCATGGACCACCAGTGCCGCACAGCGATGACGGATCAGCTGCTCAATGGCCTGGCGCTCTTTCTGTTCATTGTGGTAGCCATTACCAATCAGCAGGAAATTTCCGGTGTGATAAGAGACTTGTTCTACGGCTTTGACCATCGCACCGAAAAACGGATCGGATACATCCCCGACCACCAGCCCGATGGTTTCTGTCGACTGCTGGGCAAGGGCGCGCGCGTTGGCGTTAGGGTGATAATTCAGGTTTTCCATGGCGTCCTGCACGGCCTGGCGCGATGCATCACTCGCTTTAGGGGAGTTGTTGATTACGCGGGAGACGGTCGCGACGGAAACACCGGCCAGACGAGCCACATCCTTAATTGTCGCCATTCAATACCTTCTTATAGGGGTAAGCGTTTACACACTAACTAGTGTTGCGGAAAAGCGGCGCGCATTCAAGGGGAGCGGGTGAGCGTCCTCTGCAAACGTGAAGCAGAACATCCCTCGCGGTGTAATCGTTACACGGCCAGTCATGTCTGAATAATGGTAATCTGAACCTTTAGTTACACTTTGCCTCAGGCTGTTGCGATTGTCCGTTAGCAACGATGCGTTATGAATTGCTAGAGTCGAGATCCCAGAGGTATTGATAGGTGGAATCAACTTCGGTTGATTAACACGATTTACACCAACCTGCGTTTTACGCAGGTTTTTTTTGCCTGTAAGTTCAACCTGTAACAGCAAAAGAGAATATTCACACCTGGTTGCACTTCGGCTCATTCCCTTGCGTTTTCCCGCTGGCGAAGCCTGTCGCCGGAGGCCACAATCAAGATCCCAGAGGTATTGATTGGTGAGAATTCCTGGTACGTTTTCGTACTCTTCTCTTGCACCAACCTGCGCGGATGCGCAGGTTTTTTTTCGCCTCTGTTTTTGCTATCGCTCCCTCACTACTTCTCGTGTAATCTGCCACCATTTATACCTTTCACACTGGCTGGCAAAGGGAGTTGAAATGCTTTTTGGGTTCTTCCGCACACTGTTTCGTGTCCTGTTTCGCATCCGCGTGACTGGCGATACGCAGGCACTCTATGGCGAGCGTGTTCTTATCACACCGAATCACGTCTCTTTTCTTGATGGCGTATTGCTGGCGCTGTTTTTGCCCGTGCGGCCCGTCTTCGCGGTGTACAGCTCCATCAGTGAAAAATGGTACATGCGCTGGCTCAAACCGCTGATTGATTTTGTCCCGCTCGATCCAACCAAACCGATGATGATTAAACATCTGGTGCGTCTGATTGGGCAGGGGCGTCCGGTGGTTATCTTCCCGGAAGGGCGGATTTCAGTGACGGGCTCCCTGATGAAAATTTACGATGGGGCCGGTTTTGTCGCGGCGAAGTCTCAGGCCACCGTCGTGCCGCTACGCATCGACGGGGCTGAGCTGACCTTTTTCAGTCGTCTGAAAGGGCTGGTGAAGCAGCGTCTGTTCCCGAAAATTACGCTGCATATATTACCGCCGACGTCACTGCCGATGCCCGAGGCGCCGCGTGCGCGCGACCGCCGTAAAATCGCCGGGGAAATGCTGCACCAGATTATGATGGAAGCGCGCATGGCCGTTCGCCCGCGCGAGACGCTGTATGAATCGTTGCTGTCGGCCCAGTATCGCTACGGTGCGAAGAAAAACTGCATCGAAGACATCAACTTTACGCCGGATACCTACCGTAAGCTGTTGACCAAAACGCTGTTTGTCGGGCGTATCCTGGAAAAATACAGCAAACAGGGTGAAAAGATCGGCCTGATGCTGCCAAACGCGGGTATCAGCGCGGCGGTGATCTTTGGTGCCGTCTCCCGGGGCCGCATTCCGGCGATGATGAACTACACGGCGGGCGTGAAAGGGCTCTCCAGCGCGATTACCGCGGCGCAAATCAACACCGTCTTTACCTCCCGCCAGTTCCTGGATAAAGGCAAGCTGTGGCACCTGCCGGAACAGCTGACGCAGGTGCGCTGGGTGTTCCTGGAAGATCTGAAAGCAGACGTCACGACCGCCGACAAGCTGTGGATTTTCGCGCACCTGCTGATGCCGCGTCTGGCGCAGGTTAAGCAGCAGCCGGAGGATGATGCCATTATCCTCTTTACCTCCGGCTCTGAAGGCAACCCGAAAGGTGTGGTTCACAGTCACAAAAGCATTCTGGCGAACGTCGAACAGATTAAAACCATTGCTGACTTTACCGCCAACGATCGCTTTATGTCGGCGCTGCCGCTGTTCCACTCATTTGGTCTGACCGTGGGGCTCTTTACGCCGCTGCTGACCGGTGCCGAGGTGTTCCTCTACCCAAGCCCGCTGCACTACCGCATTGTGCCGGAACTGGTTTATGACCGTAACTGCACGGTGCTGTTCGGGACGTCCACCTTCCTCGGAAACTACGCGCGCTTCGCCAACCCGTATGATTTCTTCCGCGTGCGCTACGTGGTGGCGGGGGCGGAAAAACTCCAGGACAGCACGCGCCAAATCTGGCAGGACAAGTTTGGCCTGCGCATTCTGGAAGGCTATGGCGTGACGGAGTGCGCGCCGGTGGTCTCCATCAACGTTCCGATGGCGGCAAAACCCGGAACGGTTGGCCGCATTCTGCCGGGGCTGGACGCGCGTCTGCTGGCGGTGCCGGGTATTGAAGACGGCGGACGTCTTCAGCTGAAAGGGCCGAACGTCATGAACGGCTATTTGCGTGTGGAAAACCCGGGGGTGCTTGAGGCGCCGACGGCTGAGAACGTCAATGGCGAGGTTGAAACGGGCTGGTACGACACGGGCGATATCGTGCGCTTCGACGATCAGGGCTTCGTGCAGATCCAGGGACGCGCAAAACGCTTCGCCAAAATCGCCGGGGAAATGGTCTCTCTTGAAATGGTCGAGACGCTGGCGACCGCAGTCTCAGCAGAGAAAATGCATGCGACCGTGGTGAAAAGTGATGCCAGTAAAGGCGAGGCGCTGGTGCTCTTCACGACAGACGGTGAACTGAAGCGTGACGCGCTGCTCAGGTATGCACGCGAACACGGTATCCCCGAGCTGGCGGTCCCCCGCGATATTCGTTACCTCAAACAGTTACCGGTGCTGGGCAGCGGTAAACCCGATTTCGTGACCCTGAAGGGCATGGTTGAAGAGGCAGAACAGCAAAATGCGTGAGTCAGTGCACACTAACACTTCAATCTGGTCGAAAGGCATGATGGCGGTTATCGCCGCCCAGTTTCTTTCCGCGTTCGGCGATAACGCGTTGCTGTTTGCCACGCTGGCATTGCTGAAAGCTGAGTTTTATCCCGACTGGAGCCAGCCGATCCTACAGATGGTGTTTGTGGGTGCTTACATCGTATTTGCGCCGTTTGTCGGCCAGGTGGCGGACAGCTTCCCGAAAGGTCGTGTCATGATGTTTGCCAACAGCCTTAAGCTTCTGGGCGCGGCAAGTATCTGCTTTGGTATCAACCCGTTTGTCGGCTACACACTGGTGGGCATTGGTGCGGCAGCCTACTCCCCGGCGAAGTACGGTATTCTGGGTGAGCTCACCACCGGTGATAAGCTGGTGAAGGCCAACGGCCTGATGGAGTCCTCCACCATTGCGGCTATTCTGCTGGGTTCGGTGGCGGGTGGCGTACTGGCAGACTGGCATGTGCTCGCCGCGCTTGGCATCTGCGCCCTGATGTACGGTGGCGCGGTGATCGCCAACCTGTTTATCCCCAAACTGGCCGTGGCGCGTCCGGGGCAATCCTGGCGCTTCGGGCCCATGACCGGCAGCTTCTTCAACGCCTGCCGCGTACTGTGGCGTAACGGTGAAACACGCTTCTCGCTGATGGGCACCAGCATGTTCTGGGGGGCCGGCGTTACGCTGCGTTTCCTGCTGGTGCTGTGGGTGCCGGTGGCGCTGGGCATTACTGACAACGCCACGCCGACTTATCTGAATGCCATGGTCGCCGTCGGGATTGTTGTCGGGGCCGGGGCTGCGGCAAAACTGGTGACGCTGGAAACCGTCGCGCGCTGCATGCCTGCGGGGATCCTGATTGGCGTCGGCGTTCTGTTCTTCTCCCTGCAACATGCCCTATTGCCTGCCTATGCCCTGCTGTTGCTGATCGGCATGTTAGGCGGTTTCTTTGTGGTGCCGCTAAACGCGCTGTTGCAGGAGCGCGGCAAGCAGACCGTTGGGGCGGGTAACGCCATTGCGGTGCAAAACCTTGGTGAAAACATGGCGATGTTACTGATGCTGGGGATTTACTCGCTGGCGGTAAAAGCAGGTGCGCCGGTCGTGGCAATCGGGGTAGGATTCGGCGCGCTGTTCGCGCTGGCGATTAGCGGGCTGTGGGTCTGGCAGCGTCGTCGTTGAATTGTGCTGCCTGATGCCCTCACCCCGGCCCTCTCCCACAGAGAGAGGGTGAAAACCCTAAAAACGGCAACGTGCGTTGCCGTTTTGCTTTTATTACGGTGCCGGGTAGGTATAAACCTGATGCACCGCTTCTATCTCCGCTAATACCTCTTCACTCAGGTTCAGATTGAAACTCTCAATATTGGTTTTCAACTGATCCATCGTCGTTGCGCCGAGCAGGGTACTCGCCACAAACGGCTGACGACGCACGAAGGCCAGCGCCATCTGCGCCGGATCGAGTCCGTGGCGTTTCGCGATATCCACGTAGGCCGCAACGGCTTTTTGCGTCTGCTCGCCGCTATAGCGGGTGAAGCGGCTGAAAAGCGTGTTACGCGCGCCAGCCGGTTTCGCGCCGTTCAGGTATTTGCCCGTCAGGGTACCGAAGCCCAGACAGGAGTAGGCGAGCAGCTCCACCTCTTCGTACTGCGTCACCTCCGCCAGGCCCACTTCATAACTGCGGTTCAGCAGGCTGTACGGGTTCTGAATGGTCACGATGCGCGGCAGATCGTGTTTATCGGCCAGATGCAGATAGCGCATCACGCCAAACGCCGTCTCGTTGGAAACGCCGATGTAGCGGATCTTACCCGCCCGCTGGCACTCCGTGAGCGCTTCCAGCGTTTCCAGCAGGGTAACGGCCGGAGCACTTTCGTTCCAGGTGTAGCCAAGCTTACCGAAGCAGTTCGTCGGACGCTGCGGCCAGTGCACCTGATAAAGATCGAGATAGTCGGTTTGCAGGCGCTTGAGGCTTGCATCCAGCGCCGCACGGATATTCTTGCGATCGAGGATCTGATTAGGGCGGATCCCGGCATCGTTATTACGGGAAGGTCCGCTGACTTTGGAGGCGATGACCAGCTTTTCGCGATTGCCGCGTTTCGCCAGCCAGTTGCCGACATACGTTTCAGTAAGACCTTGTGTTTCCGGGCGGGGAGGAACGGGGTACATCTCCGCCACGTCAATCAGGTTAATGCCCTGGCTGACGGCGTAATCGAGTTGTGCATGGGCATCGGCTTCGCTGTTTTGTTCACCAAATGTCATGGTGCCCAACCCCAGTTGGCTGATCTCCAGAGCGCTGTGGGGGATACGATGATAATGCATAGCCGGTTTCCTTTTTTAGACATACAGACTGCGTCAGGAACCTCCCGACAAAGGAATATAAACATGGCAGAGGGAAGGCAAAAGGGGAAGGAAAAAATCAAAAAGGCCAGCAAGCTACTGACCTTTATCTGTTTAGCGCTCGATGATCTGGGAGACTTCGTCGCGATTAATCTGCATTTGATTGCCTTCGCGATCGCGGTAACTCACCAGACCGGTATCGTCGTCGACTTCGGGTTTGCCATCGGTCAGGATCATACGACCATCTTTCGTTGACATGACATAGTCGCTGCTACAACCCGATACCGCAAACGCTAAACCGACTGCTGAGATAATTACTGCCCATTTTTTCATCGTTCTCATCCTCACCTGGCACGTATCAAATCATAGTGTAGTAATAACCTGATATTACGACAGGTGAAAGGGGGGAAATCTTAAAAAGGAGGAGATTATGTTAGCCGGAGCGCAAAATTAGTAAAAAACTATGTTTTCAAAAGGAAGTGGCGTGCCAGCAGTGCCCCGGTGAAATTCTTTTTAAGATAGAAACCGCGCGGCAGCGTCAGGATCGGTTCGCCCTGTGCGCCTACCGCTTCAGTGAGCGCTTTGCTATTGGCGGCTTTAGGACGAAGTTGCAGCACTTCGCCATGCCGGGCGGTGATCCGCTCAACCTGTCCCAGCACAATCATGTCCATCAGCTCTTCCCAGTCCTGGGAAAGCAGTCTCTCCTCTTCATCATTCGGACTCCAGAGCAGCGGGGCGCCAACGCGACGCTCTGCCAGCGGGATCTGCCTGTCGCCCTCAACGGGTACCCACAACACCCGCTTCAGCTTATGCCTGACGTGGCTGGTTTCCCAGGTCACTCCGCTGTTACCCGTGAGCGGCGCAACGCAGACAAAGGTGGTTTCCAGCGGCCGCCCCTGGCTATCGATGGGGATCGTCTTCAGTTCCACCCCCAGCGCCGCAAAATCTTGCTCGGGTTTACTGCCCGCGCTTGCGCCCAGCCAGCGTTCCAGCAACACGCCGATCCAGCCTTTATCACGCTTCAGATCGTTGGGTATCGTCAACCCCGCCATCACGGCCAGCTCGCCCAGTGAATAGCCTGCCAGACGTTGCGCCTGCTGGAGCAACTGGGCTTCACTGACGGGAGGGGAGAGCAGTGGGGCGAGAGAATGCATGCAAACAACCTTTTGATTAAAAAATGAGCTGATATTTTATCCCTTGTGGACAGAGTTTACCTTTTTCTGAGTGAATATCCCATGCGTATGATTTATTTCATCTTTTTTAGACTATAGCCCGTCGCGCCGCGGCTAAAAAACAGGTTGTGCAATTCTGGTCACTGACAATAAACAGGATCTTACACCATGTTATCCACAGAAAAATGGGATAACTGGGAATAACTGCCACTACTGTTTCAATTTACAGCCTTGACGTGCGATGAAAATCGAATTTTCACACAAATTGTGCCTAACTTATTGGCACAATCTGTGGATAAAACCGACGCTGTTCGATCTTTCATCAGCAGGAGGATCTTTGATGTGACGATCGTCACGTTAATCGCCTCTGGCACCCTTAATTTCAATATAATATTATGAATTTAAATGATTTATTTTTGGCAGGGTAAAGTGGCGTTTCGTCGGGTTACAAGGTTGTTCATCGGTAATTCCGCACTTCTTCACAACTATATCCACAGAAAAGGTGAATAAAAATGGTCTCTGTCGCCCGCATCTGTTTATAACTCCTCACTAAATTGTGAGTTATTCAAATGTTATTAGGTTGCAGGCCTGTAAGAGAGTGGTTTACCGCCTCCCTGTAGTGTGAAACAATCATTCATATATCAGATTTAGTTTGGGGTAGTCCGGTGATTGATGACGATGGCTACCGCCCAAACGTAGGAATAGTAATTTGTAATCGTCAGGGCCAGGTGATGTGGGCCCGGCGATATGGTCAGCACTCCTGGCAGTTCCCGCAAGGCGGGATCAATCCTGGAGAGTCCCCAGAACAAGCGATGTACCGGGAGCTGTTTGAAGAGGTTGGTTTAAGCCGAAAAGATGTTCGTATTCTGGCTTCGACCCGCAACTGGTTGCGTTACAAGTTACCGAAACGTTTGGTGCGTTGGGACACAAAGCCGGTTTGTATCGGCCAGAAACAGAAGTGGTTTCTTTTGCAGTTGGTGGGCAACGATTCAGATATCAATATGCAAACCAGCAGCACGCCAGAGTTTGATGGCTGGCGCTGGGTAAGCTACTGGTATCCGGTTCGTCAGGTCGTGTCATTTAAGCGCGATGTATATCGTAGGGTGATGAAAGAGTTCGCAAGTGTCGTGATGCAGCTTCAGGAGACGCCTCCGAAGCCACAGAGCGCACCTGCCTGGCGACGTAAAAGAGGTTAAGCTACGCAAATCATGCTCACCCGCTTGCGAGAAATAGTTGAAA
The DNA here is from genome assembly GCF_049238425.1 of Enterobacter cloacae complex sp. IR5401. NCBI lineage: Bacteria > Pseudomonadati > Pseudomonadota > Gammaproteobacteria > Enterobacterales > Enterobacteriaceae > Enterobacter > Enterobacter cloacae complex sp. IR5401. The sequence goes on along the minus strand of NZ_JBMKHN010000003.1, from coordinate 196,790 downwards.
AGGTTGCCAGTGCGCCTCGCCTCAACGAGGCGCTGAATATTCTGGTGACGGACATCTGTCTTGCGATGGAAACCGAGGTCTGTTCGGTCTACCTGGCCGATCATGACCGACGTTGCTACTACCTGATGGCAACCCGCGGTTTAAAAAAACCACGGGGACGCACCGTCACGCTCGCGTTTGATGAAGGTATTGTTGGCCTGGTCGGGCGACTGGCGGAGCCAATCAACCTTGCCGATGCGCAAAAACACCCCAGCTTCAAATATATCCCTTCCGTCAAAGAGGAGCGGTTCCGCGCTTTCCTTGGCGTGCCTATTATTCAGCGCCGCCAACTGCTTGGCGTGCTTGTTGTCCAGCAACGAGAGTTGCGGCAGTACGACGAAAGCGAGGAGTCTTTCCTCGTCACGCTGGCAACGCAGATGGCTGCTATCCTCTCCCAGTCTCAGCTGGCAGCCCTTTTTGGGCAGTATCGTCATACCCGCATCCGCGCGCTTCCGGCCTCGCCGGGCGTCGCGATTGCCGAAGGCTGGATGGATGCCACGCTCCCGCTGATGGAGCAGGTCTACGAAGCCTCGACGCTGGATGAAGCGCTTGAGCGCGAACGGCTTACCGCTGCGCTGGAAGAGGCGGCGAATGAGTTTCGTCGCTACAGCAAACGCTTTGCCGCTGGCGCGCAAAAAGAGACGGCGGCTATTTTCGATCTCTACTCACACCTGCTTTCCGATGCGCGTTTGCGTCGTGAGTTATTTGCCGAGGTCGATAAAGGGTCGGTGGCAGAATGGGCGGTTAAAAAGGTCATTGAAAAATTTGCTGAGCAGTTTGCTGTGCTGACTGACGGTTATCTGAAAGAGCGCGCCGGCGATTTACGCGCGCTTGGGCAACGTCTGCTGTTCCACCTCGATGATACTATTCAGGGGGCGAACGCCTGGCCGAACCGGTTTGTGCTGGTGGCCGATGAACTCTCAGCGACGACGCTGGCTGAATTACCGCAGGACAGGCTGGCGGGCGTGGTGGTGCGCGATGGCGCTGCTAACTCCCATGCCGCCATTATGGTGCGCGCGCTCGGTATTCCGACCGTGATGGGGGCGGATATTCAGCCCTCCGTACTGCATCGCCGTACGCTGGTGGTGGACGGATATCGTGGTGAGTTGCTGGTGGATCCTGAACCGGTTCTCCTTCAGGAGTACCAGCGTCTTATCAGCGAAGAGAATGAATTAAGCAAGCTGGCGGAAGATGACGTCAACCTGCCCGCGCAGCTCAAGAGCGGTGAGCGGGTGAAGGTGATGCTCAACGCTGGCTTAAGCCCCGAGCATGAAGAGAAGCTCGGCAGCCGCATCGATGGCATCGGCCTCTACCGCACTGAAATACCGTTTATGCTGCAAAGCGGCTTCCCGTCAGAAGAGGAGCAGGTGGCGCAGTATCAGGGCATGTTGCAGATGTTTAATGACAAACCCGTCACGTTGCGCACCCTGGACGTCGGCGCGGATAAGCAACTGCCCTATATGCCCATCAGTGAAGAGAATCCCTGCCTCGGCTGGCGTGGGATCCGCATAACCCTCGATCAGCCGGAAATCTTCCTTATCCAGGTTCGTGCCATGCTGCGTGCCAACGCGGCCACGGGGAATCTCAGCATTTTGCTGCCGATGGTCACCAGTATTGACGAGATCGACGAAGCGCGGCGGTTGATAGAACGTGCAGGGCGCGAAGTGGAAGAGATGATCGGCTATGCGATCCCTAAACCCCGTATCGGCGTGATGCTTGAAGTGCCTTCGATGGTCTTTATGTTGCCGCAGCTGGCGACCCGCGTTGATTTTATCTCCGTTGGTACCAACGACTTAACGCAATACATTCTGGCAGTCGATCGCAACAATACGCGTGTTGCCAGCATCTACGATAGCCTGCATCCGGCGATGCTTCGTGCCCTGGCGATGATCGCCCGCGAAGCCGAGCAGCATAATATCGACCTGCGCCTGTGCGGTGAAATGGCCGGCGATCCGATGTGCGTGGCGATCCTGATTGGTCTCGGTTTCCGTCACCTGTCAATGAACGGACGTTCCGTTGCGCGTGTGAAATACCTGTTACGTCACATCGAACAAGATGAGGCGCGCGAACTGGCCGCGCGTAGCCTGGAAGCACAGCTGGCAGCCGAAGTGCGCCATCAGGTGGCTGCGTTTATGGAGCGACGCGGCATGGGCGGTTTGATCCGCGGTGGCCGCTGATCCCCACAAAATAATGACTGCTCGGACGACCCCTCTCCCTTGAGGGAGAGGGATGGGGTGAGGGAGAACTGCGCGCATGAACCCCTATACACATCTTTTACATCTCAGGCGCATCCTCCGCGCCTGCCTTATGCTATGATTCGCAACTTTGGAGCACCTGCCAACGGCGGGAATGCAATTCACCCGCTGTCCACTTTCAGCGGAATAACAACATCTTGTGGTGACAGATGAACAGTGGTTATCTGCATTTTCCGGAATTCGATCCGGTTATTTTCTCAATAGGACCTGTAGCGCTGCACTGGTACGGTCTGATGTACCTGGTGGGCTTCGTTTTTGCCATGTGGCTTGCTGGCCGTCGCGCCAGTCGTCCGGGCAGTGGATGGACGAAGAACGAAGTGGAAAACCTGCTTTATGCCGGCTTCCTCGGCGTATTCCTGGGAGGTCGCATCGGTTATGTCCTGTTCTATAATTTCCCGGTATTCCTGAACGACCCGCTCTATCTGTTCCGCGTCTGGGACGGCGGTATGTCCTTCCACGGCGGACTGATTGGTGTGATCCTCGTGATGGTGATCTTCGCCAGACGCACCAAACGCAACTTCTTCCAGGTGGCTGATTTTATTGCGCCGTTAATCCCGTTTGGGTTGGGCGCAGGGCGTCTGGGCAATTTCATCAACGGTGAGCTGTGGGGGCGTGTCGATCCGAGCGTGCCGTTTACCATGCTGTTCCCGGGCTCCCGCGCAGAGGATATCGCGCTGCTGCCTTCGCATCCTGAGTGGCAGTCCATTTTCGATACCTACGGCGTCCTGCCGCGCCATATGTCACAGCTCTATGAGCTGGCGCTGGAAGGCGTGGTGCTGTTCATCATCCTGAATCTTTATATCCGCAAACCGCGTCCAATGGGGGCTGTCTCCGGTCTGTTCCTGATTGGCTACGGCGCGTTTCGTATCATCGTCGAGTTCTTCCGCCAGCCGGATGCGCAGTTTACCGGTGAATGGGTACAGTACATCAGCATGGGGCAGATCCTCTCCATCCCGATGATTGTCGCGGGTGCCATTATGATGATTTGGGCGTATCGTCGTCGTCCACAGCAACAACTTTCCTGAGGAATCATGAAACAGTATCTTGAATTGATGAAAAAAGTGCTCGACGAGGGCACGCCGAAAAACGACCGCACCGGCACCGGTACGCTCTCCATTTTTGGCCACCAGATGCGCTTCAATCTGCGAGAAGGCTTTCCTCTGGTGACAACGAAGCGCTGCCATTTGCGCTCGATCATTCATGAACTGCTCTGGTTCCTGCAAGGCGATACCAACGTTGCTTATCTACATGAAAACAATGTCTCCATCTGGGACGAGTGGGCAGATGAGAACGGCGACCTGGGTCCGGTCTACGGCAAGCAATGGCGCGCGTGGCCTACCCCGGACGGCCGCCATATCGACCAGATCACGACCGTCATAAACCAGCTGAAAAATGATCCGGACTCGCGCCGTATCATTGTCTCTGCCTGGAACGTGGGTGAACTGGATAAAATGGCGCTGGCGCCTTGCCACGCGTTTTTCCAGTTTTACGTGGCGGACGGCAAGCTCTCCTGCCAGCTCTATCAACGCTCCTGCGACGTGTTCCTCGGCCTGCCGTTTAACATCGCCAGCTACGCGCTGTTGGTGCACATGATGGCGCAGCAGTGCGATCTTGAAGTGGGCGATTTTGTCTGGACGGGCGGTGATACCCACCTCTACAGCAATCATATGGAACAGACGCATCTCCAGCTGACGCGCGAACCGCGTGCATTGCCGAAGCTGGTGATCAAACGTAAACCGGACTCGATCTTCGATTACCGTTTTGATGATTTCGAGATTGAGGGTTACGACCCGCATCCCGGCATTAAAGCTCCTGTCGCCATCTGATACGGCAAATCCTGACACAACCGGTGCTCTTTAGCGCCGGTTTTTTTTCACGCCCGTTTTGTTTTTCGAGCCTGTTTCCAGAGATGATGCAACGCGTTGCAACGGGTGAAATTCTCCTGAAAGCGGCTCGTAAAGTTCTGGTTTGACGCTCGCACCGTTTCTGCTATTCCTCCACACTCCCGCCATGAAAAACGAACAAGGCTTTACGCTTATCGAAACCCTTATCGCCGTTTCGCTGGCAGTGATCCTCAGCGCCACAGGACTCTATGGCTGGGACAGCTGGCAGCAGCGGCAGCGGCTTTGGCAAACCGCCTGCCAGGTGCGGGATTACCTGGTGTTTTTGCGCAATGACGCCAACCGTCACAACAGCGAGCACAGGATCGCGCTGTATAACGACGGTGAAAAGAACTGTCTGACCAGTTCAGCGGTGACCGGTTGTGACAGCGGCGGACCGTTCGTGATGAAGCCGATGTGGCCAGGGGTCACGATAAGCGACATAACACCTGCGCTGGGATTTTACGGTTTAAGAGATACCGCGTGGGCCGGACATATCCGGGTGCAGAGCCGCGCTGGTGGGTGGTGGGTTATTGTCTCAAATGGCGGACGTATCAGGCTGTGTAATGCCGCAGGAGAAGGTGCATGCCAGTAAATCGAAAAGGGTTTTCCCTGCTGGAAGTGCTGATTGCGATGACGATAAGCAGCATTCTGTTACTCAGCACGTCACGTTTTTTACCGGGGCTACAGCGGGGGGTTTTACTGCAATCCGGGCAGCAGGAGCTGGAGGATGAGGTCTGGCAACGTCTGTTCGCGGTCGGTAAACAGTTTCAGAGAGCAGGATACTGTGCAGGGCATTGCCAGGGACAGGGGATGATCATCGGCAGGCAAGGACGATGTGCGATTGTGCAATGGGATGCGAACAGCAACGGCCAGTGGGATAGCACCGCGTCGGAAAACGACAGTACGGGATTCCGGCTTGAGTCCGGATCGCTTGAAACGCTGCGGGGCGCCACATCCTGTGACGGTAAGGGATGGGATAAGCTCACCGACCCGGATCGGGTCCTGATAGAGCAATTTATGGTCACTAAAACCGATCGTGCTGGCTTTGCGCCGGTCATCAGTATCGAGCTGCGTGCCCGCCGTAAAGGTGAACTGACCGCCCCCTTTTCGGCTCGCCATACCGTAACGGGGTTTAATCTGTGAATCGTCAGCGGGGCATGTCATCGCTGGCGCTGGTCCTGCTATTGCTGGTGCTCGGCACGCTGATCCTCACCGGATTAAATCAGCAGTTGCAAACCTTTAGCACGCTGGTAAGTGGCGAGAGTTTGTCTGTTCGCCAGCAGGCTGCCGTGCAATCTGCACTGGAGTGGGGGCGCGTTCAGGAATGGGCTTTACAGCCAGAGGTTCAGTGCAAACAGACACAGCGTTTGCGGGTCTGTGTAAGGCTGTTTGGGGAGCGTGTTTTGCTTATTGCCGGCAATGACGATCTGTTGCTATGGCAAGGCGGGGACATCGCGGAAGGGCAGATACGCTTTTCCGCCCACGGCTGGAGTGATTTCTGCCCCCTTAAGGAAAGTACGCTATGTCAGTTACCCTGAGCAGACAAAAAGGATTTAGCATGGTTGAGGTTTTGCTGGCAATGATGTTGCTGGTTGTGGTTGTGACGGCGTTATCCGGATATCATCGCGCGCTGGCAGCCCGGTATGCGGCGCTTAGCCAGTATCGTCAGCTATGGCATCATGCGTGGAATCAATCGCAGATCTCAACATTAACGCTCCCGCCGGGCTGGCAAGTCAGTCGGGGGCAGACAACACAGTCCGGATGTGTCAGCATCACGGTCACACTTATTTCTCCTATGGGGCGGCAGGGCGCGTTAACGCGTCTGCACTGCCCGGTTAGCCGCTAGTCGGGAGCGTTTATGCTAAGGGTTTACCACTCAAATCGTCTGGATGTGCTGGAAGCACTGATGGAGTATATCGTTGAGCAAGAGCGTCTTGACGATCCGTTTGAGCCAGAAATGGTGCTGGTGCAGAGCACCGGTATGGCGCAGTGGCTGCAAATGTCCCTTTCGCAGAAATTTGGCATTGCGGCGAACATCGATTTTCCGCTGCCCGCGAGCTTTATCTGGGAGATGTTTGTTCGCGTCCTGCCGGACATCCCTGAGCAGAGCGCCTTCAACAAACAAAGCATGGCCTGGAAACTGATGACGCTGCTGCCGGACATGCTGGCGCGTGATGAGTTTGCCATGCTGCGGCACTACCTGAATGACGACACCGACAAGCGTAAACTTTTCCAGCTGGCCTCACGTACTGCCGACCTCTATGACCAGTATCTGGTTTACCGTGCAGACTGGCTGATTCGCTGGGAAGCGGGAGAATTAGTCGATGGGTTACCGGAAGCGCAAATCTGGCAGGCGCCGCTCTGGAAAGCGCTGGTCGAGCATACCGGGAAACTCGGTCAGCCTAAGTGGCACCGTGCTAACTTGTACGATCGCTTTATCTCGATACTTGAGAACAGCGCAGAACGGCCAGCCCGTTTGCCGTCACGCGTGTTCATTTGCGGTATCTCCGCGTTGCCGCCTGTCTACCTGAACGCGCTAAAAGCGCTCGGTAAGCACACTGATATCCATATCCTCTTTACCAACCCGTGTCGGCACTATTGGGGGGATATTCAGGATCCGCGCTGGCTTTCACGGCTGGTCACCCGTCAGAGAAAACGTCTCTTTGAAGAACGCGCGGTGCCGCTGTTTAAAGACAGTGAAAACGCGGCGCAGCTTTTTGATGAAGAGGGGATTCAGAACCTGCCGAACCCGCTGCTTGCCTCGTGGGGCAAGCTCGGACGTGACTATATTTATCTGCTTTCAGATATCACCTCCTCGGGAGAAGGAGATGTGGATGCGTTTGCCGATATTACGCCGGATAGCCTGCTGCACAATATTCAGCTTGATATTCTGGATTTAGAGAACCGTGCCGTTGCCGGGATCACTGCCGAGGAGTTTGCGCGAAGCGATAAGAAGCGAAAACTGGATCCTGACGATCGTAGTATCGCGATCCACGTTTGTCACAGCCCACAGCGTGAAGTTGAAATTCTTCATGACCGCCTGCTGGCCATGTTGCAGGACGACCCAACCCTGACACCGCGCGATATCGTGGTGATGGTGGCGGATATCGACAGCTACAGCCCGTTTATTCAGGCGGTATTTGGCAGCGCAACGGGCGACCGCTATCTGCCCTACGCAATCTCTGACCGTCGCGCTCGTCAGTCACACCCGGCGCTACAGGCCTTTATCAGCCTGCTTTCGCTGCCTGATAGCCGGTTTATCTCTGAGGATGTGCTGGCACTGCTGGATGTGCCAGTTCTGGCCGCACGTTTCAACATTAACGAAGAGGGGTTGCGCTATCTGCGCCAGTGGGTCAACGAATCCGGTGTCCGCTGGGGTATCGACGATGATAACGTCCAGGAGTTCGAACTGCCAGCAACCGGCCAGCATACCTGGCAGTTTGGGCTGACGCGCATGCTGCTGGGGTATGCAATGGAGAGCATCCACGGCGAATGGAATGACGTGCTGCCGTACGATGAATCCAGTGGGTTGATCGCGGAACTGGTTGGTCACTTAGCCTCGCTGCTTATGCAGCTCAACCGCTGGCGCCGTGCATTGATGCAGCCCCGCCCGCTCGAAGAGTGGCTGCCAGTTTGCCGCGAAATGCTGAATGATTTCTTCCTGCCGGACAGCGAAACTGAAGCCGCCATGGCGCTTATCGAGAAGCAGTGGCAGGCCATCGTTGATGAAGGGGTTAATTCGCACTATCACGAGGCGGTTCCCCTTTCGCTTCTGCGTGATGAGCTGACGCAACGTCTCGATCAGGAGCGCATCAGCCAGCGCTTCCTTGCGGGGCCGGTGAATATTTGTACCCTGATGCCAATGCGTTCAATCCCGTTCAAAGTGGTCTGTCTGCTTGGCATGAACGACGGTATTTATCCGCGTGCGCTGCCGCCTCTGGGCTTTGATCTTATGAGCGCACAACCGAAGCGGGGTGACCGCAGCCGCCGCGATGATGACCGTTATCTCTTCCTTGAGGCGCTGATGTCTGCGCAAAGCAGGCTTTATATCAGCTATATCGGACGTTCAATTCAGGATAACAGCGAGCGTTTCCCGTCTGTGCTGGTGCAGGAGCTAGTGGACTACATTGGACAGAGCCACTATCTGCCGGGCGATGAAGCCTGCAACTGCGACGAAAGCGAACGTCGGGTGATAGCGCATATCACTTGCCACCATAGCCGTATGCCGTTCGATCCTGTCAACTACGTTCCTGATGAACTGCAAAGCTATGCCCGCGAGTGGCTTCCCGCCGCGAAGAAAGCGGGGACGCCGCAAACCGATTTTATTCAGGCGCTCGAACCGCGCGCTATAGACACCCTCACGTTTGAGCAGCTACAGCGCTTTTGGGCACACCCGGTTCGGGCGTTTTTCCAGCAACGCTTGCAGGTGAATTTCCGCTCTGAAGAGAGCGAAATCCCCGATGCGGAACCGTTTATTCTTGATGGGCTGGAGCGTTTTAAGCTTAATTCCCAGCTTCTGAATGCGCTGGTTGACGAAGAAGACGCCAGTAAACTGTTTCGACGTTACAGGGCGTCGGGATTACTTCCGTATGGTGCATTCGGCGAAATCGTCTGGGATGCCCAGTGCGAGGAGATGCGAGCGCTAGCTGACCGCGTTATCGCGTGTCGGCAGCCGGCGAGCAGCATTGAAATCGATCTCGATTGTAACGGTATGCACCTTAGCGGCTGGCTCACGCACGTGCAGTCTGACGGGCTGCTGCGTTGGCGCCCATCCATGCTCAGCGTTTCACATGGCCTGCAACTCTGGCTCGAACATCTTGTCTACAGTGCGAGTGGTCACGAAGGTGAAAGCCGGTTGTTTGTACGTAAGGACGGCGAATGGCGCTTCCCGCGGATGGAGCCTGAGCAGGCGTTGACGTACCTGTCGCTTTATATTGAAGGTTACCGTCAGGGCATGAACAAACCCCTGCTTTTGCTGCCTGAAAGTGGGGGGGCATGGATAAAAGCCTGTTATGACGCGCAGAATGATGCCATGTTAACGGATGAGGCTTCGCTCCAGAAAGCGCGCAGCAAGTTTTTGCAGGCCTACGAAGGGAACATGATGGTACGTGGCGAAGGTGACGATGTCTGGTATCAACGTTTATGGCGAACGCTGGAGCCAGAATATTTCGACATTATCACCCAGGAGGCGCAACGCTACCTGTTACCGTTATACAAATTTAATCAGTCCTGAGTGCTGTATAAAAATTGCGCAGTATGAGGTGTTCATTTATGATGCACCTCTTATCACGGACTGATGTACCCAAAGAAAGAGATGCTGGCGTGTCCAGCACGCACGTTGTTAATGATGTAGCCGTGATAAAGAGGTCGTAATGCCAGGCAGCACCTTGTTCAAAGCGTTTGTTTTGTTTATCGCCCTTTGGGCTCCCGTCACACAGGCCGATTCCGGTTGGCAACCTGTCAAGGAAACAATCCGTAAGAGCGATAAGGACACCCGTCAGTATCAGGCGATTCGTCTTGATAACGGGATGACCGTACTGCTGGTTTCCGATCCTCAGGCGGTGAAATCGCTCTCCGCGCTGGTTGTGCCGGTGGGTTCGCTGGAAGATCCTGACGCCCATCCGGGACTGGCGCACTACCTTGAGCACATGACGCTGATGGGATCTAAAAAATACCCACAGCCTGACAGCCTGTCCGAATTTCTGAAAATGCATGGCGGTAGCCACAACGCCAGTACCGCGCCGTATCGCACCGCGTTTTACCTGGAAGTGGAAAATGATGCGCTTGATGGGGCGGTGGACCGTCTGGCGGATGCCATCGCCGCACCGCTGCTGGATAAAAAATACGCTGACCGTGAACGTAATGCCGTGAACGCCGAACTGACGATGGCGCGCACGCGAGACGGTATGCGCATGGCGCAGGTTAGTGCTGAAACCATCAATCCGGCGCACCCGGGTTCGCGCTTCTCAGGCGGCAACCTTGAAACGTTGAGCGACAAGCCAGGTAGCCCGGTGCTCGATGCGCTGCATGCGTTTCGTGAAAAATACTATTCCGCCAATCTGATGAAAGCGGTTATCTACAGCAATAAACCGTTGCCGACGCTGGCAAACATGGCCGCGCAGACCTACGGCAGGGTGCCAAATAAAAATATCGATCTGCCGCAGATTAACGTGCCAGTTGTCACGGACGCGCAAAAAGGCATTGTTATTCACTATGTGCCGGCCTTGCCGCGCAAGGTGTTACGCGTTGAATTCCGTATTGATAACAACACGGCGCAGTTCCGCAGCAAAACCGACGAGCTGGTGACGTATCTTATCGGCAACCGCAGCCCGGGTACGCTCTCCGACTGGCTGCAAAAGCAGGGGCTGGTGGAAGGTATTCGCGCTGACTCCGATCCCGTTGTAAATGGGAATAGCGGCGTGCTGGCCATCTCCGCGACGCTGACCGATAAAGGGCTGGCTCACCGGGACGACGTCGTTGCGGCCATTTTCAGTTACCTCTCTCTGCTGCGCGACAAAGGCGTCGATAAACGCTACTTTGACGAGCTGGCGCATGTGCTGGATCTCGATTTCCGCTATCCCTCTATCACGCGTGATATGGACTACGTTGAGTGGCTGGCAGATACCATGATCCGCGTGCCGGTGGAACATACGCTGGATGCGGTAAATATTGCCGACCAGTTTGACGCCGGAGCGCTCAAAGCGCGTCTGGCGATGATGACTCCGCAGAATGCCCGCGTCTGGTATATCAGCCCGAACGAACCGCATAACAAAATGGCCTACTTCGTTGATGCCCCGTATCAGGTTGAAAAAATCAGCGAACAGACCTTCGCGGGCTGGCAGAAAAAGGCGGGGGAAATTGCGCTGAAGTTACCGGAGCTTAACCCCTACATTCCGGACGATTTCTCGCTGATCAAACCCGCAAAGGCGTATCCGCACCCGGAGCTGATTGTTGATGAGCCGACGCTGCGCGTGGTCTACACCCCAAGCCGCTATTTCGCCGACGAGCCAAAAGCGGATGTCAGCGTGGTGCTGCGTAACCCCAAAGCAATGGACAGCGCCAGAAACCAGGTGCTGTTTGCGCTTAACGATTATCTGGCCGGTATTGCCCTCGATCAGCTCAGCAACCAGGCTGCCGTTGGTGGTATCAGTTTCTCCACCAACGCCAATAACGGCCTGATGGTGAATGCCAACGGCTATACCCAGCGTTTGCCGCAGCTGTTCCAGGCGCTGCTGGACGGTTATTTCAGCTATACGCCTACGGAAGAACAGCTCGAGCAGGCTAAGTCCTGGTATGCCCAGATGATGGATTCTGCCGAGAAGGGTAAAGCCTACGATCAGGCGATTATGCCAGCACAGATGCTGTCGCAAATTCCGTACTTCCAGCGCGAAGATCGCCGCGCGATATTGCCCTCAGTCACCTTAAAAGAGGTGCTGGCTTACCGTGATGCGCTGAAAACCAATACCCGTCCGGAGTTCCTGGTTGTAGGGAATATGAGCGAAGATCAGGCTAAAACGCTGGCGCAAAACGTCCGTGCGCAACTGGGTTCAAAAGGCGATGAGTGGTGCCGTAACCAGGATGTGCTGGTAGAGAAAAAGCAGAACGTGATCTTCGAAAAAGCGGGAAGCAGCACGGATTCCGCGCTGGCCGCGGTGTTTGTCCCTGTCGGTTATGACGAATTTACCAGCTCTGCCCAGAGTGCGGTGCTTGGTCAAATTATTCAGCCGTGGTTTTACAACCAGCTGCGCACCGAAGAGCAGCTGGGCTATGCGGTGTTCGCTTTCTCCATGAATGTGGGCCGTCAGTGGGGGCTGGGCTTCCTTCTGCAAAGCAGTGACAAGCAACCCGCTTACCTGTGGCAGCGTTATCAGGCGTTCTTCCCGCAGGCGGAAGCAAAACTGCGCGCCATGAAGCCGGAAGAGTTTGCCCAAATCCAGCAGGCGGTTATCGCCCAGGTGATGCAACCGCCGCAGACGCTGGGTGAAGAGACCTCGCAGCTGAGCAAAGATTTTGATCGCGGTAATATGAAATTTGATTCGCGTGATAAAATAGTGGCCGAAATAAAACAGCTGACGCCACAAAAGGTTGCCGATTTCTTCCATCAGGCGGTAGTAAAACCGCAGGGTATGGCCATCCTGTCTCAGGTTTCTGGCAGCCAGAACGGGAAAACGGACTACGTAAAATCAAAAGAGTGGACCGTCTGGAAGAGCGTCAGCGCGCTGCAACAAACAATGCCCTGGAGTAAGAAAGAATGACCCATACCGCTGAGCCGCTTGATCCCCTAAGTTTACCTCTACAGGGTGAACGACTGATTGAAGCCTCAGCGGGAACGGGAAAAACCTATACCATCGCCGCGCTATATCTGCGTCTGCTGTTGGGGCTCGGCGGCAACGCCGCTTTTTCGCGCCCGTTAAGCGTGGAAGAGCTGCTGGTGGTAACCTTCACCGAAGCGGCCACTGCCGAGCTGCGTGGCCGTATTCGCAGCAACATTCATGAGCTGCGCATTGCCTGTCTGCGTCAGACGACGGATAACCCCCTCTACGCGAGCCTGCTGGACGAGATTGCGGATAAGCAACAGGCTGCGCAATGGCTGCTGCTGGCCGAACGGCAAATGGATGAAGCGTCCGTCTTCACCATTCACGGTTTTTGTCAGCGCATGCTGAGCCTGAATGCGTTTGAATCCGGCATGCTCTTTGAGCAGCAGCTTATTGAAGATGAATCCGAGCTTCGCTATCAGGCCTGTGCGGATTTCTGGCGTCGACACTGTTATCCGTTGCAGCGCGACATTGCCGAAGCGGTTCACGCCCTGTGGAAAGGTCCGGAAGAGCTTCTTCGCGCCATCGACCGTTACCTGCAAGGCGAGGCGCCGGTCATTAAATCTCCTCCGCCTGCCGATGAAACGCTGGCCTCGCGCCATGAAAAGATCGTCGCCAAAATTACCGCGCTTAAGCAGAAGTGGAATGAGTCGGTTGGTGAAATTGATGCAATCATCGAAAACTCAGGCATCGACAGACGCAAGTTCAACCGTGGGAACCAGGGGAAGTGGATCGAAAAGATCAGCGCCTGGGCCCAGGAGGAGACGCGGGGCTACCAGCTTCCGGACGCACTGGAAAAATTTTCGCAGCGCTTTTTGACCGAGCGAACCAAAGCCGACGGTATTGTGCCTGAGCATCCCCTGTTTGTGGCGATTGAAGCGCTGCTTGCGGAGCCATTAACGCTCAATGACCTGATGATCACCCGCGCCATGACGGAGATCCGCCAGGCCGTCGCGCGCGAAAAACGTCGCCGGGGCGAGCTGGGGTTTGATGACATGCTGAGCCGCCTGGACGAAGCCCTGTCCAGCGAGAATGGTGAAGCGCTCGCCAGCGCGATCCGTACCCGTTTTCCGGTGGCGATGATTGACGAATTTCAGGACACCGACCCCCAGCAGTACCGCATTTTTCGCCGCATCTGGCGACAGCAGCCCGACACTGCCCTGTTGTTGATTGGCGACCCTAAACAGGCGATTTACGCCTTCCGTGGGGCAGATATCTTCACCTATATGAAAGCCCGTAGTGAAGTTGTCGCGCATTACACGTTAGACACCAACTGGCGTTCCGCTCCGGGGATGGTTGAGAGCGTCAATGCGCTGTTCAGCCGTATGGAGACGGCGTTCATGTTCAAGGAAATCCCTTTTCTGCCGGTGAAATCCGCCCCAAAAAACGCATCCCTGCGCTTCGAAGTCAGTGGCGCGGAGCAGCCCGCCATGACCTTCTGGCTGCTTGAAGGGGAAGGCTATGGCGTTGCTGATTATCAGGCGGCGATGGCCCAGCACTGCGCCGCGCAAATCCGTGACTGGCTGAGCGCAGGCAACCGCGGCGAGGCGCTGCTGTGGAAGGGGGAACAGGCAAATCCTGTTAAAGCCTCTGATATTACCGTGCTGGTGCGCAGTCGTCAGGAAGCGGCGTTAATCCGCGATGCGCTAACATTGCTGGATATTCCGTCAGTGTATCTCTCTAACCGTGACAGCGTGTTCGACACGCTGGAAGCCCAGGAAATGCTCTGGCTGCTTCAGGCGGTACTGGCGCCGGAGCGCGAAAATACGCTTCGAAGCGCGCTGGCCAGCTCTATGCTGGGGTTGAACGCGCGCGATATTGATGAGCTCAACCATGACGAAAACGCATGGGATGCGGTGGTTGAAGAGTTTGTCCATTACCGTGAACGCTGGCAAAAACGCGGCGTCATGGCGATGCTGCGCGAATTGATGACGCGGCGTCAGATTGCCGAAAATATGCTGGCGTCATCCGGCGGTGAAAGGCGTCTTACCGATATTTTACACATCAGCGAACTGTTGCAGGAAGCCGGCACCCAGCTTGAAAGTGAACATGCCCTCGTGCGCTGGCTGGCGCAGCAAATCGCGGATCCAAACAGTAACGCCTCAAGCCAGCAGATGCGTCTTGAGAGCGATAAGCATCTGGTGCAAATCGTCACCATTCACAAATCGAAAGGTCTCGAGTATCCGCTGGTCTGGCTGCCCTTTATCGCCAACTACCGCGTTCAGGATCAGGCCTATTATCATGACCGCGAGACTTTCGATGCGGTGCTCGATCTCAGCAAGGCGGAAACCAGCGTTGAGCTGGCGGAAGCGGAGCGTCTGGCGGAGGATTTGCGCCTGCTTTACGTGGCGCTGACCCGTTCTGTCTGGCATTGCAGCCTGGGCGTCGCGCCGGTTTTCCGCCGTCGCGGGGAAAAAACAGGGGAGAGCGATTTCCATTTAAGCGCCTTAGGGCGGCTTATTCAGCGTGGTGAGCCAAAAGATGCGGCGGGGTTGCGCCTCTGTATTGAGTCGCTTTGCGGAGACGATATCGCCCTGCATATCCCTTCTCTGCCAGACAACAGCCGCTGGGAAATGGCGCAAGAGCCCGTGACCGATCTTAACGCGCGCCAGATCACACGGGTGCTTGCCGACGACTGGCGCGTCACCAGCTATTCTGGCCTGCAACAGCAAGGGCAAAGTATTGCGCAGGATCTCATGCCGAAGCTGGACGTGGATGCCGCAGGGGTAGGCGATGTTCCGGTTGAACCGACGTTAACTCCGCATCAGTTCCCACGCGGCGCGTCGCCGGGCACCTTTTTGCACAGCCTTTTTGAAGAGCTTGATTTCACCCAGCCTGTCAGTGAGGAGTGGGTGCTGAAGATGTTGCAGAGCGGAGGCTATGACGCGCACTGGCAGCCCGTTCTCACTGACTGGATCAACGCCATTTTGCAAGCGCCGCTGACGGCGCAGGGCTTCTCTCTTCGCCAGTTAACGGCCAAAAATAAGCAGGTTGAGATGGAGTTTTATCTGCCCGTCGCAGGCCCGCTTAAGGCCGACGCGCTCGATGCGCTTATCCGTCAGTACGATCCGCTGTCAGCCGGTTGCCCGCCGCTGAACTTCCGTCAGGTGCAGGGCATGCTGAAAGGGTTTATCGACCTGGTCTTCCGTCACGAAGGACGGTACTACCTGCTGGATTACAAATCAAACTGGCTGGGCGAGAACAGCGCAGCCTATACCCAGCAGGCGATGGCGGCCGCCATGCAAATGCATCGCTACGATCTGCAATATCAGCTCTATACCCTGGCGCTGCACCGCTATTTGCGCCACCGTATTGCGGATTACCGCTACGACGATCATTTTGGCGGCGTCATCTACCTGTTCCTGCGCGGGGTTGACGCTGCCGATCCGCGCTCCGGGATCTTCAGCACTCGTCCGGATGCGGAATTGATTAATAAAATGGATAACCTGTTTGCAGCAAACACGGAGGAGATGGCATGACGATGCAGGACTTATTGCTGGATGCGGTAGAGCAACGCGTGCTGCGTCAGCTGGACGTGCAGTTTGCCATGATGATTGCCGCTGACCAGCCCGCCGTGATGCTTGCCGCTGCCCTGTTGAGTAAAGATGCCGGAGAGGGGCATGTGTGTCTGCCGCTCTCGCGTCTGGTGGTTGACGAGAAAATGCCGCCTGTCCTCCAGTCCTGCTTTGCGCTGCTGGGAGATAAGGTGGACTGGCAGAAAATCTTGCGGGAATCGTCAGCCGTTGGGCCGGGAGACAACCAGGCACCGCTGATCCTGACGGGGGAGCGCTTATACCTGAACCGCCTGTGGCGAAATGAACTGACGGTAGCGCGTTTCTTTAGTGAGACCAATGCGCCGCTTCCCTGCGACGAAGCACAGCTTCGCCAGACGCTGGACAGGCTGTTTGACTCCGGTGAGGACACAGACTGGCAGAAAGTGGCGGCGGCCGTCGCCCTGACGCGGCGGATCTCGGTGATATCCGGCGGCCCGGGTACGGGGAAAACAACGACCGTCGCAAAGCTGCTGGCAGCCCTGATACAGCTTTCAGGAGAGCAGCGATGCCGTATTCGTCTGGCGGCGCCCACCGGGAAGGCTGCGGCGCGTCTGACCGAATCACTGGGCGGCGCGATGCAACAGCTGCCGCTCACTCAGGAGCAGCTTGCGCTTTTCCCGGGTGAAGCAAGTACTCTGCACCGTCTGCTCGGCGCGCAGCCGGGTAGCCAGCGGCTGCGCTACCATGCGGGTAATCCGCTGCATCTGGACGTGCTGGTGGTGGATGAAGCCTCCATGATCGACCTGACCATGATGTCGCGCCTGATTGATGCTCTGCCACCCCATGCGCGGGTGGTTTTCCTGGGCGATCGCGACCAGCTCGCCTCTGTAGAAGCCGGGGCGGTGCTGGGAGATATCTGTACCTACGCCAGTTACGGTTATACCGCCGCGCGGGCGCAGGAGCTCGCCCGTCTGACCGGTTGCTCGCTTGAACCCGATCACACGCCGATCGCGGGCGCACTGCGTGACAGCCTCTGCCTGCTGCAAAAAAGCTACCGTTTCGGTAGCGACTCCGGCATCGGCCAGCTGGCTGCGGCGGTCAACCGTGGCGACAGGCACGCCACGCGCACGGTGTTTGACGGTACCTTCACTGACATTGAAAAGAAATCGCTGCAAAGCGGGGAAGAGTATCAGGCTATGCTTGAGGAGGCTCTCCAGGGATACCAGCATTTTCTGAGCTGCGTGCAGCAGCGCAGTCAGCCCGGACAGGTCATCGCCGCATTTGGCGAATACCAGCTTCTGTGCGCATTGCGGGAAGGGCCGTTTGGCGTCACGGGCCTGAACGACAGGCTGGAGCAGTTGCTGGTGAAGAAACGCAAAATTAACCGTCAGCTGCATTCGCGATGGTATGAAGGCCGGCCAGTGATGATCTCCCGCAACGACAGTGCGCTGGGGCTGTTCAACGGGGATATCGGCATTGCGCTCGATCGCGGTAACGGTCTGCGCGTCTGGTTCCAGCTACCGGACGGTAGCGTGAAGTCCGTCCAGCCCAGCCGCCTGCCAGAGCATGAAACGGCATGGGCGATGACGGTACATAAATCTCAGGGCTCCGAGTTCAACCATGCGGCGCTGATCCTGCCGACACAGCTGTCGCCGGTAGTGACCCGCGAACTGGTCTACACAGCCATTACCCGTGCGCGCCAGCGCCTGTCGCTGTATGCGGATGAGCGCGTGTTGAGTCAGGCGATTGCCACCCGTACCGAGCGCAGAAGCGGATTAAGCGCGATATTTGAATCTGTCTGAGTGAACACCCTCTCCAACAGGAGAGGGTGACTGTTATCCCAGGTCCGCCATTAACACCTTCGAGCGGCGCTGGTAGTTGTACATCTCTTTCTTACTTTCCGGCAGGGAATCGATATCCACCGGCGTGAAGCCGCGCTCCTGGAACCAGTGAATACTGCGCGTGGTGAGCACGAACAGCTTGCTCAGACCCATCTGGCGCGCCTGTGCCGCCACGCGTTCAAGCAGCAGTTCCCCCCGCGAGGAGCTACGGTAATCCGGGTGCACGGCAACGCACGCCATTTCGCCAATCTGCTCTTCCGGGAACGGATAAAGCGCCGCACAGGCAATGGTCAGGTTATCGCGCTGAATGATGGTGAACTTGTCGATCTCCATCTCCAGCTGCTCCCGGGAGCGGCGAACCAGAATGCCCTGTTGTTCCAGCGGACGGATCAGCTCCAGAATGCCGCCGATATCGTTGATGGTGGCACGGCGGATCTGCTCGGCGCTCTCCATGACGATCTGCGTACCGATCCCGTCCCGGGAGAACAGTTCCTGCAACAGCGCACCGTCTTCCTGATAGCTGATCAGGTGGCTGCGGCGCACCCCGCTGCGGCACGCTTTAACGGCGCCGCGCAGAAAACGCACGGTACCGGAATAGTAATCGCCTTCTGCTTCCAGCGCTTCCACGCGCGCCTGGGCTTCATTCGGAAAAAGTTCTGGCACAATTACGCCCTCATCGTTCACGACACCCTGCGAGGAGCAAAAGCCGATCATTTTTTCCGCTTTCAGCTTGATGGCCAGCTGGGTGGCAATCTCTTCTGAGGTCAGATTAAAACTTTCACCCGTTACGGAGACGGCAACGGGCCCCATCAGGACGATCGCGCCATTGTCTAACTGGCGGTGAATGGCGTCTTCATCAATACGGCGGATGCGGCCGCTGTGGCAGTAATCCACGCCATCGTCCACGCCGAGCGGCTGAGCGATGATAAAGTTGCCGCTCACCACGTTAATGTGCGCGCCCTGCAACGGCGTATTATTCAGGCTCATCGACAGGCGGGCGGTGATATCGAGCTGCAACAGACCCGCCGCCTGTTTGACCAGTTCGAGGGTTTTCGCATCCGTCACGCGCGTGTGTTTGTGGTAGATCGGCTCATGGTGATGGGCGGCCAGGTTGGCTTCGATTTGCGGACGTGCGCCATACACCACCACCAGACGGATGCCGAGGCTGTGCAGCAGGCCGATATCATTGACGATGCTGGAAAAGTTTTCATGCTCAATGGCTTCGCCGCCAAGCATGATGACAAACGTTTTTCCCCGATGGGTGTTGATATAGGGAACAGAATGGCGGAATCCCTGGACCAGTTCGGTTCTGCGTTCCTTAACCATGACACAACCCTTAGTGAATTTTTATTCGTAATTTATGTATTTTTATTCGATCGTGGCCGCGTGTGCAAGCCTAAATTTTCTGCGACCCACAGAAAATAATAAGTAATCCGTGCGTTAACGTATGATTGTTTACCCTTTTATAGATGACAGTTTATGCGTCATTCGTTAAAGTTTTCGGTCAATTTGGGCGTTTTGTTCATCAATCAGATTTCTTGCTCGGGAGAAGCATGTCGGGATCCAATTCAGCAATAAGCCGCCGCCGCCTGTTAAAAGGGGCCGGGGCGATGTGGTTGCTTAGCGTCAGCCAGGTGGGTCTTGCCGCCACAAGCCAGGTAGTCGCGGTGCGCGTCTGGCCGTCGTCGACCTATACGCGCGTGACGGTCGAGTCCAATCGCGTGCTGAAATACAAGCAATTTGCCCTCAGCAATCCTGAACGTGTGGTGGTTGATCTCGAAGGTGTGAACCTCAACTCCGTGCTTAAAGGCATGGCAGCACAAATCCGTGGCGACGATCCGTTTATCAAATCGGCGCGCGTCGGGCAGTTCGATCCGCAAACCGTGCGCATGGTGTTTGAGCTGAAGCAGAACGTGAAACCGCAGCTCTTTGCCCTTGCGCCTGTTGCCGCCTTTAAGGAGCGTCTGGTGATGGATCTCTATCCGGCGAATGCGACGGATATTCAGGATCCGCTCCTGGCATTACTTGAGGATTACAACAAAGGCGATCTCGACAGCCAGGTTCCGCCAGCGCAAAGTGGTCCAAAGCCTGGCAAGGCGGGGCGCGATCGCCCGATTGTGATCATGCTCGATCCTGGCCACGGCGGAGAAGATTCCGGCGCCGTCGGGAAATATCGCACCCGCGAAAAAGATGTGGTGCTGCAAATTGCCCGTCGTCTGAAGGCGTTGATCGACAAAGAGGGCAATATGCGCGCCTATATGACGCGCAACGAAGATGTCTTTATTCCGCTGAAGGTCCGCGTGGCAAAAGCGCAAAAGCAGCGCGCGGATCTGTTTGTCTCTATTCATGCGGATGCCTTCACCAGCCGCCAGCCGAGCGGATCCTCAGTGTTTGCCCTGTCAACAAAAGGGGCGACCAGCACCGCGGCGAGATACCTGGCGGACACGCAGAACGCCTCGGATTTAATCGGTGGTGTGAGCAAAAGTGGCGACCGTTACGTCGACCATACGATGTTTGATATGGTGCAGTCGCTGACTATTACCGACAGCCTGAAGTTTGGTAAAGCGGTGCTGGGCAAGCTGGGCCGGGTCAACAAGCTGCACAAAAACAGCGTCGAGCAGGCCGGATTTGCGGTACTGAAAGCGCCGGATATTCCTTCCATTCTGGTCGAAACCGCGTTTATCAGTAACGTGGAAGAGGAACGTAAGCTCAAGACGGCTAAATTCCAGCAGGAAGTGGCGGAGTCGATTCTGGCGGGGATCCGGGCCTACTTCTCAGACGGGGAAACGCTGGCGCGGCGGGGGTAGGGCATTAAGCCGGGTATCATGCCCGGCATTTTCACAAACGCCAGATACAAAAAAACACCCTTCAGGGTGTTTATTGTTTTAAGAAGTGTTGGTTGCGGGGGCCGGATTTGAACCGACGACCTTCGGGTTATGAGCCCGACGAGCTACCAGGCTGCTCCACCCCGCGTCCGTCTTTCTACACTTGTAGAAACTTACTTCTTCAAATTTGATTGGTTGCGGGGGCCGGATTTGAACCGACGACCTTCGGGTTATGAGCCCGACGAGCTACCAGGCTGCTCCACCCCGCGTCCGTCTTTTTGCTTCGTATTTCAAACCACATCTGCGTTGACTTTCCTCGTTCACCTCAGTCACTTACTGGAGTAAGCTCCTAAGGATTCACTGCGTCGTCGCCTTGCTGTGATTCGAACTACTTCTTCGCAAAAACTTCTACTGTCGTAGAAGATACTTCATCAAATTTTAATTGGTTGCGGGGGCCGGATTTGAACCGACGACCTTCGGGTTATGAGCCCGACGAGCTACCAGGCTGCTCCACCCCGCGTCCGTGGAAGCGCACTATACTCGGATAGGTTTGTGATGCAACCCCTTTTTCACATAATTCATTATTTTGTATGCAAAATGAACGGCAAAAGCCACTTTGGACTATTTTTTGTGCAGAATTTGCCAAAGGGAAGGCGATTGCATTTCATTAACACGGTGGGTTTGTTATCTTCATCTCGCGGAATTGGGCAACTAAAAGACGAGATATAATGAAAGGACGTTGGGCGAAGTATCTGATGACAGGCGCAATGGTGGCGATTCTTGCGGCCTGCTCTTCCAAACCGACCGATCGCGGTCAACAGTATAAAGACGGGAAATTATCCCAGCCTTTCTCTTTAGTTAACCAGCCCGATGCCGAGGGTGCTCCAATCAATGCCGGGGATTTCTCCGAGCAGGTGTACCAGATCCGCAAAGCGTCGCCGCGCCTGTATGGCGCACAGAACAACGTTTATAGTGCCGTGCAGGACTGGCTGCGTGCAGGCGGTGATACCCGCAATATGCGCCAGTTTGGTATCGATGCCTGGCAGATGGAGGGGGCGGATAACTACGGTAACGTCCAGTTTACCGGTTACTACACCCCGGTTGTCCAGGCGCGACACACGCGCCAGGGCGAGTTCCAGTATCCCATTTACCGTATGCCGCCGAAACGCGGTCGTCTGCCGTCCCGCGCCGAGATCTACGCCGGCGCGCTGAGCGAAAATTATGTTCTGGCCTACAGCAACTCGCTGATGGACAACTTCATTATGGACGTGCAGGGCAGCGGCTATATTGATTTTGGCGACGGCTCGCCGCTGAACTTCTTTAGCTATGCCGGTAAAAATGGCCATGCCTATCGCAGCATCGGTAAGGTGCTGATCGACCGTGGCGAAGTGAAACGAGAAGATATGTCGATGCAGGCTATCCGCGAATGGGGCGAAAAGCACAGCGAAGCGGAAGTGCGTGAGCTGCTTGAGCAGAACCCATCGTTTGTTTTCTTCAAACCGCAGAACTTTGCGCCGGTGAAAGGGGCGAGCGCCGTCCCGCTGATTGGCCGCGCTTCTGTGGCATCGGATCGTTCGATTATTCCGGCGGGTACCACGCTGCTGGCGGAAGTTCCACTCCTCGACAACAACGGCAAATTCAACGGCAAATATGAATTACGCCTGATGGTGGCGCTGGACGTGGGTGGGGCGATCAAAGGCCAGCACTTCGACATTTATCAGGGCATCGGCCCGGATGCCGGCCATCGTGCAGGCTGGTATAACCACTACGGACGCGTGTGGGTGCTGAAGACAGCGCCGGGTACCGGAAACGTATTCAGCGGCTGATTGTGGTATTCTGAGCGCAAGACGGATTACGGTTCAGGGTGAGGAATACCTCACCCTTTTTACATCTGAGGTTTTATGTCTGTGGTAATCAGCGATGCCTGGCGCCAGCGTTTCGGCGGCACGGCACGGTTATATGGTGAAAAAGCCCTGCAACTGTTCGCGGATGCGCATGTCTGCGTGGTGGGCATTGGTGGCGTGGGTTCGTGGGCGGCAGAAGCGCTGGCGAGAACCGGCATTGGCGCAATTACGTTGATTGATATGGATGATGTCTGCGTGACTAACACTAACCGTCAGATCCACGCCCTGCGTGATAACGTCGGTCTGGCGAAGTCCGAGGTGATGGCGGAGCGTATTCGTCTCATCAACCCGGAGTGCCGGGTGACGGTGATCGACGACTTTGTGACGGCAGATAACGTCGCGGAGTACATGAGCAAAGGCTACAGCTATGTGATTGACGCCATCGACAGCGTGCGGCCAAAAGCGGCGCTGATCGCTTACTGTCGTCGTTACAAGGTGCCGCTGGTCACGACCGGCGGCGCGGGCGGGCAAATCGATCCGACGCAGATCCAGGTGGCGGATCTGGCGAAAACCATTCAGGATCCGCTGGCTGCCAAGCTGCGCGAGCGCTTAAAAAGCGACTTCAACGTGGTGAAGAACAGTAAAGGTAAGCTGGGCGTGGACTGTGTGTTCTCGACAGAAGCGCTGGTTTATCCGCAGGCGGATGGTTCGGTCTGTGCAATGAAAAGCACGGCGGAAGGGCCAAAGCGGATGGATTGTGCCTCAGGGTTTGGAGCGGCCACCATGGTGACCGCCTCCTTCGGCTTTGTGGCGGTCTCTCACGCCCTGAAGAAGATGATGGCGAAGGCGGAACGTCAGGCCTGAGCCTGACGGGCGGCATCCAGCACCGCGTCGTTTAGCGCAATCAGTCCCTGACCGCGCGAGGCGCTAAGCTGTGCGCGAAGTCCCAGCTCATCAAACAGCGCCAGCGGAGAATGCGCCAGCAGCTCTGCGGCGCTTTTCCCTTCGATTGCGGTCAACAGCACCGCCAGCAGACCGCGAACAATGCGTCCCTCGCTGTCGCCGAAGAAATGCAGTTTCTCACCGGATACGCTAAACCCAAGCCAGACGCGGTTCTCGCAGCCTGCGATCTCCTTCGCCTGTAATTTCAGCTCGTCTGACAGTGCAGGCAACTGTTTGCCCAGCAGGATCAGCTGACGATATTTATCTTCCCACTGCGTGAGCGGGACAAAGGTCTGTTTTAACGTCTCTTCAGTAATAACGGTGCCGAACGGGTGTCCGGCTAAAGCTGAACTTGTCATTAATCCACCAGTAATTCCAGGGCGCGGTCGACGGCGGAAACCAGCGCATCGACGTCACTTTTTGTATTGTACGGTGCAAACGAGGCGCGCAGGGTACCGCTCACGCCAATAGCCGCCAGCAGCGGCTGGGCGCAGTGCTGTCCGGCACGCAGGGCAATGCCGTATCCGGCAAGTAGCGTTACCATGTCGCTATGGTGCACGCCCGCGAAATCAAAGGCGAGCAGGCTGGAGTCCTGCACGCGGAACGAGCGAAAACCCGGACGTTTTTTCAGTTCTTCTTCCGCCAGCGTCGCCAGACCCCGGCTCCAGCTTTCAGCCTGAACCACGTCCGTTTCTGCCAGCCATTCGAGCGCCGCGCTCAGGCCAATAACCCCGGCCACGTTCGGTGTACCGGCTTCCAGGCGGTAGGGCACATCCTGCGTTTTAAAACCGTCGAAGGTGACTTCGGTAATCATCTTGCCGCCGCCGAGCCACGGCGTCATCCGGGCCAGCAGTTCAGGTTTGCCGTACAGCGCGCCGATACCGGTTGGCCCGTACAATTTGTGCCCTGAGAAGGCATAGAAGTCGATATCCAGCGCCTGCACATCAGCCGGAAAATGCACCACACCCTGCGCACCGTCGACCATCACCACCACGCCGCTGGCATGGGCAATCTCAATGGCACGCGCCAGATCCGGACAGCCGCCGGTGACGTTGGACATCTGCCCCAGCGCCAGAATACGGCTGCGCGGCGTAATCAGCTCAGGCAGACGCGCCACGTCAGGCAGGAAGTCCGCACCCAACGGGAGCTTTACAACCTTTGCCCCGGTTTGTTCGGCCACCATCAGCCAGGGCACCAGGTTGGCGTGGTGTTCCGCCTCGCTGACGATGATCTCATCCCCGGGCTGCAACAGCGGACGCGCGTAACATTGCGCAACCATGTTAATGGCCTCGGTGGTGCCCCGCGTCCAGACGATGTTCTTACCGCTGTCAGCATTGATCAGGCGCGCGACCTGATCCCGTGCGGCTTCGTATTGCGCCGTTAAGCGCTGCGCGTCGGCATACTGGCTGCGGTGCACGTTCCCGGCGCTCAGGCTGTAAAACTGGCGGGTTGCCTCAATCACCGCCTGCGGTTTAAGGGCCGTGGCAGCGCTATCAAGATAAATGCCGGCATCGGCCAGCGCGGGAAACTGTGCGCGAAACTGCGCAGGACTGAAAGCGTTCATGGAATTCCTCATATCGATTCTACGATCGTCGCGCAAATTCATCGGCAGGGCAAGGAAGTTGATATCTATCAGATTTGTCTGCTTATCCTGGCGAGTCTGAAAAAGCAGGTTATGCTAAATAGTGTTAGGCGGATGTTTTAGCCTGTTATAAATCGAGGTTTGAATAGCATTAATTGCTAAAGGAGATAATCATGAAAAAGACAGCTGCAATCATTTCTGCCTGTGCGTTGACCTTTGCCCTGAGCGCCTGTTCTGGAAATAACTACGTAATGCATACCAACGATGGTCGATCTATCGTCTCTGAAGGGAAACCGACAACCGATAATGATACCGGGATGATTTCATACAAAGATGCTAACGGGAACAAACAGCAGATCAATCGCACTGACGTGAAAGAGATGAAGGAAATCGAGCATTAACAGTTAGATAAGCGAAAAAAAAGCACCGCAAGTTGGCGGTGCTACATTAATCACTATGGACAGACAGGGTAAATGTACAGGAAGTGAAAAATTGGTAGCGTTGCTACCGTGGTCTGAATCGCAGACCAATTGCAAACACAACAACACAACATCACAACCGTAAGCCAAAAGCCCTTCAGAACACGCATTCCAAAAAAAGCTTTTCGTTCCGGCTCAGGAAGTGCCGCCACTATAGGTATTTGCTGGTAGTTCCTCAACGGACAAATTATAATGGCTCAGATAAAAAAAACTAATAGGTTAAGCGTTGTTTCCTATATGTTAAATCTCGTTAACATCTAAGCCAGATAACCATGTCCAAGCGATTGCCACCCCTTAATGCATTACGTGTTTTTGATGCAGCAGCACGCCACCTCAGCTTCACCCGCGCAGCCGATGAGCTTTTTGTGACACAGGCCGCAGTAAGTCATCAAATCAAGTCTCTGGAGGATTTTCTGGGGCTTAAGCTGTTCCGTCGACGCAACCGTTCGTTGCTGTTGACCGAAGAGGGGCAGAGCTATTTTCAGGATATTAAAGAGATTTTTTCCCAGCTGACGGAAGCCACTCGCAAGCTTCAGGCCCGGAGCGCAAAAGGGGCCCTGACTGTGAGTTTATTGCCCAGTTTTGCCATTCAGTGGCTGGTGCCGCGACTCTCAAGCTTTAACTCAACTTATCCGGGAATTGATGTCCGAATCCAGGCAGTGGACCGTCAGGAAGACAAGCTTGCAGATGATGTGGACGTGGCGATTTTTTACGGTCGCGGTAACTGGCCGGGCTTGCGTGTGGAAAAATTATACGCAGAATATCTGTTGCCGGTCTGTTCACCGCTGCTGCTGACGGGGGATAAAGCGCTCAAAACGCCCGCCGATCTGGCGCAACATACGCTTTTGCACGATGCGTCGCGTCGCGACTGGCAAACTTATACCCGCCAGTTAGGTCTTAATCATATAAACGTGCAGCAGGGGCCCATTTTTAGCCACAGCGCGATGGTGCTACAGGCTGCCATTCACGGGCAGGGCGTGGCGTTGGCAAACAACGTTATGGCGCAGTCCGAAATTGAGGCAGGCCGTCTGGTTTGCCCATTTAACGATGTACTGGTCAGCAAGAATGCATTTTATCTGGTTTGTCATGACAGTCAGGCAGAACTGGGTAAAATAGCCGCTTTCCGGCAGTGGATACTGGCGAAAGCGGCAAGCGAGCAAGAAAAATTCCGCTTCAGGTATGAACAATAACGTTTGTGTGCCGGGCACGCATCAATTCAGGACTTAAACATGACCAGCCGATTCATGCTGATTTTCGCCGCGGTGAGTGGCTTTATTTTTGTAGCTCTGGGCGCGTTTGGCGCGCATGTCTTAAGCAAATCTCTGGGCGTTGTGGAGATGGGGTGGATCCAGACCGGCCTTGAATATCAGGCGTTCCACACGCTGGCAATTTTTGGGCTGGCGGTGGCGATGCAGCGCCGCATCAGCATCTGGTTTTACTGGAGCAGCGTCTTTCTGGCGCTGGGTACCGTACTGTTCAGCGGCAGTCTTTACTGTCTGGCGCTGTCGCATTTACGCCTGTGGGCGTTTGTTACACCTGTCGGCGGCGTCAGCTTCCTGGCGGGTTGGGTGTTAATGTTTATCGGAGCTATCCGTCTGAAACGCAAGGGCGTTGTTCATGAATAAGGTTGTTTTATATTGTCGCCCGGGGTTTGAGAAAGAGTGCGCCGCGGAAATCACCGATAAAGCGGCGAAGCGTGAAGTCTTTGGATTCGCTCGCGTCAAAGAGAACGCGGGCTATGTGGTATTTGAATGCTATCAGCCTGATGATGCCGACAAGCTGGCGCGCGAACTGCCGTTCAGCTCATTGATTTTCGCCCGTCAGATGTTTGTCGCGGGCGAACTGCTGAAAGATCTTCCGCCGGAAGATCGCATCACGCCGATTGTTGGCCTGTTGCAAGGCGTGGTGGAGAAGGGCGGCGATTTGCGCGTGGAAGTGGCCGACACCAACGAAAGCAAAGAGCTGATGAAGTTCTGCCGTAAGTTCACCGTGCCGCTGCGCGCGGCGCTGCGTGATGCGGGTGTGCTGACAAACTACGAAACGCCAAAGCGCCCAGTCGTGCATATCTTCTTTATTGCGCCAGGATGTTGTTACGCAGGCTACTCGTATACCACCAATAACTCGCCGTTCTTTATGGGGATCCCGCGTCTGCGCTTCCCGGCAGATGCGCCGAGCCGTTCAACCCTCAAGCTGGAGGAGGCGTTTCACGTCTTTATCCCGGCGGACGAGTGGGACGAACGGCTGGCAAACGGCATGTATGCCGTCGACCTTGGCGCGTGCCCGGGCGGCTGGACCTATCAGCTGGTGAAACGCAACATGTGGGTATCGTCCGTTGATAACGGCCCAATGGCGCAAAGCCTGATGGACACCGGACAGGTCACCTGGCTGCGTGAAGACGGTTTCCGCTATCGCCCGAACCGCAACAACATCTCCTGGATGGTGTGCGACATGGTTGAGAAACCGGCGAAAGTGGCCGCGCTGATGGCCTCCTGGCTGGTGAACGGCTGGTGTCGCGAGACCATTTTCAACCTCAAGCTGCCGATGAAAAAGCGCTATGAGGAGGTGTCGCAGAACCTGGCCTACATTCAGCAGCAGCTGGATGAACACGGGATTAACGCGGAAATCCAGGCGCGTCAGCTTTATCACGACCGCGAAGAAGTGACGGTGCATATCCGTCGCTGGTGGGCGGCCGTGGGGGGGCGTCGCGACGAGCGATAACGTTTGTAACGCCCGGTGGCGCTGCGCTTACCGGGCCTACAAAATCGTGTAGTTGTTTTAACGTTCTAACCTTAACTGCTGTAAATTCCCGTCCAGCTGTAAATCAGTCTGTAGCGTCGCCACCTCCCGGCAGATAAACGCCATTTCTTTATGTGCCTCCAGCTTTTTGCGCCATTTTTCCGGCACCTCGTTCAGCCGGGCGTACATCCCTTCCAGACTCTGAAACTCCGTCAGCAGCTGTGCGGCGCTTTTGGGTCCAATACCGGCGACACCCGGCACTTTAGAGCTGCTGATCCCCGCCAGCCCCCAGTAATCCGGCAGTTGCTCAGGCGATACGCCAAACTCGCTGGCAATGAACGGCGCGTCCAGCCAGCGTTTTTGAAAATAGTCGCGAATACGGATAGTGGGGGAGAGCAGCTGGCAGTAGCCTTTGTCCGTTGAAACGATCGTGGCCTGATGCCCGGCACTCGCCACCTTTACGGCTAGGGTGGCCGCGAGATCGTCGGCTTCATTTCCCTGTGCGCCCCAGCAGGGGACGCCCCGCTGTTCAAATGCGGCGCGCAGCATGGGTAATTCGGCGTGAAGATCGTCCGGCATCGGTGCGCGTCCGGCTTTGTAGTCGGGCAGACGCTGGTGCCGCCAGCCCGTGTTGCGGGCTTCGTCATCAAAAACCGCGACCGCATGGGTGGGTTCACTGTGGCGGATAAGCTGCTCCAGCGCGTGTAAACAGGTGTCCTTGCAGGGTGTGCCCTGTACCGCATGAATACGGCGAATCAGGTTAAGAGCATCGACGATAAGCAAATGAACGGCCACAGATAATCTCCCTTCTGTCTAATGGGTGAAGGGTAACACTGAGCGCAGCATGAAACTATGAATGGTGGGGAAAACAGGAAGAAGCCTCGCAAAACGAGGCTTCCTGAGGGGCTTAATCGCAGGTGACGATCTTCATCGCCAGGCCACCGCGGGAGGTTTCGCGGTATTTGGCGTTCATATCTTTGCCGGTTTCGTACATGGTTTCGATAACCTTGTCGAGGCAGACGCGCGGTTCGCTGGTACGACGCAGCGCCATACGGGCCGCGTTCACTGCTTTCACCGAGGCGATGGCGTTACGTTCGATGCATGGCACCTGGACCTGTCCGCCGACCGGATCGCAGGTCAGCCCCAGGTTATGTTCCATGCCGATTTCCGCCGCGATACAAACCTGCGCAGGGCTTGCGCCCAGCAATTCGGCCAGACCCGCCGCCGCCATAGAGCAGGCTACGCCCACTTCACCCTGACAGCCCACTTCCGCGCCGGAAATTGAGGCGTTCATCTTGTACAGTGAGCCAATTGCACTGGCGACCAGCAGGTAGCGCGCGAGTGAGTTTGCGTTCACTTCGCGGATAAACTTGTCGTAATACGCCAGGACTGCCGGAACAATGCCGCACGCCCCGTTGGTTGGTGCGGTGACGACGCGGCCGCCCGCGGCGTTCTCTTCGTTCACCGCCAGCGCGAACATGTTGATCCAGTCGACGACGGCCATCGGATCGGTGGTGGTTTTGTCGGCGCTGACCAGCATGCGGCGCAGCGCAGCCGCACGACGCGGAACACGCAGTTTACCCGGCAGCACGCCTTCGGTGGTGATCCCGCGCTCAATGCCGCTGCGCATCACTTCCCAGACGTTAGCGAAGTGCTGTTCCAGTTCCTCTTTGCTGTGCAGGGCCAGCTCGTTTTTCATCATCAGGCCGGAGAGAGAAAGCCCTGTCTCCTGGCAGTGACGCTGTAAGTCGGCCGCGTTTTTGTAAGGGTACGGCACATCAACAGCAGAATTGGTGCTTTGACCAAAATGGTCCTCGTCGACGATAAACCCGCCGCCGATGGAGTAATACGTCTGGCTGTAAACCGCTTTGTCGCCGGCCAGCGCGGTAATGCGCATGCCATTCTCGTGCAACGACAGGTTATCCGCATGGAAATTCATGCAGTGATCAACCGGGAATTCAACCTCATGCTCGCCGTTCGCCAGCAGCAAACGACCGTGGGTGTTCACGTCCTGGATAAAGCCAGATATTGCATCAATATCAACGGTATCCGGCAGATTACCCGCCAGCCCCATGATAATGGCAATATCGGTATGGTGGCCTTTACCGGTCAGGGAAAGGGAACCATATACATCGACAACCACGCGGGTGATGTCGTGCAAAATGCCGCGTGCAATCAAGTCATCCGTGAATTGTTTACCGGCTTTCATTGGTCCGACGGTGTGAGAGCTGGAAGGACCAATACCGATTTTGAAGATATCGAATACGCTAATCATGATGCGTCCATTGCTTCAGTCAGAGGGGAGAAGTGCGCCGTCCGCAGACGGCGCAGGAGGTATTAGCTGAACAGCGAGTAGAAAATAGCGGAGATGGCAATCAGGCCCATCACAACAACGAACACGTTGCTGATATGGCCGCTGTATTTGCGCATCGCAGGCACTTTCTGAATCGCGTACAGCGGCATCAGGAACAGGATCATCGCGATAATCGGGCCGCCCAGGGTTTCAATCATGCCCAGAATGCTTGGGTTCAGGGTGGCTACCGCCCAGGTGGTCACCAGCATGAACAGTGCAGTGATTTTGTTCAGACGGTTGATTTCAATGGTCTTGCCTTTACCACGCAGAGATTTAATCACCATGCCGTTGAAGCCTTCACGTGCGCCCAGGTAGTGGCCCAGGAAGGATTTGGTGATGGCGATAATCGCGATGATCGGCGCCATCCACGCAATCAGCGGTGCGTTAAAGTGGTTTGCCAGGTAAGACAGAATAGAGATGTTCTGCTCTTTCGCTGCCGCCAGATCCGCCGGGGAGAGGCTCAGCACGCAGCTGAACACGAAGAACATTACGGTCAGTACCATCATGATGTGCGCGCGAGCCAGGATGCTGGAGCACTTCTTCTCTGCGCCATTGCCGTACTCTTCACGCTTCGCTACTGCGAAGGAAGAGATGATTGGCGAGTGGTTGAAGGAGAACACCATCACCGGGATCGCCAGCCACAGGGTCAGCAGCAGACCGTTGCCGGTCGTGGATGCGCTGCTCAGAGACAGGGTTTCCAGCGCAGCGCCGTTCCACTGTGGGATCAGGTACAGA
This sequence comes from Enterobacter cloacae complex sp. IR5401, assembly GCF_049238425.1. Taxonomy (NCBI): domain Bacteria; kingdom Pseudomonadati; phylum Pseudomonadota; class Gammaproteobacteria; order Enterobacterales; family Enterobacteriaceae; genus Enterobacter; species Enterobacter cloacae complex sp. IR5401. The sequence goes on along the minus strand of NZ_JBMKHN010000003.1, from coordinate 165,467 downwards.
GCCAGCACCATCAGAGCCGCAACAAACGGGAACACCAGCACGCTCATCGCTTTCACAATCATCTGCTCGCCGAAGCGCACGATGGTCATCATACCGACGATCAGGATCAGGGACAGAATCGCACGCGGCGGCGGGGTCATCTGAAGCTGGTGCATCATAAAGCTTTCAACGGTGTTGGTAATAGCAACGCTGTACACCAGCAGAATCGGGTAAATCGCGAAGAAGTAGAGCAGGGTAATCAGCTTACCTGCGCCGACGCCGAAGTGTTCTTCAACGACTTCAGTGATGTCTTCGCCCGGATTTTTACCGGACAGCACGAAGCGGGTCAGGCCGCGGTGTGCAAAGAAGGTCATCGGGAAAGCGATGAGGGCCATGATGATCAGCGGGATCATACCGCCGACACCTGCGTTGATAGGAAGGAACAGTACACCAGCGCCGATTGCTGTGCCGTACAGGCCAAGCATCCACATGGTATCCGTTTTGCGCCAACCGCTTCGGGATTCAATCGAAGCAACGGTGCTGGTTTGAGTGGTTTCCATCTGTATCTCCTGGAGGAAGCAAATTGTCAGGTTTTTAGTCAAATCCGATGAAAAAGTGCCTGACGGTAATATGAAATTCGTTCAGTTACGGTTTTTTAATAATTTTTGCCCGTAACTATTGGCGGGCGGAAAGATACATTCTAGTTATGAATCTATCAGTGATCGCGATCCCAAATGCAATAATCCACTTGTGATGTGGGTATCTTTAGACCATTTATCTGTTAAAAAAACATCAAAGAGAATTTACGGGCGCGAAGGCTACCATTAACGACATGTTTTCGAAAAGGTCGACCCGCGAGATAGGTGTCTTTCGCTGTAAAGAAATGGGATTTTAGGATTTTCTGGCGGGTAATTTCGATTAAGGCTGATTATTTACGGTTTCAAAATCGAGGTAATCGTTTGCGCAGGCGTCAGATTTGTTAATAACATTGAAGATCGCTATGAATTGCATCACTAATAAAAAAGCCGGATGACGATCCGGCTTGAGAGGAGAGAAATGTCGCTTTACTTGATGATTTCGTAACACGGAATATAGGCAGAGCCTGGAAGCTTCATGCGGTGCTGAGCGACAAAGCCCTGCAACATGTCATCCATGCGGCGCATCATCTCCGGGTCACCGTGGATCTTATACGGCCCGAACTCTTCAATTGCGCGGATCCCTACCTCTTTCACGTTCCCCGCCACGATGCCAGAGAAGGCGCGACGCAGGTCGGCAGCCAGCACTTCCACCGGCTGATCCGGATAGAGTTTGAGGTTCGCCATGTTCTCATGCGACGGCTCGAAGGGTATCTGAAGATCCGGTGCGATACGGATGGACCAGTTAAAACTGTAGGCATCCCCGGTATCACGACGATTCTCTTTCACCAGCGGCATCGCTTTTTTCATCTGACGGGCCACTTCTGCGGCATCGTCAATAATAATGCGGTAGTGACGGCGCGCATCTTCGCCCAACGTATGCACGATAAACTCGTCCAGCACGCGGAAGTAGTCGGCGCTCTCTTTCGGGCCGGTCAGGATCAGCGGCAGAACCTGATCTTTGTTAGCCGGGTTCATCAGGATCCCCAGCAGATAAAGCAGCTCTTCCGCCGTGCCTACGCCGCCCGGGAAGATGATGATGCCGTGCGCGATACGGACAAACGCCTCAAGACGTTTTTCGATATCCGGCATAATAATCAGTTCGTTAACCAGCGGGTTAGGCGGCTCAGCGGCGATGATCGATGGCTCGGTCATGCCGATAAAACGGCCTTCTTTATAGCGTTGCTGTGCGTGTCCTACTGCCGCGCCTTTCATCGGCGCTTCCATCGCGCCAGGACCGCAACCGGTACAGATATTCAGTTCGCGCAGGCCGAGCTGCGTCCCTACGCGGCGGGCATACAGGTATTCGGTTTCGTTAATGGAGTGACCGCCCCAGCAGACGACCATGTTCGGCGCTTCGCCCACGTGCAGGGCACGGGCGTTACGCAGAATGGAGAAGACCAGGTTGGTGATATGAACGGAACTTTCCAGGTCAAGATGCTGGAAACGTCCGGCATTGCTGATCTGTCCGTTAACAAACAGAATGTCGCGCAGCACGGCAAACAGGTTGGCCTGAAGTGAGCGAATAATACGCCCGTCGACAAAAGCGTCTTCCGGCGGGTTGATCACTTCGAGCTTCACCCCGCGCTCGCGGCGCAGCACGTTGATATCAAAACTTTCGAAGCGGGACAGCAGCTCTTTACTGTTGTCGGTCAGGCTTCCGGAGTTCAGTACGGCAAGTGAACAGTTACGAAACAGTTGATAAAGGTCGCTACTGGCGGTGCGTTTAAGCATGTCCACTTCCAGTTGCGACAACATATCCATAGAGCCAAGCGGGCTAATATGTGTAATCAAGTGAGCTCCTTATGGGACGATTATCGTCTTTCCCTGTTGATTACAATAGCCCTGGCTTATGACGTTTCACAACACTTCGGGCGGAATACCGCCCGCATATTGTGAAAATATTTATCTTACTGGCGCACAAGTCGTCCGGTGGCAGGCACAAAATCGCTATTGGTGCGCCACGGGTTGATATCCAGGCCGCCGCGACGGGTGTAGCGGGCGTAAACGCTCAACTTTTCGGGCTGGCAGAAACGCTGGATGTCGTTGAAGATGCGCTCCACGCACTGCTCGTGGAATTCGTTGTGATGACGGAATGACACCAGGTAACGCAGCAGCTTTTCACGGTCAATCTGCGGGCCGCGGTACTGGATCTGTACCGAGCCCCAGTCCGGCTGATGGGTGATAAGGCAGTTGGATTTCAGCAGATGGCTGACCAGCGTCTCGTTGACCACTTTTCCGCCCGCCGCGTTTTCCAGGTAGTCGCTGCTAAATTCATAGCTTTCCACCTCAATGTCCTGATCGTCGATGCAGGTGCCGTGGAAATGGGCGATGGGCTGACCTTCCAGCTCATGCAGACGGTATAACGAGACGGTTACGTTCCCCTGCGCGCACGCGCTTAAATCACGTTCAAGCGTCTGTTGCACCTCGTCCCAGCTGTTAAATTTGGTCTGGTTAAAGCTGTTGAGATAGAGCTTAAAGCTCTTGGATTCGACCAGGTTTACGCTGGCGTAATCCAGCTCAACGTGGCCCACGGCCACCTGCGGCAGACCGCGCGCATTCAGCCAGGAGAGTTCGTACAGCGTCCAGATGTCGCCGCCGACAAACGGCAGCGCGTCAGCGTGCAGCCCGAGCGGATCGCGGTTCAGACTGCGCGGCACGCCCTGCAACAGGCTTGCATCGTAGGTGTCGCGGTAATCGGTCGATTTTCCCAGCGTTAAGCCCGTTAACGCCTGATGATTTTCGTAAGACATGTTTCATAGCCACTTTACAGGTACACTTATGGGCTGAGTTTATCCTGTCTTACAAGAAGAGAGAAATCGGTGGATATCGAAACTGCAAATGCCCTGACGTCCTTCACGACCCGCTATTGCGATGCCTGGCATGAAAAGCGGGGGGCGTGGCCGCAAAGTACTGACTTATATGGCGTGCCGTCACCGTGCATTATCGCTTCGCAGGATGATTACGTTATCTGGCAACCGAAACCGTTCATGGGCGAGCAGAATGTAAATGCTGTTGAACGCGCGATGGACCTTGTGATACAACCTGCGCTTCATGCATTTTATACCACGCAGTTTGCCGGGGATATGACTGCATGTTTTGCAGGACAGTCGCTGACGCTGCTGCAAACCTGGAGCGAAGACGATCTGCAACGCGTTCAGGAAAACCTCATTGGTCACCTGGTCACGCAAAAACGGCTTAAGCTCTCTCCGACTCTCTTTATTGCGACGCTCGACAGTGAACTGGACGTCATTTCTGTCTGCAACCTGTCTGGCGAGGTCATTAAAGAGACGCTCGGCACCCGCAATCGCGACGTTCTCGCGCCTTCACTTGCGGATTTCCTTACCCGAATTGAGCCTCTTCTGTAATCCATGATGCTACTGGGCGTGTGAGAGATCTCTTACACGCGCTGTGAGACATCGCCGAAATAATTAGCATTGTCTTAGGAATTTCAGATTAATATTAACTTCTCTTTCAATAAGTTAGTGGTTTTCTGAAAGGAAATCCCCCGTTTCGCCTGGCTTACATTGCTCACAAGGTGGGTTGTAAGACGAAGCAGAATAGCGGATTCTATCTGTGTCGACAGGATGCCGACACGAGAAACGAACATCAGGATGATGGCGTTTCTTACCAGGGACACGTCAGGATGACGCCGCAGGAAGGCTTCAGGATGAAGCAAAGTGGATCACGCAGGATGCGTAAGGGACACCTCCAGGAAGGAGAACGAGAGCCGGTCAGGATGGTCGGTGGGTCAGGATGGCCAGGACGTTTCAGGATGAAACCTACACATCAGGACGATGTGAGCAGGAAGCAAAAGGTAAAGGGATGACCAGGCCTTCGGGCATCAGGAAAAGTTGTCACGGATGAGCAGGGAGCACGTATTGTAGCTGGAATGCTGCGAAACGAACCGGGAGCACTGTTTTTACAGTGCTCCCTTTTTTATTTCTGTCTTCCGCAATGCTATGCTTCGCGCCATTCCGTTTTTCAGTTGAGGTATATATGTCGCATCATGACAGCGTTCGTGCGCAGTTGCACGCCATCGAAGCCCTTATGCGCCAGCATCAGCTGTGGCAGGATAACGCGCCGCAGCCAGACGCGTTCGCCAGCACCCAACCGTTTTGTCTGGATACGCTGGACCCGTTCGAGTGGCTCCAGTGGGTCTTAATTCCGCGTATGCATGCGCTGCTGGAAGGTGGCCACGCGTTGCCCGCGTCTTTTGCCGTCTCTCCCTATTACGAAATGGCGCTGGAAGCGACCCACCCGGCGCGTGCCATGATGCTGGTGGAGCTGGAGAAGCTGGATGCGCTTTTCGCTGGTGACGATGCATGACGCTTGAGATCCTTTATCAGGATGAGTGGTTAGTGGCGGTGAATAAACCGTCCGGCTGGCTGGTGCACCGTAGCTGGCTCGATCGCGATGAGAAAGTGGTGGTCATGCAAACCGTGCGCGATCAAATCGGTCAGCACGTTTTTACTGCCCATCGTCTCGATCGGCCAACCTCTGGTGTTCTGCTGATGGGGCTTTCCAGTGAGGCCGGGCGCCTGCTGGCGCAGCAGTTTGAACAGCACCAGATCCAGAAACGCTACCACGCCATCGTGCGTGGCTGGCTGATGGATTCCGCCACGCTTGATTATCCCCTGGTGGAGGAACTGGATAAAATCGCCGATAAATTTGCCCGCGACGATAAAGGCCCGCAGCCAGCGGTGACCGACTATCGTGGTATGGCGACCACAGAACTGCCGGTGGCGACCAGCAAATTTCCGACCACGCGATACAGTCTGGTGGAGCTTTTGCCCAAAACCGGGCGCAAGCACCAGCTTCGCCGTCACCTTGCACATCTGCGCCACCCCATTATCGGCGACAGCAAGCACGGCGATCTGCGCCAGAACCGCAGCGCGGCCGAGCACTTTGGCTGTAACCGGCTGATGCTGCACGCCAGCGAGCTACGCCTGACGCACCCGTTTACCGGCGAACCGCTGACTATTCGCGCGGGGCTGGACGAGGTCTGGATGCAGGCGCTGTCACAGTTTGGCTGGCTGGGACAACTCCCCGAAAATGAAAGGGTTGAGTTTGCCGCAGGCAACGTTCAGGATGAACAGCAAGCGCAATAATTACGGGAGCAAAGCATGGCTGAAGTAGGCATTTTTGTCGGGACAATGTACGGCAACTCGCTGCTGGTGGCGGAGGAAGCGGAAGCAATCCTCGTAAACCAGGGCCATAAAGCAACGGTCTATGAAGATCCGGAGCTGGCGGACTGGGAAAAGTATAAAGATAAATACATCCTGGTGGTGACCTCCACCACCGGGCAGGGCGATCTACCGGACAGCATCGTCCCGCTTTTCCAGGGCATTAAAGACCAGCTTGGTTATCAGCCAGATGTTCACTATGGCATCATTGCCCTCGGCGATAGCTCTTACGCCAATTTCTGCGGCGGCGGTAAGCAGTTCGACGCGCTGTTGCAGGAACAGAGCGCTCAGCGCGTCGGAGAGATGTTGCTGATTGATGCAGGTGAACACCCTGAGCCAGAAAGCGAGTCAAATCCCTGGGTTGAACACTGGGCCACGCTCCTGAACTAACCCTGTACTAAACGAACGCCAGGCCGGGTAAGGCGAAGCCGCCACCCGGCAACGAAGCCGCACCCTATCCTCAATTCCGTGAAGTATCTTCCACCACTTTGGGCTTATGCCCCAAACCACGTTCCCCACGCCCGTCAATGTTGTGTTCCTGCACGGTGAGAGAACCGGTCACTCCTTCATATACTTTTCCCGTCACTATAAAACGGCTTCTGGCCGTACCAAAACCAAACACAAATCTCTCATTCTGATTACCCTACAGGTGCTGTACAGAATGAACCAGGCGAAAGCTATGTTTCAGGAGTGCAACAATGAGTACATTAAGCCACGCGGCGAGCAGCGCTGAGAAGCGCACCAACGCCCGCTACTGGATAGTGGTGATGCTGTTTATCGTCACCTCTTTCAACTACGGCGACCGTGCCACGTTATCCATTGCCGGCTCTGAGATGGCAAAGGACATCGGACTTGATCCGGTGGGTATGGGTTATGTTTTCTCCGCATTTTCATGGGCCTACGTAATCGGCCAAATCCCTGGCGGCTGGCTGCTGGACCGCTTTGGCTCAAAACGGGTCTATTTCTGGTCCATTTTCATCTGGTCGATGTTTACCCTGTTACAGGGCTTCGTGGATATCTTTAGCGGCTTCGGCATTATCATTGCGCTCTTTACCCTCCGCTTCCTGGTGGGCTTAGCGGAAGCGCCATCGTTCCCTGGCAACAGCCGTATTGTGGCCGCCTGGTTCCCGGCGCAGGAGAGGGGAACGGCGGTAGCGATCTTTAACTCGGCGCAATACTTTGCGACGGTTATTTTCGCGCCAATCATGGGCTGGCTGACGCATGAGGTGGGCTGGTCACACGTCTTCTTCTTCATGGGCGGGCTGGGGATCGTCATCAGCTTCATCTGGTTGAAAGTGATCCACGAACCAAACCAGCATCCGGGCGTGAACAAGAAAGAGCTGGACTACATTGCTGAAGGCGGGGCGCTGATCAACATGGATCAGAAAACCCAGAAAGCTAAGGTCCCGTTCAGCCAGAAATGGGGGCAGATCAAACAACTCGTCGGCTCACGAATGATGATCGGTATCTATCTCGGCCAGTATTGCATTAACGCCTTAACCTACTTCTTCATCACCTGGTTCCCGGTTTACCTGGTGCAGGCGCGCGGCATGTCGATTCTGAAGGCGGGGTTTGTCGCCTCCGTGCCGGCCATCTGCGGCTTCGTGGGTGGGGTGCTTGGCGGGGTCATCTCCGACTGGTTGATGCGTCGTACCGGTTCGCTGAATATTGCGCGTAAAACGCCAATCGTGCTCGGCATGCTGCTCTCCATGACCATGGTGTTCTGTAACTACGTCAGCGCGGAGTGGATGATTATCGGCTTTATGGCGATGGCCTTCTTCGGTAAAGGCATTGGCGCACTGGGCTGGGCGGTGATGGCAGATACCGCGCCGAAAGAGATCAGCGGCCTGAGCGGCGGTCTGTTCAACATGTTTGGCAACATTTCCGGCATTGTCACCCCAATCGCTATCGGTTACATCGTCGGCACCACCGGCTCCTTCAATGGTGCGCTGATTTATGTAGGCGTCCATGCGCTGGTGGCGGTACTCAGTTACCTGGTGCTGGTGGGTGACATCAAACGAATCGAACTGAAACCTGTTGGGGAGCGCGGATGATGACAACGCAATCAAGCCCGATCGTGACGGAGATGAAGGTCATCCCGGTGGCGGGGCAGGACAGCATGCTGCTCAACATTGGTGGCGCGCATAACGCCTGGTTCACCCGCAACATTGTGGTGCTGACAGACAGCGCAGGGAACACCGGCGTCGGGGAAGCGCCTGGCGGAGAGGTGATTTACCAGACGCTGGTCGACGCCATCCCGCAGGTGGTTGGGCAGGAGGTCGCCCGTCTCAACAAGGTGGTTCAGCGGGTGCATAAGGGCAACCAGTCGGCGGATTTTGATACCTTCGGCAAAGGTGCCTGGACGTTTGAACTGCGCGTTAACGCGGTGGCGGCGCTGGAGGCGGCTCTCCTCGATTTACTGGGAAAGGCGCTGAACGTGCCGGTCTGCGAACTGCTGGGGCCAGGCAAACAGCGTGATGCGGTAACGGTGCTGGGCTATCTGTTCTACGTTGGCGACCGGACTAAAACCGATCTGCCGTATCTGGAACGCTCGCCGGGTAGCCACGAGTGGTATCACCTGCGTCATCAGGAGGCGCTCTCTGGCGAGGCGGTGGTACGCCTGGCAGAGGCGGCGCAGGATCGCTACGGCTTTAAAGACTTCAAGCTGAAAGGCGGCGTTCTGCCGGGCGAGCAGGAGATTGACAGCGTGCGCGCGTTGAAAAAACGCTTCCCGGAGGCACGCATCACCGTCGATCCGAACGGCGCCTGGCTGCTGGATGAAGCTATCGCGCTGTGTAAAGGGCTGGGCGACGTGCTGACCTACGCGGAAGATCCGTGCGGTGCCGAGCAGGGCTTTTCTGGCCGCGAGGTGATGGCCGAATTCCGCCGCGCTACCGGGCTGCCGGTTGCGACCAACATGATCGCCACCAACTGGCGCGAAATGGGCCATGCGGTGATGCTGAATGCGGTGGACATACCGCTGGCGGACCCGCACTTCTGGACCCTTTCCGGCGCGGTGCGCGTGGCGCAGCTGTGCGATGACTGGGGCCTCACCTGGGGCTGCCACTCCAATAATCATTTCGACATTTCGCTGGCGATGTTTACCCACGTTGGCGCGGCGGCGCCGGGCAACCCGACCGCCATCGATACGCACTGGATCTGGCAGGAAGGCGAAGCGCGCCTGACCAAAAATCCACTTGAAATCAAAAACGGCACAATTGCCGTACCGGATGCGCCGGGGCTGGGCGTGGAGCTTGACTGGGATCAGATCCACAAGGCGCATGAAGCGTATAAAAAACTGCCGGGCGGCGCGCGCAACGACGCAGGCCCGATGCAGTACCTTATCCCCGGCTGGACATTTGACCGTAAGCGCCCTGTATTTGGACGTAACTGATAAAAGGATCGAACGATGAGCACATTTTCTACCCCTGTAGTTACCTCCATGCAGATCATTCCTGTCGCGGGACATGACAGCATGCTGATGAACCTGAGCGGCGCCCATGCGCCGTTCTTCACCCGTAATATTGTGGTGATCAAGGACAACTCAGGGCATACCGGTGTCGGTGAAATCCCGGGCGGGGAGAAGATCCGTAAAACGCTGGAGGACGCCATTCCGCTGGTGGTGGGTAAAACGCTGGGCGAGTACAAAAATGTGCTGACTCGCGTGCGCACGACCTTTGCCGATCGTGATGCGGGTGGCCGTGGTCTGCAAACGTTTGATCTGCGCACCACTATCCATGTGGTCACGGGCATTGAAGCCGCGATGCTGGATCTGCTGGGCCAGCATCTGGGCGTCAATGTCGCCTCCCTGCTGGGCGACGGCCAACAGCGCAGCGAAGTGGAAATGCTCGGCTACCTGTTCTTTATCGGCAACCGCAAACTCACCCCGCTGCCGTACCAGAGCCAGCCGGACGAAAAATGCGACTGGTATCGTGTGCGTCACGATGAAGCGATGACCCCGGACGCGGTGGTGCGCCTGGCGGAAGCCGCGTATGAAAAATATGGCTTTAATGACTTCAAGCTGAAAGGCGGCGTACTGGCGGGTGAAGAAGAAGCTGAGGCGATCGCCGCGCTGGCGAAGCGCTTCCCGCAGGCGCGCGTCACGCTGGATCCGAACGGTGCCTGGTCGCTTGATGAGGCGATAAAAATCGGTAAGCAGCTTAAAGGCGTGCTGGCCTATGCGGAAGATCCGTGCGGTGCAGAGCAGGGGTTCTCCGGACGTGAAGTGATGGCGGAGTTCCGTCGCGCCACCGGGCTGCCAACCGCCACCAACATGATCGCGACCGACTGGCGTCAGATGGGGCACACGCTCTCGCTGCAATCGGTGGACATTCCGCTGGCAGACCCGCACTTCTGGACGATGCAGGGCTCGGTTCGCGTGGCGCAGATGTGCCATGAGTTCGGCCTGACCTGGGGCTCCCACTCCAACAACCACTTCGACATCTCGCTGGCGATGTTCACCCACGTGGCGGCCGCTGCGCCGGGCAACATTACCGCCATCGACACCCACTGGATCTGGCAGGAGGGCAACCAGCGCCTGACCAAACAGCCGTTTGAAATCAAAGGCGGCATGGTGCAAGTTCCTGCTACGCCGGGGCTGGGCGTTGAGCTGGATATGGACCAGGTCATGAAAGCGCATGAGCTTTACCAGAAACACGGCCTGGGCGCGCGTGATGACGCGCTGGCGATGCAATACCTGATCCCAGAGTGGAGATTCGACAATAAACGTCCGTGCATGGTACGATAAGCTCATTGGGACCGATCCCATGAGTGGTCCCTTACGTGGTGTATGCTTAACGTAACTAACATGCGTAAGGATGGCTTATGAAAATTGTTATCGCTCCGGACTCGTATAAGGAAAGCTTGAGCGCGCTGGAGGTGGCGACAGCGATAGAGGTCGGTTTTCGCGAAATTTTCCCGTCAGCGGACTATGTCAAATTACCGGTTGCCGATGGTGGCGAAGGGACGGTGGAAGCGATGGTGGCAGCCACGCATGGGCGTCTTGTCCATGTTCCTGTTACCGGGCCTTTGGGTGAACGCGTGGAAGGGTTTTTCGGGTTATCCGGAGACGGGAAAAGCGCCTTTATCGAGATGGCGGCAGCGAGCGGTCTGGAGCTTGTTGCTCCTGCAAAGCGTAACCCGTTAATCACCACCTCCTGGGGAACCGGGGAACTGATCCGTCATGCGCTGGATGCGGGCGTTAAGCATATCATTATTGGCATTGGAGGCAGCGCGACCAATGACGGTGGCGCAGGCATGGTGCAGGCGCTGGGCGTAAAACTGCTGGATGCGAAAGCGCAGCCCGTTGGGCCGGGCGGCGGCGAACTGGCAAGCCTTGCGCATATCGATCTTAGCGGGCTGGACAAGCGGCTGGCAGCCTGTCGAATTGAAGTGGCCTGCGATGTGACCAACCCCCTGATCGGCGAGACAGGTGCTTCTGCGGTATTTGGTCCGCAGAAAGGGGCGACGCCGGAGATGGTCAGGACGCTGGACAACGCGCTTGCGCATTACGCAAAAATTATCGCCCGGGATATGGATATTGACGTCTTAAACCTGGCGGGCGGTGGTGCGGCCGGCGGAATGGGGGCGGCGCTGTATGCATTTTGCGGCGCACAGCTCCGTCAGGGGATTGAGATTGTCACCGATGCCCTGCATCTCGATGAACAGGTCGCGGACGCCGATCTGGTGATCACGGGCGAAGGGCGTATCGACAGCCAGACGATCCACGGAAAAGTGCCCGTTGGCGTGGCGAGAGTCGCGAAACGCTATAACAAGCCGGTTATTGGCATTGCCGGCAGCCTGACGGCGGATGTTGGCGTGGTGCATGAGCACGGACTGGATGCCGTATTCAGCGTGATTTACACCATCTGCTCGCTGGAGGATGCGCTGGAAAATGCGCAACAGAATGTACAGATGGCCGCAAGGAATATTGCGGCGGTGATAAAGATGGGGCAGGGGATGTCGCGTTAACGTTCGTGCTCCTGTAGGCCCGGTAAGCGAAGCGCCACCGGGCTTTGGTCTTAGCTCCCCAACACCTTCATTGCTTCCCGCGTCACGTTGTCCATCTCGTCCAGCAGCTCCAGGAACTCCGGTTCGAGATCGGATTCTGGCGTACCCGCGCGAAGCTGCTGTTCAAGCAGCTGGCAGAGATTTTTCAACCGCGGTACGCCGCTGTAGCCGCAGCTGCCGTGCAGTTTATGGATAGCCTCCAGCAGCCCTTCAGGGTTTTCACCCACCAGCTGTTCTTCAACCTTGTTACGGATCTCAGGCAGGAAGTCCACCAGCATTTGCAGCATATCGCGGGCCAGATCGGGTTTGCCTGCCGCCTGGCGCAGCGCCAGTTGCCAGTCAAACGTGGCATTCTGGTTAACGCTGATCTCCGGCGATTCAGCTGTAATGGTGTATGTCCCGCCAATGTGCCCCGGCTTGTAGCGCAGCAGCAGGCTGTGCAGCTTCTCTTCGTCGATCGGTTTCGCCAGATAATCGTTCATGCCCGCACCCAGCAGTTTCTCCTTTTGCCCCGCCATCGCGTGCGCCGTCACGGCAATCACCGGCGTCTGCTGCTGGTGCGGAAGCTGGCGAATCAACTCGCAGGCGCGGATGCCATCCATGCCCGGCATCTGAATATCCATCAGGATCAGGTCGAACTGCATCTGTTTGGCTTGTTCCACGGCTTCGGCGCCGCTGGTACACAGCTCAACATGCTGAACCTGATCCTCAAGCAGCACGCCAATCAGCTTCAGGTTCGCCGGGTTATCGTCCACGGCCATCACCGTCATCGGCAGCTTATGTTCGTCGTTTTCCAGCGGCAGGGACTGATGCGTCAGACGGCAATATTCGGTCAACGCAGGTAACAGCCGTGTGGCGGTGAGGGGTTTCAGCAGACACGCCGCCGCTCCGTCGTTTTTCAGCTCTTCGGCGTTGATTTGGGCGTGGCACGGCAGCGCCAGCAGCAGGTAGTCCGTCATTGAGGCCGCCTTCGCCAGGCGTTCCTGCTGCATGGTCAGTTCTCCGGTAAACGTCACCGGAATCCCCAACAACAGGATATCGTAATGATCGTTCGCCAGCGCGGAGAAGGTCGGGCTGTAGATGACCTCCAGCGGCGTGCTGCTTAATACATCAAGCGTACACTGCGCAGCCGCGGCGTTCGGTTCCACATAGGCCAGACGCATCCCCTTCAGGCACCCGGTGACCGGGCCGTCGGTCTGCACGTTCGGGTTAAGATCAAGGTTGATATGGAACCAGAAGGTTGAGCCCCGGTTAGGCTGGCTGTGGAAGGAGATATCGCCTCCCATCTCTTTCACCAGCTTTTGGGTGATCACCAGCCCCAGGCCCGTTCCGCCGTGACGACGGGAAATGCTCGCATCGGCCTGGCGGAAAGCCTGGAACAGACGCGTCTGATCGCGCTCCGGAATACCGATGCCGGTATCCCGGATCTGCACTTCAATCTGGACTTTGTTATTACTGAGCGCCCTTTTTTCGACCAGAATGTCGATGTTGCCGCTCTCGGTGAACTTAATCGCGTTGCCCACCAGATTGGTAATGACCTGTTGCAGGCGCAGCGGGTCGCCAATGACGTTATCCGGCACATCATTTTTAATATTGAGCGTCAGTTCCAGACCCTTATCATGCGATGAGTGGGCAAGAAGCGTGACCACGTCATCCAGCGTGCTGCGCAGCGGGAAGGGAATACTCTCCAGAATCAGCTTGCCCGCTTCCAGCTTCGAGAAGTCCAGTACGTCGTTAATAATGGCCAGCAGGTTATTGGCTGAGCGTTCAATGGTATGCAGATGGTCACGCTGGGTTGGGTTAAGCTCGCTTTTGAGCGTCAGACGGGTAAAGCCAATCACCCCGTTCAGCGGCGTGCGCAGCTCGTGCGACATGTTCGCCAGGAATTCAGACTTAATACGCGCCGCCTCCTGAGCACGTTTTTTCGCCAGATCCAGCTCCACGTTCTGGATCTCCATCTGCTCCAGCGTTTCGCGCAGGTCAGAGGTGGCCTGGTCAACGTTGTGCTGCATCTCTTCGTGATAAGCCGCCAGCGACATCGCCATTGAGTTGATGCCGTTTTTCAGCATATCCAGCTCGCCGAGCATAAAGCCTTCCACGCGGCTGTCGAGCTGACCCCGGCGGATCCGGTCAACGGTATTCACCATGTTGCGGATAGGCCCCGTGACGTCGCGCATCAGTCGCCAGCCGAAGATCAGCGCGATGCCAATACAGAACAGCATCATCACGCCGGAGATGAAAATTTCTTTGTACTGCTGGAGCCGCACCGACTTGAGATCCAGCTCCAGCGCCACATATCCAAGCATATTATTGCTGGACTTCGCATCGGACTGGGCAGATTCGTCGGGTGAATAGCTTTCGGAGATAATCGGCGTGCGCAGGATCATGATATCGCCTCGCCGCAACACCGTAAGATGACGCGGGAAGGGGGTACCATCCGGGATTTTCAGCGACGTGGGATCCAGATGGAAATTCGAGGTGACGAACAGACGGTTATGCTCATCATAAACGGAAATGGCGCGTACGATCTCTGAATGACGGCGGTGCAATACGCTGATTAACTGACCAATGGATTCACGGTTTTGCAGGTTCATGCCGTACTCGCTGGAGACGGCCAGCGGTTCGATAATACTGGCCCCGGCATCTTCAAGCTGTCTCTGCAAATCGTTATAGCGATGCACTACAAAGAAAATGCTCAGCAGCAAACCGATGAGAACGGTAGGAGCGAGGATCAAAATCATCATGCGCGCGCGCAGGCTGTAGTTGGTCATGGAGTTCCGTTATGGGACAATCAGGCTAATTATGTTTATTTGAGAACAATCTTGGCGATGGCGCAATTCTACTCTGCAAAACGACGCGTGACGACGCGTCAGATCATAACTGTTGAAGCCTCTGACCTCGATCCTTTTGGACAGGGGGTGGCGCGTCACAAGGGTAAAACACTGTTTATCACAGGTTTGCTGCCAGGAGAACGTGCAAATATTACGCTGACGGAAGACAAACGTCAGTATGCGCGCGGTCAGGTCAAGCGCCGTCTTAATGATAGCCCGGAGCGCGTGACGCCTCGCTGCCCCCATTTTGGCGTCTGCGGTGGCTGCCAGCAACAGCATGCCAGCACTGAATTACAGCAAAAAAGTAAAAGCAGCGCGCTGGCCCGCCTGGTCGGGCACGACGTGAATGACATCATTGCCGATCGGCCCTGGGGCTACCGTCGCCGCGCTCGCCTGAGCCTCAGCTACCAGCCCAAAACCGAGCGGCTGGAGATGGGGTTTCGCAAAGCCAGCTCCAGCGATATCGTCTCTGTCACGCAGTGCCCTGTTTTGGTGCCCCATCTTGAGGCATTGCTCCCGGACGTGCACCACTGTCTTGCATCGCTGGATGGCGTGCGTTCGCTCGGCCATGTCGAACTGGTGTTGGCCAACAGTGGCCCGCTGATGGTGCTGCGCCACACCGCGCCGCTGTCAAAGGCGGATCGCGAAAAACTGGAACGCTTTTCGCATTCTCATGAGCTTGCGCTTTTCCTCGCGCCGCAAAGCGAGATACTTGAGCAGGTCAGCGGAGAAGCGCCCTGGTATGCGTCAGACGGGCTACGCTTAACGTTCAGCCCGCGGGATTTTATCCAGGTCAACGACGGCGTGAACCAACAGATGGTGGCGAATGCGCTGGAATGGCTCGACGTACAGCCCACTGACCGGGTGCTCGATCTGTTCTGCGGCATGGGGAACTTTACCCTGCCGCTGGCCCGCAGAGCAGCAAGCGTGGTCGGAGTGGAAGGCGTTGAGGCGCTGGTGGCGAAAGGCCAGGAAAACGCCCAACAGAACGGTTTGCAAAATGTGACATTCTTTCATCAAAATCTTGAGGATGATGTCACTCAGCAACCGTGGGCTAAGCAGGGCTTTGATAAGATCCTGCTCGATCCGGCGCGCGCAGGTGCGCCAGGCGTGATGCAGCATATAATTAAACTCGCGCCTGAACGCGTGGTCTATGTTTCCTGTAACCCGGCGACGCTTGCCCGTGACAGCGAAGCATTATTGAGCGGGGGTTACCAGATTCGGCGTCTGGCAATGCTGGACATGTTCCCGCACACTGGTCATCTGGAATCGATGGTGTTGTTCGAGCACATCTAATGAGTTTGGCTTGTCGACTTCGACAGGCCCTTGTCCCTAAAGGAGAGGACGATGGTTGCGGTAAGAAGTGCACATTTAAATAAAGCTGGTGAGTTTGACCCTCAAAAATGGATCGCAAGTCTGGGGATTTCCAGCCAGCAGTCGTGTGAACGCTTAACCGAAACCTGGGCCTATTGTTTACGCACAACGCAGGGGCATCCGGACGCTGAACTGCTGTTGTGGCGCGGCGTGGAGATGGTTGAAATTCTCTCCATGCTGAACATGGACATCGAAACGCTACAGGCCGCACTGCTGTTCCCCCTGGCGGACGCCGACGTGGTGACGGAAGACGTCCTGCGTGAAAGCGTCGGCCAGTCCGTCGTGGCGCTCATCCACGGCGTGCGTGATATGGCAGCCATTCGTCAGCTTAAAGCCGCGCAAACTGACTCTGTCTCTTCCGAGCAGGTGGATAACGTTCGTCGTATGCTGCTGGCGATGGTAGATGATTTCCGCTGCGTGGTGATCAAGCTGGCCGAACGGGTTGCCCATCTGCGTGAAGTGAAGGATGCGCCGGAAGACGAGCGCGTCCTGGCCGCTAAAGAGTGTACGAATATCTATGCGCCGCTGGCGAACCGTCTCGGTATCGGGCAACTGAAGTGGGAGCTGGAAGATTACTGCTTCCGCTACCTGCATCCGGCGGAATACAAACGCATTGCAAAATTGCTGCACGAACGCCGCATTGACCGCGAGCACTATATCGAGGAATTTGTCAGCGGGCTGCGCCAGTCGATGAAAGAGGAGAATGTGCGCGCCGAGGTCTACGGGCGTCCAAAGCACATCTACAGCATCTGGCGCAAAATGCAGAAGAAACATCTCGCCTTTGACGAGCTGTTTGACGTGCGCGCCGTACGTATCGTGGCAGAGCGTCTCCAGGACTGCTATGCCGCGCTGGGGATAGTGCATACTCACTTCCGCCATCTGCCGGATGAGTTCGATGACTACGTCGCGAACCCGAAACCAAACGGCTACCAGTCTATTCATACCGTGGTGCTCGGCCCTGGCGGCAAAACGGTGGAAATTCAGATCCGTACCAAACAGATGCACGAAGACGCCGAGCTGGGCGTGGCGGCGCACTGGAAATACAAAGAGGGTACCTCCGGCGGCGGTCGCTCCGGTCACGAGGACCGTATCGCCTGGCTGCGTAAGCTGATTGCGTGGCAGGAAGAGATGGCCGACTCCGGCGAAATGCTCGACGAAGTGCGCAGTCAGGTCTTCGACGATCGCGTCTACGTCTTTACCCCGAAAGGGGACGTGGTGGATTTGCCGGCAGGCTCCACGCCGCTCGATTTCGCCTACCACATCCACAGCGATGTGGGGCACCGTTGCATCGGGGCGAAGATCGGCGGACGTATCGTACCGTTTACCTACCAGCTCCAGATGGGCGATCAGATTGAAATCATCACCCAGAAGCAGCCAAACCCAAGCCGCGACTGGCTGAACCCGAACCTCGGTTACATTACCACCAGCCGTGGGCGCTCAAAAATTCACGCCTGGTTCCGTAAGCAGGATCGTGACAAGAACATCCTTGCCGGTCGCCAGATCCTGGACGACGAGCTGGAACATATTGGTATTAGCCTGAAAGAAGCGGAGAAGTTCCTGCTGCCGCGCTACAACTTCAACGAGCTCGACGAACTGTTAGCGGCGATTGGCGGCGGAGATATCCGCCTGAACCAGATGGTGAACTTCCTGCAAGCGCAGTTCAACAAGCCAAGCGCGGCAGAGCAGGATGCGGCAGCCCTGAAACAGCTCCAGCAGAAAACTTATGCTCCGCAGCAGCGCAGCAAGGACAATGGCCGCGTGGTGGTTGAAGGGGTGGGTAACCTGATGCACCACATTGCCCGCTGCTGCCAGCCGATCCCGGGAGATGATATTGTCGGCTTTATCACCCAGGGGCGCGGGATCTCGATTCACCGCTCCGACTGCGACCAGCTTGCAGAGCTGCAATCGCATGCGCCGGAACGTATCGTGGAAGCCGTCTGGGGGGAGAGCTACTCGGCGGGTTACTCGCTGGTGGTGCGCGTCACTGCCAACGACCGCAGCGGCCTGCTGCGCGACATCACCACCATTCTCGCCAACGAGAAGGTCAACGTGCTGGGCGTTGCCAGCCGCAGCGATACCCGCGAGCAGCTTGCCACCATCGATATGACTATCGAAATCTATAACCTTCAGGTGCTGGGCCGCGTACTCGGCAAACTGAACCAGGTGCCGGATGTGATTGACGCGCGTCGTCTGCACGGCGGCTAAACATCCTCTTCTGTAGGCCGGGTAAGGCAACGCCGCCACCCGGCTCAGGCATTTAATGGAATCTGTTATGACTCAAATCGACCGCCTGCTCGGCATCATGAAACGCCTGCGCGACCCGGAAAACGGCTGCCCGTGGGATAAAGAGCAGACTTTCACCACCATTGCGCCTTACACGCTGGAAGAGACCTACGAAGTGCTGGACGCCATTTCGCGAGAGGATTTCGACGATCTGCGCGGTGAGCTGGGCGACCTGCTGTTCCAGGTGGTGTTCTACGCGCAGATGGCGCAGGAAGAGGGGCGCTTTAACTTTGACGATATCTGCGCCGCTATCAGCGACAAGCTGGAGCGTCGTCATCCGCATATCTTTGGTGATGCCTCCGCAGGTAACAGTGTGGAAGTGCTGGCGCGCTGGGAGCAGATAAAAAGCGCTGAACGCGCTGAAAAATCCCAGCACTCGGCGCTGGACGACATTCCCCTGAACCTTCCCGCGCTGATGCGCGCGCACAAAATTCAAAAGCGCTGCTCGGCGGTAGGGTTTGACTGGACCTCTCTCGGCCCGGTGCTGGAAAAAGTATACGAAGAGATCGACGAAGTGATGCATGAAGCGCAGCAGGCCGTTGTGGATGAAGCAAAGCTGGAAGAGGAGATGGGCGATCTGCTGTTTGCAACCGTCAACCTTTCACGCCACCTCGGTGTAAAAGCGGAAACCGCCCTGCAAAAAGCGAACATTAAATTCGAACGACGCTTTCGCGAAGTTGAGCGGATTGTGGCCTCGCGCGGTCTGGAAATGAGCGGGATTGACCTCGACGCGATGGAAGAAGTCTGGCAGGAAGTAAAACGCCAGGAACATGATCTCTAACGAGATTTTGCGATCAAGCGCAATTTGTGTGATTTTTTAAATGACAAGCGCTTGATTTGCGTCAAAAACATTTACCCAAAAGGGGCTATTTTCTCACTCCTTATGTTTGTCATGGCCTGGAATGGAGACGGAGAATGAAAGTTTGTGGCGCTCGTCGTGTTCGGGTATACTACTTTCCCGTCCTGGTTATTCCATCGTTTCACCCTAACTTCTCAGGTTCAGCATGACAACGAACTATATTTTTGTGACCGGCGGGGTCGTATCCTCTCTGGGTAAAGGCATTGCCGCAGCCTCCCTCGCAGCCATTCTTGAAGCCCGTGGCCTCAATGTGACCATGATGAAACTGGATCCGTACATCAACGTCGATCCTGGCACCATGAGCCCAACCCAACACGGGGAAGTGTTCGTTACTGAAGACGGCGCTGAAACCGATCTGGATCTTGGCCACTACGAGCGTTTCATCCGTACCAAAATGACCCGTCGTAACAACTTTACGACTGGCCGTATCTACTCTGACGTTCTGCGTAAAGAGCGCCGTGGTGACTACCTGGGCGCGACCGTGCAGGTCATCCCACACATCACTAACGCCATTAAAGAGCGTGTCCTTGCCGGTGGCGAAGGGCATGACGTTGTGCTGGTTGAAATCGGCGGTACCGTGGGGGATATCGAATCCCTGCCATTCCTCGAAGCGATTCGTCAGCTGGCGGTAGATATTGGTCGTGAGCACGCGCTGTTCATGCACCTGACGCTGCTGCCTTACATGGCGGCAGCAGGTGAAGTGAAAACCAAACCGACTCAGCACTCTGTTAAAGAGCTGCTCTCCATCGGTATTCAGCCTGACATCCTGGTTTGCCGTTCCGATCGCGCGATTCCGGCGAACGAACGTGCGAAAATTGCATTGTTCTGTAACGTGCCTGAAAAAGCCGTTATTTCAATGAAAGATGTCGATTCCATTTATAAAATCCCGGGCCTGTTGAAATCACAGGGTCTGGACGATTATATTTGTAAACGATTCAGCTTGAACTGTCCGGAAGCTAACCTGTCTGAATGGGAGCAGGTGATTTACGAAGAAGCCAATCCGGGCGGCGAAGTGACTATCGGTATGGTCGGCAAGTACATCGAACTGCCAGATGCCTATAAGTCAGTTATCGAAGCGCTGAAACACGGTGGTCTGAAGAATCGCGTCTCTGTGAACATCAAGCTGATTGATTCGCAGGATGTGGAGACGCGCGGCGTCGAAATTCTCAAAGATCTGGATGCGATTCTCATCCCTGGTGGCTTCGGCTACCGTGGTGTTGAAGGCAAGATCGCCACTGCACGCTATGCGCGTGAAAACAATATTCCATACCTCGGTATCTGCCTGGGTATGCAGGTTGCGCTGATTGAATTTGCGCGCAACGTAGCGGGAATGGAAAACGCGAACTCTACGGAATTTGTGCCAGACTGTAAGTACCCTGTTGTGGCGCTGATTACGGAATGGCGCGACGAAGACGGTAACGTCGAAGTCCGTACCGAGAAGAGCGATCTGGGTGGCACCATGCGTCTTGGCGCACAGGCCTGCCAGCTGTCCGACGATAGCGTGGTACGCAAGCTGTACGGCGAGCCGGTCATCACCGAGCGCCATCGTCACCGCTATGAAGTCAACAACATGTTGTTGAAACAAATTGAAGCTGCGGGTCTGCGTGTTGCGGGCCGTTCCGGGGATGATCAGTTAGTCGAGATCATCGAAGTGCCTAACCATCCGTGGTTCGTGGCCTGCCAATTCCACCCGGAATTTACTTCAACGCCGCGTGACGGGCATCCGCTGTTTGCAGGCTTCGTGAAAGCCGCCAGCGAGTACCAGAAGCGTCAGGCGAAGTAAAAAAAGTTAGAACGGCAACGCGTACCTTTGGTACGCGTTGTTTGTCTGGAGTTTTAGTTTAACTTGTACTGAGGAAAATCTAATGTCCAAAATCGTTAAAGTCATCGGTCGTGAAATCATCGACTCCCGTGGTAACCCGACCGTTGAAGCTGAAGTTCATCTGGAAGGTGGTTTCGTCGGTATGGCAGCGGCTCCATCAGGTGCTTCTACAGGTTCCCGCGAAGCGCTGGAACTGCGTGATGGCGACAAATCCCGTTTCATGGGCAAAGGCGTACTGAAAGCGGTTGGCGCTGTTAACGGTCCTATTGCTCAGGCTATCGTTGGCAAAGATGCTAAAGATCAGGCTGGCATCGACAAGATCATGATCGATCTGGACGGTACTGAAAACAAATCTAACTTCGGTGCGAACGCAATCCTGGCGGTTTCCCTGGCGAACGCCAAAGCGGCAGCAGCAGCTAAGGGCATGCCACTGTTCGAGCACATCGCTGAACTGAACGGCACCCCAGGCAAATACTCTATGCCTGTACCAATGATGAACATCATCAACGGTGGTGAGCACGCAGACAACAACGTTGATATTCAGGAATTCATGATTCAGCCAGTTGGCGCGAAAACCCTGAAAGAAGCGGTACGTATGGGTTCTGAAGTGTTCCACAACCTGGCTAAAGTTCTGAAAGCTAAAGGTATGAACACGGCTGTTGGTGACGAAGGCGGCTACGCGCCAAACCTGGGCTCTAACGCAGAAGCACTGGCTGTTATCGCTGAAGCGGTTAAAGCAGCAGGCTACGAGCTGGGCAAAGACATCACCCTGGCGATGGACTGCGCAGCATCTGAATTCTACAAAGACGGTAAATACGTTCTGGCTGGCGAAGGCAACAAAGCGTTCACCTCTGAAGAGTTCACCCACTTCCTGGAAGACCTGACCAAACAGTACCCAATCGTGTCTATCGAAGACGGTCTGGACGAGTCTGACTGGGATGGTTTCGCATACCAGACCAAAGTACTGGGCGACAAAATCCAGCTGGTTGGTGACGATCTGTTCGTAACCAACACCAAGATCCTGAAAGAAGGCATCGAGAAAGGTATCGTTAACTCCATCCTGATCAAATTCAACCAGATCGGTTCTCTGACCGAAACGCTGGCTGCGATCAAAATGGCGAAAGACGCTGGCTACACCGCGGTTATCTCTCACCGTTCTGGCGAAACTGAAGACGCTACCATCGCTGACCTGGCTGTGGGTACCGCTGCTGGCCAGATCAAAACCGGTTCTATGAGCCGTTCTGACCGTGTTGCTAAATACAACCAGCTGATTCGTATCGAAGAAGCGCTGGGCGAAAAAGCACCTTACAACGGTCGTAAAGAGATCAAAGGCCAGGCATAAGCCTGAACCTTCGTTCTTATGAAAAAACCCGCTTCGGCGGGTTTTTTGTTTTCTATAGCAGAAGCGGTAACGTGGCGCTTGCCGTTTGCTGGCTGACGTCACCGTAATGGCTGTCTACTGCAATAAGGGAAGTGGTTAACAGTTCAACCAGCAGCATCACGCCAACCTTGGCATTGAGCGCACCCGCGCTCAGCGGTCCCTCGGGTTTGGCTGCAACCAGCTGTAAATCGCTCAGGGAGGTCAGCGGGCTGCGGGGCGTATTGCTGAGCGCCAGTACCTTAACGCCCCGCTTGCGGGCGAGTTTCACCACGTGAAGCAGATCCCGTGTAGAGCCAGAACTTGAGATGGCCACCACCAGCGTCTCTTTCGAGAGCGTCGTCGCATTCATGGCGGCGCGATGCATATCGCTAAACAGCTGTGCAGGTTTGCCGAGTCGCAGCAGCTTGTAATGCAAATACTCTCCCAGGATCACGCTGGCCGCCACCCCGTAAATTTGCACTGACTGCGCCTGATGCAGGGCCAGTGTCGCCTGTTCAAGTTGGGCCCGGTCGAGGAGTTTTGCGGTATCTTGCAGCGCCTGGACAGACTCATCCACCACGTTATCTATTGCATCTCCTGCCTGACGCTCAGGCAAACCCTGCTGAATATCCAGCGCAAGCGCCATTTTAAATTCGTTATACCCCTTACAGCCCAGCGTGCGGCAAAGGCGTGTGACGCTGGCCTCGCTGGTGCCGCTTTCACGCGCCAGCTCGGTGATCGTCAGGTAGAGCACCCTGGCAGGATCGTTGAGAACAAACTCCCCCAGTTTTTGTTGCGTTGGGCTGTACCCGGAAGCCTCCTGGCGTAGCTTCAGCAGCAGGTTTTCATGGTCCGACATGCTAGATCCTTAATGCGTTTCTCTGCCAACTAGTGTGGCGGAAAGCGGGGGAGAGATGCCAGTCATTTCGAAAAAGTATGATCGGCGTCCTGGTTTTTGGTGGTAATTTTCACAATTGAAAATATATGTGGTAAAAATTTTCATCAACAACCAGGGGGATAAAAAATGATGCAAATGTTCAGCGGAGCGTCTTCCGGCGGATGGTTTGAAAAAGCGCAGCGCTTCGGCAAATCCTTTATGTTACCCATCGCCATACTGCCCGCAGCAGGTCTGTTGCTGGGGATCGGCGGGGCGCTATCGAATCCGAATACGCTTACCGCGTATCCATTTTTAGACGTTGGCTGGCTACAGGCCATCTTTACCATCATGAGCAGCGCAGGCTCGATTGTGTTTGCAAACCTGTCGGTACTGTTTGCTGTTGGGGTCGCCGTTGGGCTGGCGAAAAATGATAAAGGCACGGCAGGGCTGGCGGCGTTGCTCGCTTATCTGGTGATGAATGCCACTATCAATGCGCTGCTGATCCTGACCGGAAAACTGGCGCATGAGAACCCGGGCGCCGTAGGGCAGGGCATGACGCTGGGTATTCAGACGCTTGAAACGGGCGTGTTTGGTGGGGTAGTTATTGGGCTGGTGACCTGCGCGCTGCATCATCGATTTAATAAAATCGCGCTTCCGCAATTCCTGGGCTTTTTTGGCGGCTCACGCTTCGTTCCCATTATCAGCTCACTGGCGGCGATACTCGTCGGCGCGCTGATGACCGTGGTCTGGCCGCATTTTCAGAAGCTGATCTTTGGCCTCGGCGGGCTGGTGGATGCCACCGGCTATCTGGGGACTTTGCTGTACGGCTTCATCCTGCGCATGCTTGGCCCGTTTGGTTTGCACCACATCTTCTATCTTCCGTTCTGGACCACCGCGCTTGGCGGCAGTGAAATTGTTAACGGTCACCTGGTTGAGGGCACGCAGCGGATCTTCTTCGCCCAGCTCGCCGACCCGAACACGCAGCATTTCTATGAGGGCACGTCGCGCTTCATGTCCGGGCGCTTTATTACCATGATGTTTGGTCTGCTCGGCGCCTGCCTTGCGATGTACCACACGGCCAGGCCGGAGAACAAAAAGCGGGTTGCCGGGCTGCTGCTCTCTGCGGCGTTAACCTCATTCCTGACGGGAATTACCGAGCCCATAGAGTTCTCATTCCTGTTTATTGCCCCGGTGCTGTACGTCATTCATGCGCTGTTTGACGGGCTGGCGTTCATGCTCGCGCACATGCTGCACATCACCATCGGACAAACATTCTCCGGCGGGTTTATTGATTTCGTGCTGTTCGGCATTTTGCAGGGGGAAGCGAAAACTAACTGGATGTTCGTCCCGCTGGTGGGCGTACCGTGGTTCTTCCTTTACTACTGTACCTTCCGCTATCTGATCAAACGTTTTGATTTTGCCACGCCGGGCCGTGAAAAGGAGGCGTTGGCTGACGAGGCTACCCTGCCGCAAAGCGAGCGCGCCGCGGCGGTGATCGCCGGGCTGGGAGGAAAAGACAATCTGGATGACGTTGACTGCTGCGCCACGCGCCTTCGCGTCACGGTGAAAGACGGTAGCAAAGTCAATGAATCTGCACTGAAAGCGACCGGCGCGCGCGGCGTCATCGTGCGCGGTAACGGGGTTCAGGTCATCTATGGCCCGCACGTCACCATTATCAAAAACGAAGTGGAAGAGATCTTATCGTAATGAAAACTGTACTGGATAACCTGAAAGGAAAACTGGTCGTCTCCTGCCAGGCGCTGGAAAACGAACCGCTGCACAGCCCGTTTATTATGTCGCGAATGGCGCTGGCGGCGGCCCAGGGCGGTGCCGCTGCGATCCGCGCCAATAGCGTGGTGGATATCGAGGCTATCAAAGGGCTGGTCTCACTGCCGGTCATCGGCATCATCAAACGAGACTATCCGGACAGCGAGGTGTTCATCACCGCGACGCTCAAAGAAGTGGATGAGCTGATGGCGGTCGCCCCGGAGATCGTTGCGCTGGATGCGACCGCCCGGAAACGGCCCGGTGGCGTATCGCTGGACATGCTGATCGCGCAGATCCGCACCCGTTACCCTTCGCTGCTGCTGATGGCGGATATTGCCACCGTGCAGGAGGCCGTGACCGCGCAGGCGCTGGGGTTTGATTGTGTCGGAACCACCCTTTACGGTTATACGGCGGAGACCGCGGGCCATTCGCTACCGGAAAATGACTGCGCGTTTTTGAAAGAGGTGCTGTCTGCCGTCACGATCCCCGTGATTGCCGAAGGTAACGTGAATACCCCCGATCGCGCGGCCAGGTGTCTGGCGCTGGGGGCGCACACGGTTGTCGTCGGTGGGGCGATCACCCGACCGCAGCAAATTACGGAACGGTTTATGGCGGCAATTGGCGCGCAAAGCACCGATGGAGCATGATCATCTGACGGGGATCTGCGATACTTATCGTTTATCCCCTTAACAGAGTTGACTATGCAGTACCCGATTAACGAGATGTTCCAGACCCTTCAAGGCGAGGGTTACTTTACCGGCGTTCCCGCTATCTTTATTCGTTTACAGGGATGCCCGGTTGGCTGCGCCTGGTGTGATACCAAACATACGTGGGATAAGCTCGCAGATCGGGAAGTGTCGCTGTTCAGCATTCTGGCGAAAACCAAAGAGAGCGATAAATGGGGCGCGGGCAGCGCGGAAGATCTGCTTGCCATTATTGGTCGTCAGGGCTGGACGGCGCGGCACGTGGTGATCACCGGCGGGGAACCCTGCATTCATGATCTGATGCCGCTCACCGAACTGCTCGAAAAGAACGGCTATAGCTGTCAGATTGAAACCAGCGGTACCCATGAAGTGCGCTGCTCCCATTCAACGTGGGTCACGGTTTCACCGAAAGTGAATATGCGCGGCGGGTATGACGTACTATCGCAGGCGCTTGAGCGTGCTGATGAGATCAAACATCCGGTGGGGCGCGTGCGTGACATCGAAGCGCTGGACGAACTGCTGGCGACGCTGACGGACGAAAAGCAGCGCGTGATCGCGCTACAGCCTATCAGCCAGAAAGACGATGCAACCCGTCTGTGCATTGAAACCTGTATCGCCCGCAACTGGCGCCTGTCGATGCAGACGCACAAATATCTGAACATTGCCTGATACTTTTGTGGCCCCGCTTAACGCGGGGCTTTTGTTGTTGGCAGTAAAGCCCAGGTCACGACTGCCGACCCAAGGCAAATCGCACTGTTGAACAGCAAGGCATACTGCGCGGCACTGGCCGTTCCCATCGGCAGCCATAGGGCGTACAGCGATGCGGTGACCGCGATACCCATTGCGCCGCCCAGGGAACTGCCCATCTTATAGATCCCTGAAGCCACCCCCACTTTGTTTTCAGGGGCATTCATTACCGCCGTGTCCGTTGAGGGCGTGGCGTAACATCCGAGCCCCAGCCCAAATAAAATATTGCTCAGAAAAACGGTAACAATGTAGACCTCTTTGCTTAAGAAGGTGCATGAAATCAGCGAAATACCTGTTGCGGTCAGCAGCGGGCCGGTCATCATCGGCAGCCTGGCGCCATAGCGCTGAAGCAGTTTTTCACCCACCCGGATCATCGCCAGTACGGTAACCAGATACCCCAGCGTCATCATGCCTGTCTGTAGTGGTGACAGATGATGGCCCTGCTGCAACCAGATGCTGGCGATCATCATGGTGCCAATGCAGCCGTTGAGCAGGAAATTTGAGAATACCGAGGCGCTATAGGCCCGGTTTTTAAACAGGGCGAAATCGATCAGCGCCGCATCGCCTTTCCGTCGCCCGGTAACGACAAAACACATCAGTGCAATCACGGCTCCACACAGTACAAGAAGCGATAAACTGCTGCTCCAGCCCCAGCTGTGTCCTTTGCTAATAAACAGATTGAACAGCACCAGCATAAGGACAAAACTCACCAGGCCGCTGATATCCAGTTTGTGTCGACACGCATCAGGGCTGCGGCTTTCCGGGGTGGCGCGGATAAGCAATAGCGCGACCAGAGCCACCACCATCGACAAAATAAAAATCCAGCGCCAGCCCAGCGTGGTGGCGATGGCGCCTCCCACAAACGAGCTCAGGCCACTGCCGCCCCAGGAGCCGATAACCCAAAAGCTGATGGCCCGCTGGCGAGCTTTACCGTCATACCAGGTTTTAATCAGCGCCAGCGTGGCGGGCATGATGCAGGCCGCTGATAGCCCCTGTATCGCTCTTCCCAACAAAAACAGGACGGGCTCCCATGAAATGAACAGCAGACCACTCCCGATCATGCTCAGGATCAGGCCAATCATGGTCAGGCGCATGCGCCCAAACTTATCGGCAAACCCACCGCAGGCAACGACAAAACAGCCGCTGAACAATGCGCTCAGGCTGACGGCCAGCGTAAGGGTTTCGAGGGCAATATCGAGGCTATTCTGCATGGCCGGAACCACGTTGATAACCGACTGGGCAAACAGCCAGAATGTCAGAACGCTCATGACGATACCCGCCAGCAGCCGATCGTTACCGGCGTAGGCGGATGCGCCTGTCAGGGAAACGGTACTCATAGTGCAGCCCTCCCGGGAAGGTGCGAATCAGCGCAGATAGTGTTCGGTCAGTGCGGCCCACAGCGCCGCGCCGGTGAGGAGAATGTTGTCGTTAAAGTCGTAACCCGGGTTATGTACCATGCAGCGGTCCGGCTCATCGCCGGCGCCAAGGGTGAAATAGCATCCATTGGGATTTTTCTCGAGCATGAAAGCAAAGTCTTCGCTGCCCATAAACGCATTCACCTCCGCGACGGAATCCTGACCGAACAGATCGGTGGCGACGTTGCGCACCATCTCATTGGCTTGCGGATTGTTTTTCAGTACCGGGCTGCCGTTAATGTGTCGAATGGTGGCCGTCGCATTGAAACTTTCCGCCTGTGCAACGGCGATATCATGGATACGCTGTAGCACGGTTTGCCGCACGCGTTCATCCAGCGTGCGCACGGTAAGTTTCATCAATACTTTGTCGTTGATAATGTTGGGGGCGTGCCCGGCCTGAATGCTGCCTACGGTAACGACGGCTGGCTGGAAGGGGGTAATGTTGCGCGAAACAATCGACTGCAACGCGATAGTGATATGACAGGCAACCAGGGTGGCGTCAACGGTATGTTCTGGCACCGCGCCGTGACCACCCACGCCGTTAACCTCAATATGAAGGGTGTCGGAAGAGGCCATCATGGCGCCATCGCGCAGACCAATTTTTCCGAGGGGCTGTGACGGCATATTGTGTAGACCAAAGATGTGGTCGCAGGGGAACAGGTCAAACAAACCGTCCTCTACCATAACGCGTCCGCCATACAGAAGTTCTTCCGCGGGCTGAAAAATAAGGTGCAGCGTGCCGTTAAAATTGCGGGTGCGTGCCAGGTACTCCGCTGCATACAGGAGCGTTGTAGTGTGGCCGTCATGACCGCAGCCGTGAAATTTACCCTCAACGGTACTGCTCCACGCCTTGCCGTTGTTTTCCTGCATTGGCAGCGCATCCATATCGGCGCGCAGGCCCAGGCGTTTATGCCCGTTACCCACCTTCAGTGTGCCGACCACACCGGTTTTCGCCAGCCCGCGATGAACCTCATATCCCCATTCCTGAAGCAGCGCAGCAACGCGATCGCTCGTGTTGTGCTCCTCAAAACCAATTTCAGGATGCTGATGAAAATAGCGCCGTAATTCAGTGAACCGAGCTTCGTTGCCACGCAGAGCTTCGATAATTGGATGTGTCATTTTTGTTATCCTTTTTCTGCCAAACGATGATAATTTCGAGTCTATGACGATCGTACTGCCTGAAAATGCAATTTTTTGTTGTAAAGCGACGGCATTGTTTTGATTGTTTTTCATACAATTCAGTTATGACAAAAAAGAGCAGGTCATTATTTGTCTTTGATGAGGGGTAAGATGGCGCAACGGGGAGATGAATTTTGGATAGAGATTCAGGACATTCGCCACTGCGTGGAGGATGAAGGCGATACGCTAACGTTGCTCTGGGTGCTGGAAGGGCGGGCAGAGCTGAACACCGATGCGGGACGTGACATCCTGGAGGCCAATACCCTTGCCATCATAAACCGTCATCGGCGCTGGCAGTTCACGAGCGAAACGGCAAATGTCACCCTGCGCGTAACTCTTTCCGGGCGCTGGGTGGTCCAGCTCTGCAATGATTTTTTTGCCCATGATTATGCTGTACCGGCAGAAGCCGGAGGCGTCTGGCCCCAGTGCGATGCGCTTCGCGATCTGCTGCGCCAGCTTCTTGTGGTCACCCTCATCAACGACCCGCACCGCTACCGGCTGGAGGCGTACCGCTGGCTGAGCGAGATATTGCTGTTGCTGACCAGCCGCTTTCAACAGCCCGCCCGTATGCTGTCCCGGGAACTTTCCTCAGCGCACAGCAAACGCATCGCCCGGGTGATAGAGCGGATCAATGCCAGTTATACCCGCCGTATTACGCTTGCGGAAATCGCCGCGAGTGAATATGTTTCTGAAGCCTGGCTCTCTCGTCTCTTTCGCAAGGAGGTGGGTATCAGTTTCATGCAGTACATCACCCGCCTGCGGCTGGAAAAGGCGGCCGACGCTCTCCGGCTGACGAACCGACCGCTGCACCAGATTGCGCTTGAGCAGGGTTTCGCCAGCACGCGTATGATGAGCGATCGGTTCAGGCGTGTTCACAATATGTCTCCGGGTGAGTTTCGTAAGGCCCGACGCCAGCACCCGGAGGCGGCACGTATTCGGACGGACAGGCGTGAGCAGCGCTATCCGGTCGCCGTGGACAAGCTGTTTAGCCTGCTCAATGAACCGGTGGTGCGCGGTTGGGGAGCCTCGCCGCTCGTCGTTCACCCGCAGCAGGAGCAGAGACTGGATCTTGAGCAGCTCAATCCTCTTTCTGCCTCGCTGCGCCGTATGCGGGTGGTCATTACCCTGCGTGAGCTCGACGATTTGCTCCGTGAGGACGTTCGACAAAATCTGGAGGCGATAAATGAGGCCATTCCCATTGAGGGAATTGATATCGCCGAACCTTTTCTCAGCAGTCGTCTGTTTGCCACCGGGTGGGATGACCCCCAGATGGCGGGCTACGCCTGCTGGTACAATCTGCATCAGCTCTTCACCTGGCTGGCAAAAAAGCAGTGGACGGTGCTACTGCACACCGGCGTAACGACCCGCCGCGATCTTCTCACCCGCTTTTTACAACAGTCGGTTAATCATTTTGCGCCAGAGATCACCGCGGGCTGGCACTTCGTCATGCACTGGTCAACACAGGCGAGTGAGGAGACCCGGGAGCAGGTCTGGCTGGCCCAGCAAAAGGCAATACGAACTTATCTTCCGCAGGCAAAGTTTGGTTTATGGCACCGATTTGCCCCCGTCAGCGCGGGCGTAAGCGACGATACCCTGTTCAGTTCAGCCATCCTGATGCAGGCCGATTTTCTTGCCTGTTCTGCCGATGCCAATGAACTTCTCGATCCCGCGCAGCTGGAGGTAACCCCTCTCTCCTCAACGGAAAATTATCCGATACTGAAGGTCCGCCAGCTCCTCGCTGCCCTTCGCCTGCGAAAATGTTCGCTTCCCGTCTGGCTTCTCTCCTGGAATACCCTCACCGGCAACACGCGGGCGACAAACGGCTGGTTTTTCCGTGGGGCGCTGCTGATGCAGAACCTGCTCGGGCTTTCGGAGCAGGTCTGGCTGGCGGGATTCTGGCTCAATTCGGGTCTTCAGGGAGAAGCCCGTGCGAACAACACCATCGATACCTCAAGCCTTGCGCTACAGTATAACCATGGTCTGCCGCGTCCGGTTTATTGGGTACTCTGGCTCTGGCAACGTCTGCGGGGCGAGGTGCTGGTCAATGATAAGCGTGTCCTGCTTACGCGCCATCGCAATGGTTATCAGCTGTTGCTGCGTAATGTGGTGGTTTTTAATCCACTCCTATCCAGTGAAGAAGCCTTCATCCAGCGTTTTCGCCAGCAGTATCATTTACACCTGAAGGGAATGCGCGGTAAATGGCGAATTAAATGCCATCTGTTTGATCAGCACAACGGCGCGCTCTATCCGTTGCTTGAAGGGGTTGGTAGCGAAAGCGGCCCTGATGAAGAGATGTGGCGCTGGATAGCGCATAAAGCGCGTCCAACGCTTTCCGTACGCGATGAACGCCTTTATGACGGCTGGCAACTGAGTGAATCACTGGAGAGTAATGCGCTGGTGCTCTACGAGTTTACGCCGCTCGTGCCTCATGAGGCCGAAACGGAGGAGATTCACTCCCCGCGGTAGACGCAGCCTGCCGTGCAGGTCTCTTTGATCATCACCGCACTCAGCAGCGGCACCAGCGGTTTCATCTGATCCCAAATCCATTTCGCCAGCACCTCGCTGGTCGGGTTTTCAAGGCCCGGAATATCATTCAGATAGTAGTGATCGAGACGATCGTAGGTCGGCTTAAACGCGGCCTTCAGTTCGGCAAAGTCCATGATCCAGCCCGTATGGGGATCGACTTCACCGGTGATTTCAAGACGCACCATAAACGAGTGTCCATGCAGGCGGCCACATTTGTGCCCGGCAGGAACGTGTGGAAGGTGGTGTGCGGCTTCGAAGGTGAAATCTTTAAACAGTGTGGTGGACATCATAGCTCTCAGGAATGCGGAAAAAACCGCCGCATAGTACCGGAAAGCACAATTTTTATCATTAACTAAAACGGCTCTGAACTGTCGCCGCCTCGTATTCATGGTGTTTATCGACTTTTGTTGTTTTATTTCAGACAGTTGTTTAATCGCTTTTATCGTTAAGAACGATAACTAAAACAGGTTAGTCCATTTGGTTATTTATTATTTCCATCCCTTCTTTAATTGTTATTATCCCCGCCGTTAACCTTATCTTCAGTTTGGATTTATTCGCTTAAAGTCCGCTTTGCTACTGGAACATAACGACGCATGACAACACAGGCCCCACCTTCAAATTTGCTTCCCCTTAACCCGGAGCAACTGGCGCGCCTCCAGGCCGCGACTTCCGATTTTTCACCCACCCAGCTCGCCTGGGTCTCCGGCTATTTCTGGGGAATGCTGAACCAGCAGCCGGGTGCTGTGGCTGGCGTCCCGCCAACGGCCGTTGAAATTCCTGCCATCACGCTTATCTCCGCTTCGCAAACGGGTAATGCCCGTCGTGTGGCCGAAGCGCTGCGTGATGACCTGCTCGCCGCGAAGCTGAACGTTAACCTGGTCAACGCCGGGGATTATAAATTCAAACAGATCGCGTCAGAAAAACTGCTGGTGGTGGTGGCGTCAACGCAGGGCGAAGGCGAGCCTGCGGAAGAAGCCGTCGCGCTGCATAAGTTCCTGTTCTCGAAAAAAGCGCCAAAGCTCGAGGGCACCGCCTTTGCCGTCTTCGGCCTCGGTGATACGTCCTATGAATTTTTCTGCCAGTCCGGTAAAGATTTCGACAGCAAGCTGGCGGAGCTGGGCGCAGAGCGCCTGCTGGATCGCGTAGACGCTGATGTCGAATACCAGGCCGCCGCCGCCGAATGGCGGGCGCGCATCGTTGAGGTGCTGAAGGCCCGCGTCCCGAAAGAGACGCCAGCGCAGGCCGCCGTTACCGCAGCGGGCACCGTCAACGAAATCCACACCAGCCCTTACACGAAAGAGGCGCCGCTGACGGCGAGCCTGTCGGTAAACCAGAAAATCACGGGCCGTGATTCGGAAAAAGACGTGCGCCATATCGAAATCGATCTCGGTGACTCCGGCCTGCGTTATCAGCCTGGCGATGCGCTGGGCGTCTGGTATCAGAACGATCCGGCGCTGGTGAAAGAGCTGGTCGAACTGCTGTGGCTGAAAGGCACGGAGCCGGTCCAGGTGGAGGGTAAAACCTTACCGCTCTCTGAGGCGCTTCAGTGGCATTTCGAGCTGACGGTGAACACCGCCAACATCGTTGAAAACTACGCCACCTTAACCCGCAGCGAATCGCTCCTTCCGCTGGTCGGGGATAAGGCGAAGTTACAGCAATACGCGGCGACAACGCCGATTGTCGATATGGTGCGTTTCTCACCGGCACAGCTGGATGCCGACGCGCTGATCGGCCTGCTGCGTCCACTGACGCCGCGTCTTTACTCCATCGCCTCCTCACAGGCGGAAGTGGAAAACGAAGTCCACATCACCGTTGGCGTGGTGCGTTACGACATCGAAGGCCGCGCGCGGGCGGGCGGGGCCTCGGGCTTCCTGGCCGACCGCGTGGAAGAAGAGGGCGAGGTGCGCGTCTTTATCGAGCACAACGACAACTTCCGTCTGCCGGCGAACCCGGAAACGCCGGTGATCATGATTGGCCCGGGCACCGGCATCGCACCGTTCCGCGCCTTTATGCAGCAGCGTGCAGCGGACGAGGCACCGGGTAAAAACTGGCTGTTCTTCGGCAACCCGCATTTTACCGAGGATTTCCTCTACCAGGTTGAATGGCAGCGCTACGTCAAAGAGGGCGTGCTGACCCGCATCGATCTGGCCTGGTCTCGTGACCAGAAAGAAAAAGTATACGTACAAGACAAACTGCGCGAACAGGGCGCAGAGCTGTGGCGCTGGATCAATGACGGTGCCCACATTTATGTCTGCGGCGACGCCAATCGCATGGCGAAAGACGTTGAGCAGGCACTGCTGGAAGTGATTGCCGAATTCGGCGGTATGGATGCCGAAACGGCGGATGAATTTTTAAGTGAGCTGCGCGTAGAGCGCCGTTATCAGCGAGATGTCTACTAATGAGCGAAAAACATCCTGGCCCACTGGTGGTCGAAGGCAAACTGTCTGATGCCGAGCGCATGAAGGTAGAGAGCAACTACCTGCGCGGTACCATTGCCGAAGATTTAAATGACGGCCTGACCGGCGGTTTCAAAGGCGACAACTTCCTGCTGATCCGTTTCCACGGTATGTACCAGCAGGACGACCGCGATATCCGCGCCGAACGTGCCGAGCAGAAGCTGGAGCCGCGTCACGCGATGCTGCTGCGCTGTCGTCTGCCGGGTGGCATCATCACCACCAAACAGTGGCAGGCGATCGACAAGTTTGCCCATGACAACACGATTTACGGCAGCATTCGTCTGACCAACCGTCAGACCTTCCAGTTCCACGGCATTCTGAAGAAGAACGTCAAGCCGGTTCACCAGATGCTGCACTCCGTGGGTCTGGACGCGCTGGCGACCGCCAACGACATGAACCGTAACGTGCTCTGCACCTCGAATCCGTACGAGTCCGAACTGCACGCCGAAGCGTACGAGTGGGCGAAAAAAATCTCCGAACATCTGCTGCCACGCACGCGTGCCTATGCGGAGATCTGGCTCGATCAGGAGAAAGTCGCCACCACCGATGAAGAGCCGATCCTCGGTCAGACCTACCTGCCGCGTAAGTTCAAAACCACGGTGGTGATCCCGCCGCAGAACGATATCGACCTGCACGCCAACGACATGAACTTCGTGGCGATTGCCGAAAACGGCAAGCTGGTCGGCTTTAACCTGCTGGTGGGCGGCGGTTTGTCCATTGAGCATGGGAACAAGAAAACCTACGCCCGCACCGCGAGCGAGTTCGGCTTCCTGCCGCTGGAGCACACGCTGGCAGTGGCTGAGGCGGTGGTTACTACCCAGCGCGACTGGGGTAACCGTACCGATCGTAAAAACGCGAAAACCAAATACACTCTGGAGCGCGTAGGCGTCGAGACGTTCAAAGAAGAAGTGGAGCGTCGCGCGGGCATCAAGTTTGAGCCGATCCGCCCTTACGAATTTACCGGTCGCGGCGATCGCATCGGCTGGGTTAAAGGTATCGATAATAAATGGCACCTGACGCTGTTTATCGAAAACGGCCGTATTCTTGATTATCCGGGCCGTCCGCTGAAAACCGGCCTGCTGGAAATCGCGAAGATCCACAAAGGCGAGTTCCGTATCACCGCTAACCAGAACCTGATCGTCGCCAGCGTGCCGGAAAGCGAAAAGGCGAGAATTGAAGAGCTGGCCCGCGAGCACGGGTTGATGAATGCGGTGAGCGCGCAGCGTGAAAACTCGATGGCCTGCGTGTCGTTCCCGACCTGTCCGCTGGCGATGGCCGAAGCCGAGCGTTTCCTGCCGTCCTTCACTGATAAAGTGGAAGCGATTCTGGAAAAACATGGTATTCCGGACGAGCATATTGTTATGCGCGTGACGGGCTGCCCGAACGGCTGCGGTCGCGCGATGCTGGCCGAACTCGGTCTGGTAGGGAAAGCGCCGGGTCGCTATAACCTGCACCTGGGCGGTAACCGTATCGGGACGCGTATTCCGCGTATGTTCCGCGAGAACATCACCGAGCCGGAAATTCTCGATTCCCTCGACGTGCTTATCGGACGCTGGGCGAAAGAGCGCGAAGCGGGTGAAGGCTTCGGCGACTTTACGGTACGTGCGGGCATCATTCGCCCGGTGCTCGATCCCGCAAGGGATTTCTGGGAGTAACCACGAGAGGTATTTATGTCCGTACTCGATCTAAACGCGCTTAACGCATTGCCAAAAGTCGAACGCATTCTGGCACTCGCAGAAACTAACGCCCAACTGGAAAAGCTGGACGCCGAAGGGCGCGTGGCGTGGGCGCTGGAAAACCTGCCGGGAGACTATGTGCTTTCGTCGAGCTTTGGCATTCAGGCGGCGGTCAGTCTGCATCTGGTGAATCAGATCCGTCCGGACATTCCGGTGATCCTCACCGATACCGGCTATCTGTTCCCGGAGACCTATCAGTTTATCGACGAGCTGACGGATAAGCTCAGGCTGAACCTGAAAGTCTACCGTGCGACGGAAAGCGCGGCCTGGCAGGAGGCGCGTTACGGCAAGCTGTGGGAGCAGGGCGTTGAGGGCATTGAGAAATACAATGAGATCAACAAGGTCGAGCCGATGAACCGGGCGCTAAAAGAACTGAACGCTCAGACCTGGTTTGCGGGCCTGCGCCGCGAGCAGTCCGGGAGCCGGGCAACGCTGCCGGTGCTGGCGGTGCAGCGCGGCGTGTTCAAAGTGCTGCCGATCATCGACTGGGATAACCGCACGGTGTACCAGTATCTGCAAAAGCACGGGCTGAAGTACCATCCGCTGTGGGATCAAGGCTACCTGTCGGTAGGCGACACCCACACCACGCGTAAATGGGAACCGGGAATGGCGGAAGAAGAGACGCGATTCTTCGGGCTGAAGCGCGAGTGCGGGCTGCACGAAGGGTAATGTTTTTTCGCCCGGTGGCGCTGCGCTTACCGGGCCTACAACGGCTTAATTCTCCCTCTCCCCGTGGGTAGAGGGTTCCCCAGTAATTTGAAAGCAAAAGCGATAACGTTGCCTCAGAATAACTGAGGGCTTTCAGCGATGCCTCGGTCCGGCTGTAAATCGCTGAGGCGTTTCCTGTAGGCCGGGGCGAGGCGCAGAGATGCGCCGAGAGGGCGGGCTTTACAGGGATGTTACCTCCGCCCGTCCCCGATAAGCCGGAAGGAATGAGCCGAAGGCACCGCGAAGCGGCGATTTTCCGCCGGAAGCCCGGGTCGCCAGGGTGGTGGCGACTGAGCCACCCTGGCACGTTCACCGGTCATGTCGTGACAGAGTAGCAAGGAACATAAAGTGAACGGAATGACCACCAGAGCCGTATGTTCCCCCTCACCCCAGCCCTCTCCCTCAAGGGAGAGGGGGCCGTCTGTGCAGGCATTATTTTGTGGGGAACCCTCAGCCCCGTGGGGGTGGGGTGAGGGCGTCAGGCCGCACTATGCTTAACGGCCTCAGGCTTTCCCCGCTTTCGCCAGCTCCTTCACCAGCGGCAGCATCACTTTCACGACATCCCGGCTGCGGTGCTCAATCCGCTGCGGCAGCGCTTTATCAATGTGCTGCTGATTATCCAGCCGCACATCATGCCAGCTGGTCCCGTCCGGGAACGCTTTCGATTTGCTGCGCTGCTGATAGCCATCTTTTTTGCCCAGCGCCCAGTTCGTCGCCTCGACGTACAGCACCGGAATGCCCGCCTTATCAAACACTTCACCGTCATTACAGCAGCCTGTGCCTTTAGGATACTCCGGGTTACCGCCCGGATTTGTCGCGGCATAGACGCCATGCGTGCGGGCAAGCGCCAGCGCGCGGTCGCGGGTGAGTTTACGTACGCTGCTCGGCGTGCTCTGTCCGCTATTAAAATAGAGCTTATCCCCCACAATCAGATTATCGAGGTTAATCACCAGCAACGTATTTTTCTTCTCCTCAGCGCTCATGCGCTTAAGGAGATTCTCAGCGCCGAGTTTTCCTTCTTCTTCGCCGCTGGTCGCAACAAAGCGAATGCTGTATTTCGTCGGAATATTCTTCAGGCGTTCGGCCAGCTCAAGCATCACGCCCAGACCCGCCGCATTATCATCCAGTCCCTGAAGCGTCAGCCCGCCGAGATTATTATCGACATCGGCATCGCTCAACGGCGTGTAGGTATTAAGGTGCGCCATAATAATAATCTGCTCAGCCGCCTTTCCTTCGTGCGCCGCAATAACCGTGCTGCCAGTTACGTTATGCCAGTTTTGCGTTTTATTGCGAGTGGTATAGATGTAGCGGCTGTGGAAAGCGCGAATGTCGCTTTCATAGCCCATATCCGCAAACTGCTGACGAATATAGTCTGCCGAGAGCATCTCGGCTGGGGTTCCGGTCATACGGCCCGGAAAGACCGTCGCAATATGCCGCGCCTGCATACTGGCTATTTCACCGTAAGATGGATTTTTTGCCTGAGCCGGAAGGATAAAGCAAACGCCGAGCGCCAGGGCAACGAATCGGTGGCGCATTGCGGAAAACATAGTGAGTCCTTAAAAACAGAGCAAAATTTTAACCCGCATAGTATGAAACTGTGATCGGGTAGACACAATTTGAATTGCTCTTAAATGCCCGAAATTTCGCGTGTTAAGCACTTTTTGATATTTGCTTTTCCACGGCGTTATTCCATTGAGTAACTACTCATTCCAATTCGTAATTTCATTCGATCTAAGCCGCCCCCTATAGTCCCTTTATTCATGGTTGTTAGTGAGTTGTTGCCTGTGGACTATCTCCCCCTTTTTGCTGCCTTAAAAGACCGACCGGTATTGGTTGTCGGGACGGGTGAAATTGCCGATCGCAAAATCGCCTTCCTGCAACGCGCCGGGGCGCAGGTGCAGATCGTTGCAGAGGCGGATTTTGCAGAGTCTCAGATTGACAGCGTGGTACTGGTGATTGCGGCAACCGAAGATCGGGCGCTCAACAGCCGAATCTCCGACGCAGCCCAGGCCCGTCACCGCCTGGTGAACGTGGTAGACGACCAGCCGTTATGTTCATTTATCTTCCCGTCGATTGTCGACCGCTCGCCGCTGCTGGTGGCGATCTCCTCCGGCGGCACCGCCCCGGTGCTGGCGCGCGTGCTGAGAGAAAAAATCGAAGCGCTGCTGCCGACCAGCCTCGGACGCATGGCGGAGAAGGCCAGCTACTGGCGCAACCATCTGAAAACGCGTCTGACCAGCGTGACGGAACGCCGTCGCTTCTGGGAGCGTGTGTTTCGCGGCCGTTTTGCCAGCCTGATGCAGGCCGGTAACGAGACGGCGGCGCAACAAATCCTCGAAGACGAACTGGATAACCCCGGCAGTACGGGCGGGGAGATCATTCTGGTGGGCGCCGGGCCGGGCGATGCCGGGCTGCTCACGCTGCGTGGCCTCCAGGTTCTTCAGGATGCGGATGTCGTGTTCTACGACCACCTGGTCACCGACGGTATTCGCGAGCTGATCCGCCGTGACGCGGAGCAAATCTGCGTCGGCAAACGTGCCGGCGAGCACTCCGTGCCGCAGC
This sequence comes from Enterobacter cloacae complex sp. IR5401, assembly GCF_049238425.1. Taxonomy (NCBI): domain Bacteria; kingdom Pseudomonadati; phylum Pseudomonadota; class Gammaproteobacteria; order Enterobacterales; family Enterobacteriaceae; genus Enterobacter; species Enterobacter cloacae complex sp. IR5401. Next base: position 126,452 of record NZ_JBMKHN010000003.1, on the reverse strand, counting down.
ACGACACCAATCAAATGCTGATTGCCGCTGCGAAAGCGGGCAAAACCGTGGTGCGCCTGAAAGGGGGCGATCCGTTTATCTTCGGTCGTGGTGGCGAGGAGTTGCAGGCGGCAGCCGAAGCGGGCGTCCCGTTCCAGGTGGTTCCCGGCATTACGGCGGCGTCTGCCGTCACGGCCTACGCCGGTATTCCGCTGACCCATCGCGATTACGCCCAGAGCGTGACCTTTGTGACCGGGCACTATAAAGCCGACAGCACGCCGTTTGACTGGTCGCATCTCGCCCAGAGCCGACAAACGCTGGCGATTTATATGGGCACGATGAAAGCGGCTGACATCAGCGAACAGCTTATTCAGCACGGTCGCGATGCGACGACGCCGGTAGCGGTGATCTCCCGCGGGACACGCGTCGATCAGCATGTCGCCATCGGCACCTTACAAGACCTTGCAACCCTGGCGAAAGACGCCCCAATGCCCGCCCTGATTGTGGTGGGAGAAGTGGTGCAGCTGCACAGCACGCTCGCCTGGTTCCAACACACAACCGACACAGAAGGCTTTGGCGCTTCTGTTATAAATTTGGCTTAAGGAACGGTTATGGACCAAAAACGACTTACTCACCTGCGGCAGCTCGAAGCGGAAAGTATCCACATTATCCGCGAAGTGGCCGCCGAGTTTTCTAACCCGGTGATGATGTACTCCATCGGTAAAGATTCCAGCGTCATGCTGCACCTGGCGCGTAAAGCGTTTTATCCGGGTACGCTGCCGTTCCCGCTGCTGCACGTGGATACCGGCTGGAAATTCCGCGAGATGTACGAGTTTCGTGACCGTACCGCCAAAGCCTACGGCTGCGAGCTGCTGGTGCACAAAAACCCGGAAGGGGTGGCGATGGGTATCAACCCGTTCGTGCACGGCAGCGCCAAGCATACCGACATCATGAAAACCGAAGGGCTGAAGCAGGCGCTGAATAAATACGGTTTTGATGCGGCCTTCGGCGGCGCGCGCCGTGACGAAGAGAAATCCCGCGCCAAAGAGCGTATCTACTCTTTCCGCGACCGCTTCCACCGCTGGGACCCGAAAAACCAGCGTCCGGAGCTGTGGCACAACTACAACGGCCAGATCAACAAGGGCGAAAGTATTCGCGTCTTCCCGCTCTCCAACTGGACCGAGCTGGATATCTGGCAGTACATCTATCTGGAAAATATTGAGATCGTTCCGCTGTATCTGGCGGCCGAGCGCCCGGTGCTGGAGCGCGACGGCATGCTGATGATGATCGACGACGATCGCATTGATTTACAGCCGGGCGAAGTGATCAAAAAACAGATGGTCCGTTTCCGTACTCTCGGCTGCTGGCCGTTGACCGGCGCGGTGGAATCCAGTGCGCAGACGTTGCCGGAGATCATCGAGGAGATGCTGGTGTCGACCACCAGTGAGCGACAGGGCCGCGTGATTGACCGCGACCAGGCAGGCTCCATGGAGCTGAAGAAACGTCAGGGTTATTTCTAAGGAGCCGCCATGAATACGACTATTGCCCAACAAATTGCCGATGAAGGCGGCGTAGAAGCTTATCTGCACGCCCAACAGTACAAAAGCCTGCTGCGTTTCCTGACCTGCGGCAGCGTGGATGACGGGAAAAGTACCCTGATTGGTCGTCTGCTGCACGACACGCGCCAGATCTACGAAGATCAGCTCTCTTCCCTGCACAATGACAGCAAACGCCACGGCACCCAGGGCGAAAAACTCGACCTGGCGCTGCTGGTGGACGGCTTGCAGGCGGAGCGCGAGCAGGGCATTACCATTGATGTCGCCTATCGCTACTTCTCTACCGAAAAGCGCAAATTTATTATCGCCGACACCCCGGGGCACGAGCAGTACACCCGTAACATGGCGACCGGCGCGTCCACCTGTGACCTGGCGATCCTGCTGATCGACGCCCGTAAAGGTGTGCTGGATCAGACTCGTCGTCACAGCTTTATCTCTACGCTGCTGGGGATCAAACACCTGGTGGTGGCAGTAAACAAAATGGATCTGGTGGACTACAGCGAAGCGCGATTCGACGAGATCCGTCAAAGCTACCTGACCTTTGCTGAACAGCTGCCGGGCAACCTCGATATTCGCTTTGTGCCGCTGTCGGCGCTGGAAGGGGATAACGTCGCCTCTCAGAGCGGGAACATGCCGTGGTACAGCGGCCCGACGCTGCTGGAAGTGCTGGAAACCGTTGAAATTCAGCGCGTGGTTGATACCCAGCCGATGCGCTTCCCGGTGCAGTACGTGAACCGTCCGAACCTCGATTTCCGCGGCTTCTCGGGCACCATTGCGTCCGGCGCGGTGAAGGTGGGCCAGCGCGTGAAGGTGCTGCCGTCCGGTGTGGAATCGGCCATTGCCCGAATCGTCACCTTTGATGGCGATCTGGACGAAGCCGGAGCAGGTGAAGCGGTAACCCTGGTACTGAAAGACGAAATTGATATCAGCCGCGGCGACCTTCTGGTCGACGCGCAGGAAACGCTGGCGGCGGTGCAGGGCGCATCCGTGGACGTGGTGTGGATGGCGGAACAGCCGCTGACCGCAGGCCAGAGCTATGACATTAAAATCGCCGGCAAGAAAACCCGCGCCCGCGTGGACGGCATTCAGTTCCAGGTGGACATCAACAACCTGACCCACCGTGACGTGAGCGAGCTGCCGCTGAACGGCATCGGTCTGGTGGATATGACCTTCGACGAGCCGCTGGTGCTGGATCCGTATCAGCAGAATCCTGTTACGGGCGGGCTCATCTTCATTGACCGCCTGACGAACGTTACCGTCGGTGCCGGCATGGTGCGCGAGCCTGACGCGCAGGCGAGCGTGACGTCTGAGTTCAGCGCCTTCGAGCTGGAACTGAACGCGCTGGTGCGTAAGCACTTCCCGCACTGGGGCGCACGCGATCTGCTGGGAGGCAAGTGATGGCCACCCATGATGAGAACGTCGTCTGGCATCCTCATCCGGTCACCGTCGCCCAGCGCGAACAGCTCCATGGTCACCGTGGGGTTGTGCTGTGGTTTACCGGGCTGTCTGGCTCCGGTAAATCCACGGTGGCAGGCGCACTGGAAGAGGCGCTGCATCAGCAGGGGGTGAGCACCTACCTGCTGGACGGCGACAACGTGCGTCACGGCCTGTGCAGCGATTTAGGGTTCAGCGATGAAGATCGTAAAGAGAACATTCGTCGGGTGGGGGAAGTCGCCAGCCTGATGGCGGATGCCGGGCTGGTGGTGCTGACGGCGTTTATCTCACCGCACCGCGCCGAACGTCAGATGGTGCGTGAGCGCGTGGGGCAGAATCGCTTTATTGAAGTGTTTGTGGATACCCCGCTGGCAATCTGCGAAGCGCGCGATCCTAAAGGGCTTTACAAAAAAGCCCGCGCGGGAGAGCTGCGAAACTTCACCGGCATTGACTCCGTTTACGAAGCGCCTGAATCCCCTGAGATTCATCTGGAAGGTCAACAATTGGTAACAAATTTAGTAAGCCAATTATTAGACCTGCTCAGACGGGACGATATTATCAGATCCTGAGACGGTATCGTTCGGGAGCTGTCTTCCCGAGCGATGAGTCACGGTCACAGGATTAGCTATGCGCAACAGTGAAAACTACATGATTACCACCGGGTCGGAACCGTTAACGACCGACGACGAGACGACCTGGTCCTTCCCTGGGGCGATAGTCGGCTTCGTATCGTGGCTACTGGCGCTGGGTATCCCGTTTTTGATCTACGGTGGTAACACCCTCTTTTTCTTCCTCTATACCTGGCCTTTCTTTTTGGCGCTGATGCCCGTTGCGGTGGTTGTGGGCGTGGCGCTGCACTCCCTTTTCAACGGCAAGCTTCTGTATAGTACGCTCATCACTATCGCCACCGTTGTGGTCATCTTTGGCCTGCTGTTTTTATGGCTGATGGGCTAACTTACGGCATAATTAGAACCCCGCAGTAGAGTCCAGCGGAAAGTTATGGGATGATGATGCCGTTTTTTCAGGGGGCAGGATGGGTAAACTAACGCTGCTGTTGCTGGCTTTGCTGGTCTGGCTGCAATATTCGCTGTGGTTCGGCAAAAACGGACTGCACGACTACAGCCGGGTGAGCGATGACGTCGCGGCACAGCAGGCGACAAACGCCAAACTTAAAGCGCGTAACGATCAACTTTTTGCTGAAATTGATGACCTCAATGGCGGCCAGGAGGCGATTGAGGAGCGCGCGCGCAATGAACTCAGTATGACTAAGCCGGGCGAAACGTTTTATCGCCTGGTTCCGGATGCGTCTAAACGCAATCAGGGCTCCGCACAAAACAATCGATAATCAGGCCCAGGATTACGACATGGCAGCAACTTTTTCGGACGTCTGTGCCGTGGTGCCGGCCGCAGGTTTTGGCCGGCGCATGCAGACAGAATGTCCTAAGCAGTACCTCTCAATTGGCGATAAAACGATCCTCGAGCACGCCGTGGCGGCGCTGCTGGCGCATTCTCGGGTGAAACGCGTTGTTATTGCCATCAGCCCCGGCGATGCACGTTTTGCCCAGCTCCCGCTGGCGAATCACCCTCAGATTACCGTCGTTGACGGCGGCGCAGAGCGGGCTGACTCCGTTCTGGCGGGCATTCAGGCTGCCGGGAACGCGCAGTGGGTGCTGGTGCACGATGCCGCGCGTCCCTGTCTGCATCACGACGATCTGTCGCGTCTGCTGGCCCTGAGTGAAACCAGTAACGTGGGCGGCATTCTGGCCGCCCCGGTGCGTGACACCATGAAGCGTGCCGAACCGGGTAAACCGGCGATTGCCCACACCGTCGAGCGCGTCGATCTATGGCACGCGCTGACGCCACAATTTTTCCCCCGCGAATTACTCCACGACTGCTTAACGCGTGCGCTTAAAGAAGGTGCGACCATTACGGACGAAGCCTCGGCGCTGGAGTATTGCGGTTTCCACCCCACGCTTGTTGAAGGGCGCGCTGATAATATAAAAGTGACGCGCCCGGAAGACTTACAGCTCGCGGAATTTTATCTTACCCGTACGACCCCTCAGGAGAAGGCATAATGCGTATTGGACACGGTTTTGATGTACACGCCTTTGGCGGCGTTGGCCCAATTATCATTGGCGGCGTGCGCATTCCATACGAAAAAGGTCTGCTGGCGCATTCTGATGGCGACGTGGCGCTGCATGCGCTGACCGACGCGCTGCTGGGTGCCGCCGCGCTGGGCGACATTGGCAAACTGTTCCCGGACACCGATCCTGCTTTTAAAGGCGCAGACAGCCGCGAACTGCTGCGCGAAGCCTGGCGTCGTATTCAGGCCAAAGGCTACACCCTTGGCAACGTTGATGTGACGATCATTGCTCAGGCACCGAAGATGCTGCCGCACATCCCTCAGATGCGCGTGTTTATCGCTGAAGATCTGGGTTGCCATATGGACGACGTCAACGTCAAAGCGACCACCACGGAGAAGCTGGGCTTTACTGGTCGTGGCGAAGGCATTGCCTGTGAAGCCGTGGCGCTGCTGGTGAAGGCGGCCAAATGACGGATTTCGACAACCTGACGTATCTGCACGGTGAACCGCAGGGCAAGGGGCTGCTGAAAGCCAACCCTGAAGATTTCGTGGTAGTGGAAGATCTCGGTTTTGAGCCGGACGGCGAAGGCGAGCACATCCTGGTGCGCATTCTGAAAAACGGCTGCAACACCCGCTTCGTGGCGGACGCGCTGGCAAAATTCCTCAATATTCACGCCCGCGAAGTGAGCTTTGCCGGTCAAAAAGATAAACATGCCGTGACCGAACAGTGGCTTTGCGCCCGCGTGCCCGGCAACGGCATGCCCGATTTAAGCAAATTTGAGCTTGAGGGCTGTAAGGTACTGGAGTACGCCCGCCATAAACGCAAATTGCGTCTGGGAGCGTTAAAAGGCAATGCCTTTACTCTGGTGTTGCGTGAAGTGACCGAACGCGAAGACGTTGAAAAACGCCTGAAGGCCATTAACGAACGCGGCGTGCCAAACTATTTCGGCGCACAGCGCTTTGGCATTGGTGGCAGCAACCTGCTGGGCGCGCTGCGCTGGGCGCAAAGCGGTGCACCGGTGCGCGATCGTAATAAACGCAGTTTTTGGTTGTCGGCGGCCCGCAGTGCGTTGTTTAATCAGATTGTGAGCGAACGGCTGAAAAAACCGGACGCGAATCAAGTTGTTGTCGGCGATGCGCTACAATTAGCGGGACGCGGAAGCTGGTTTGTGGCAACGGCCGATGAGATGGCCGATGTCCAGTCGCGCGTGGACGCTAAAACGCTGATGATTACCGCCGCCTTGCCGGGTTTAGGCGACTGGGGAACCCAGGGCGAGGCGCTGGCCGCTGAGCAGTCAGCGGTGGCGGATGCGCCAGAATTACAATCGTTGCTGGTGCGGGAAAAGGTCGAGGCGGCGCGCCGTGCGATGCTCCTCTACCCGCAACAGCTGAGCTGGAACTGGTGGGATGACGTAACCGTCGAGTTACGCTTCTGGCTGCCGGCAGGTAGCTTTGCCACCAGTGTTGTCAGGGAACTTATCAACACGTCGGGTGATTATGCGAATATTGCTGAGTAACGATGACGGGATCCATGCGCCAGGTATTCAGACGCTGGCGAAACACCTCCGCGAATTTGCGGATGTGCAGGTCGTGGCTCCCGATCGTAACCGCAGTGGCGCGTCTAACTCATTGACGCTGGAGTCTTCACTTCGCACCTTTACCTTTGAGAATGGCGATATTGCCGTCCAGATGGGGACGCCGACCGACTGCGTGTTTTTGGGCGTAAATGCGCTGATGCGCCCTCGGCCGGATGTTGTGGTCTCCGGCATCAATGCCGGGCCAAATCTTGGCGATGATGTGATTTACTCCGGCACCGTGGCCGCGGCGATGGAAGGGCGTCACCTGGGTTTCCCGGCGCTGGCGGTCTCGTTAAACGGCCACACCCACTATGACACTGCCGCCGCGGTGACCTGCTCCATTCTCCGTGCGCTTGGCCGCGAGCCACTGCGTACCGGACGTATCCTTAATATTAACGTGCCGGATCTACCACTGGACGAGATTAAAGGGATCCGCGTGACGCGCTGCGGCAGTCGCCACCCGGCCGATCAGGTTATTCCCCAGCAGGATCCCCGCGGCAATACCCTGTACTGGATCGGCCCGCCGGGAGATAAATGCGATGCCGGGCCAGACACCGACTTTGCTGCGGTGGATGAGGGTTACGTTTCCGTTACGCCGTTGCACGTAGATTTAACCGCTTATAGCGCGCATGATGTGGTGTCGGACTGGTTAGATCGGGTCGGAGTGAACGCGCAATGGTAAGTAAACGTGTACAAACTCTTCTGGAACAATTACGCGCACAGGGGATTGCCAACGAGCAGGTGCTGGATGCGCTTGCCCAGGTTCCCCGTGAGAAGTTTGTAGATGAGGCGTTTGAACACAAAGCGTGGGAAAACGTGGCGCTGCCCATCGGGCAAGGCCAGACGATTTCGCAGCCCTACATGGTGGCGCGTATGACGGAGCTTCTGGAGTTAACGCCAGACTCCCGGGTGCTGGAAATTGGCACCGGTTCAGGGTATCAGACCGCGATCCTGGCCCACCTTGTGCACCATGTCTGTTCCGTGGAACGGATTAAAGGGTTGCAGTGGCAGGCGCGCCGTCGCCTGAAACAGCTTGATTTACATAATGTATCGACACGCCACGGCGATGGATGGCAGGGTTGGCAGGCTCGCGCCCCGTTTGACGCCATCATTGTCACGGCAGCGCCACCTGAAATCCCCGCTGCACTTCTCTCGCAGCTGGACGAGGGCGGCATTCTTGTTTTGCCCGTCGGCGATGAGCAGCAGCTTTTAAAGCGCGTTCGTCGACGCGGCGGCGAGTTTATTATCGATACCGTGGAAGCCGTACGCTTTGTGCCCCTGGTTAAGGGCGAGCTGGCCTGAGACTCGGATTTTTCCAGGGTTATTAAGGCAAATTCAGCGTATGGTGTGGCGCGATAGGTTCGTGCCATCACGGTTATTTTTAAGTCACTGGTAGTTAACACATTCCTGGGGGATAAATGAGCGCGGGAAGCCCAAAATTCACCATCAGCCGTGTTGCGGCATTATCACTGGTTTCGCTCTGGCTGGCAGGCTGTACAAGTTCAAATAACGCGCCTGCGCCCGTCAGTTCCGTTAATGGAACCAGCGGCTCGGGTAACACGTCCAGCGGAATGTTGATTACCCCTCCGCCTAAAATGGGTACCTCAACGGCGCAGCAAACGCCGCAGATCCAGCCGGTTCAGCGTCCAGTTACGCAGCCTACGCAGATACAGCCAGTGGAACAGCCTGTTCAGACTGAAAATGGCCGCATAGTGTATAACCGCAAGTATGGGAACATTCCGAAAGGTAGCTATACCGGCGGCAGTACCTATACCGTGAAGCGCGGCGATACGCTGTTCTATATTGCCTGGATCACCGGGAACGATTTCCGCGATCTGGCACAGCGAAACAACGTCCAGGCCCCGTATGCTCTGGAAGTCGGGCAAACGCTTCAGGTTGGCAACGCGACGGGGACACCGCTTACGCCAGGCAACACCGTTTCAGCAGCCGACGTAACTGCGCAAAATAACAGCGTCACCCCTGCACAAAAAACCACCACGGTGGTTGCTTCACAACCTGTAATTACGTATTCTGAGGATTCAGGTGATCAGAGTGCTAACAAAATGTTGCCGAATAATAAAGGTACTGCGACTGTTGTCACAGCACCGACTACGGCACCTGTGGTTAGCTCTACTGTACCGACTGCAAGCAGTCAGAATGCCAGCTCGTCAATTACCACCTGGCGTTGGCCAACTGACGGCAAGATCATCGAGAACTTCGCTACCTCTGAGGGGGGCAACAAAGGGATCGATATCGCAGGCAGTAAAGGACAGGCAATCATCGCGACCGCAGACGGACGCGTTGTCTATGCCGGTAACGCACTGCGCGGTTACGGTAATCTTATTATCATCAAACATAATGATGATTACCTGAGTGCCTACGCCCATAACGACACAATGCTGGTCCGGGAACAACAAGAAGTTAAGGCGGGGCAAAAAATCGCTACCATGGGTAGCACCGGAACCAGTTCTACACGCTTGCATTTTGAAATTCGTTACAAGGGGAAATCCGTAAACCCGCTGCAATATTTACCGCAGCGATAAATTGACGGGGCATGCCAGCCAGGGTGTCTCGTCCAGGGATCACGGGTAGGAGCCACCTTATGAGTCAGAATACGCTGAAAGTTCATGATTTAAATGAAGACGCGGAATTTGATGAGAACGGAGCAGAGGCTTTTGACGAAAAAGCCTTAGTAGAAGAGGAACCCAGTGATAACGATTTGGCTGAAGAAGAGCTGTTATCGCAGGGTGCCACACAGCGTGTGCTGGACGCGACTCAGCTTTACCTTGGGGAGATTGGTTACTCCCCACTGCTAACGGCCGAAGAAGAAGTCTATTTCGCACGTCGTGCTTTGCGTGGTGATGTTGCCTCGCGTCGTCGCATGATCGAAAGTAACCTGCGACTGGTCGTGAAAATTGCCCGCCGTTACGGCAATCGTGGTCTGGCTCTGCTGGATCTGATTGAAGAGGGCAACTTAGGTCTCATCCGCGCAGTTGAGAAGTTTGACCCGGAACGCGGGTTCCGTTTCTCAACCTACGCGACCTGGTGGATTCGTCAGACCATCGAACGGGCTATTATGAACCAGACCCGTACGATTCGACTGCCGATCCACATCGTCAAAGAGTTGAATGTTTATCTGCGTACCGCGCGCGAGTTGTCCCATAAACTGGACCACGAGCCAAGTGCGGAAGAGATTGCAGAGCAACTCGACAAACCGGTTGATGACGTAAGCCGTATGCTGCGTCTCAACGAGCGCATTACCTCGGTTGACACCCCGCTGGGTGGTGACTCCGAAAAAGCGCTGCTGGACATCCTGGCCGATGAAAAAGACAACGGCCCGGAAGACACCACGCAGGACGATGACATGAAACAGAGCATCGTCAAATGGCTGTTCGAACTGAACGCCAAACAGCGTGAAGTGCTGGCACGTCGTTTCGGTTTACTGGGGTATGAAGCTGCGACACTGGAAGATGTCGGCCGTGAGATTGGCCTGACCCGTGAACGTGTTCGTCAGATTCAGGTTGAAGGCCTACGCCGCCTGCGTGAAATCCTGCAAGGGCAAGGTCTGAATATCGAAGCGCTGTTCCGCGAGTAAGCAACCATTCGTCAGAAAAGGCCCGTCGTGAGACGGGCCTTTTTTATGCCTTACGGCTGCGCCGTTTCGTGCAGCAAACGCCAGGTGATGTTATCCCCTTCCTGATTAAGCACCGCGGTTGACCAGCGCACGTTGACGGGCTGGCCTGGCCGGGTTTGCGTCTCCCGGTAATGGAGCACCGCGCCGTTGTCCCATGTCTGAAGCGTTGTTAACGCATCAATACCGATCCTGAGCCCGGGTCGGGTTCCCCGCTGCGCATTTAAAAATTGGGCAAGCGCGTGATGATCTAACGGGTTGCCACTCGGTGGAACCATCAGAAAATCCGGACGGAAACGGGCGAGCAGGGCGTCCCGATCGCCTTCGCCTGCACCTAACCAGTTTTCAAGGGCGACGTGAATGTCGAGGATCTCTTGTTCGAAATGGGTCATGGTTGCTCCTGTTGCAGTTGCGCAAGTAACTGCGTGTTGTTAAGACGGTAGACGTACAGTACGGGCAGTAGAGTGATGACTGCGGCAAAAACAAACATCCCGTGCCAGGCGGCCAGCGGCGCGAGATAATCCTGCATGAAGCTCAGCGCCTGCGCCAGCAGCAGAGCGCCCGCAAAAAAGCTCAACTGACGATTGAGATTCCATAGCGCGCTGGCATCAGGCATATTTTCCGGCCGCATCGTCAAAAACGCGCTGCTCTGAGCCGTACTGCTGCAAAGGCTTCCCCCCGCGCCCATCAGCGCAAACGCAACGGCAGGTAGCAGCATTGCCGGGCCGACGTTAACTAAAAGCAGAATGCCCGTCGCCTGCAAAAGGCAACCGATGACCACCAGCGGCCGGGGGCCGATACGGTTGAAATAGCGTCCTGTCGCGGTGATAGCCAAAAACGAAGCCACAGACCACGGCAGCATAAGCATGCCCGTTGCGGCGGGTGTCATATTGGCCTCGCTCTGGAGGTAATACATGCCCGTTACGTTCACGCCGATAAAAATGCCGGGTACGCACACATAGATAAGCATGGATAAGCGCAACAGCGGATCCGTCAGCAAAGACAGGTTTACTGTCCTGGTGGGGGTTATCGGCGGCGGTTCTGTTTTAAGCCACGCGCAGGCCAAAGCAAAGGTGACAATGACGACGGGCAGGGTGGCAAAAAATATCCAGCGCCAGCTGAATGTCTGAACCAGCATACCGCCCACAGCCGGTGAGCACGCGGGGGCAAGCAGTGCGACCAGCATCACCGCCGAGGAGAGTCTGGCCCGCTCATGAGGCTTAAACTGTTGCCAGGTCAGCGCCTGACCAACCGGGATCAGTAAACCCCCTCCGGCGCCCTGTACAACTCGCCAGGCAATCAGACTTTCCAGCGAAGATGAGAGACCCGCCGCAACGGAGGCCGCGCTAAAGAGAAGCAGTGAGAGCAGGATAACGCGCTTCGGCCCGACGCGGCGCGTCAGGATACTGCTGAAAGGGATGACTAGCGTTAGCCCGGCAATGTATCCGTTACTTACCCAGGCAAGCGCGGAAGGTGTGGTATTGAAAGCGAGAGCCATCGCCGGAAAGGCGACGCTGGCAATAAACATGTTTATCAAATCAAGGAAAAAGCCGAGCAGAAAGACGACGGCGATTTTGCTGCGATACGTCATGGAAGTTCCTCCGGTGAGGTGGCGTATCGTATCGGCCCGCGCGTTACGGATAAACGCGACAAAGCACGATATACTGTCAACATTATTTTGACAGTTAACCAGGCAAGCGATGCTTAATTTACAGCGTACGGCGATGTTTATCGCCGTAGCGGACACCGGCAGTTTCACCGCCGCAGCGGAGGCGATGGGGCTGACAAAAGCGGTGGTCAGCTTTCATATTCGTCAGCTTGAAGAGGAGCTGGGCGTCACCCTGTTGCTGCGAACCACCCGACGCCTGACGCTGACCGAGGCGGGGAAGCTCTTTCATCAACGAAGCGTGATGCTGTTACGGGATGCAGAGCGATTGCAGGATGACGTTCGCGCCAACCACGCCGGGCTGACGGGAGAACTGCGGATCACCACCACGCCCGAATATGGCTCGCAGGTGGTGGTGCCTTTGCTGGCTGAATTTAGCCAGTTGCACCCGGACCTTCGCGTGCGGCATGTCTCGTCCTCTTTGCATGCCGATCTTATCGCCGAGCGCTTCGATGTCGCTATCCGGCTCGGCACGCTTGCAGATTCGCGCTACCACGCCGCGTTGATGACCTCCTTCACCATCCTGCCCGTGGCAACGCCAGGCTGGCTGGCAAACCATCCGGTTGACTCGCTGGAACAACTGGCGGAAGCGGACTGGATCATTCACGAGCGTTTAACGTCGCCGCTGCGCTGGCAGGTGAGAGGTGTTGATGGACATCCGGTTTCCTTTGAGATCAAGAAAGCGCCGCGCCTGTATGCAGACAGCGCCCAGGCGCTGATGGCTTTTGCCCTCGCGGGATGTGGAGTGGCGCTGCTGCCGGAGTGGCTGGTGCGTAACGCACTGGATGCGGGGGAACTGGTCTCGCTGTTACCGGCATACACGTTTGCTCAGCAGGGCATCTATGCCGTTTATCCCGATGCCCGGCATGTGCCCGCGAAAGTGCGAACATTTATTGATTTTATGCGCGTCAGGGTGACTTAACCCTGCATCATTTTTTTAATGAGCGCTGAAAATTGCTCTCGTTCCGCGCCGTTAAGGCGCCCCAGAAATGCCTCATCCACCTCATTTCCAATCGGTTTACTGCTCTCAAGCAGGGCCTCTCCTTCGGCAGTCAGAAAGACAAACCGACGGCGTTTGTCTGCCGGATCGTGCTCGCGCCTGACCAGGCCGCGTGCTTCCATGCGGCTCAGCATTTCTGCCAGCGTCGCTTTGGTGCTCACCGCGACTTCAGTCAGGGCAACCTGCTCAATACCAGGATTTTCAGCAATTGACCGCATCACCGCATATTGTGGCTTGGTCAGTTCAGGCAATGCGTGCTGCCACTGGGCGGTATGCTGTTGAAAAAGCTGACGTAGCAGGTGGAAAGCTTCTTGTCTTAACTCCATGGACACTCCGACGGAAAAATACTCCCTCTATGATAGCCGCTCTTGGGCTGAATTTTAACGCGAGAGTTTTTTAGCGATTAGTGTGATCGTATGCGAACGATCTTGTCAGCAGCAGGATCAAGGCGTAGTTTAATTAATATGTTCGTATACGAACAAATTAATTGAGGTGCTGAATGAGATTGATTGTGGGAATGACGGGCGCGACGGGTGCGCCATTAGGCGTGGCGTTGTTACAGGCGCTGCGGGAAATGCCGGAGGTGGAAACGCACCTGGTGATGTCGAAGTGGGCAAAAACCACGATTGAGCTGGAAACGCCCTTCACTGCGCATGACGTTGCTGCACTGGCGGATGTCGTCCATAGCCCGGCCGATCAGGCTGCCACCATCTCCTCCGGCTCGTTTCGCACCGACGGCATGATCGTCATCCCGTGCAGCATGAAAACGCTGGCGGGTATCCGCGCGGGCTACGCCGAAGGGCTGGTAGGGCGTGCGGCAGACGTAGTGTTGAAAGAGGGGCGCAAGCTGGTGCTGGTTCCCCGTGAGACGCCGCTCAGCACCATCCATCTCGAGAACATGCTTGCTCTTTCCCGTATGGGCGTGGCGATGGTGCCGCCTATGCCTGCGTACTACAACCACCCGCAAACCGCCGATGACATTACCCAGCATATCGTGACCCGTGTTCTCGACCAGTTTGGTCTGGAGCATAAAAAAGCCCGACGCTGGGAAGGTTTGCAGGCAGCGAAACATTTTTCACAGGAGAATAAAGATGGCATTTGATGATTTGAGAAGCTTCCTGCAGGCGCTCGATGAGCAAGGGCAACTGCTGAAAATTGAGGAAGAGGTTAACGCCGAGCCGGATCTGGCGGCGGCCGCCAACGCGACCGGACGCATTGGCGATGGTGCGCCTGCGCTGTGGTTCGATAATATTCGCGGCTTCACCGATGCCCGTGTGGTGATGAACACTATCGGCTCGTGGCAAAACCACGCTATTTCGATGGGGCTGCCAGCGAATACCCCGGTGAAAAAACAGATCGACGAGTTTATTCGTCGCTGGGACAAATTCCCCGTCTCGCCAGAGCGTCGTGCAAATCCGGCCTGGGCGCAGAACACGGTGGACGGGGAAGACATCAACCTGTTCGACATTCTGCCGCTGTTCCGCCTGAACGACGGTGACGGAGGCTTTTATCTCGATAAAGCGTGCGTTGTCTCCCGCGATCCGCTCGACCCCGATCACTTCGGCAAACAGAACGTCGGGATCTACCGTATGGAAGTGAAGGGCAAGCGTAAGCTCGGCCTGCAACCGGTGCCGATGCATGATATCGCGCTGCATCTGCATAAGGCAGAAGAGCGCGGCGAAGACCTGCCTATTGCCATTACGCTGGGTAACGATCCGATCATCACCCTGATGGGCGCCACGCCGCTGAAATACGATCAATCCGAGTATGAGATGGCCGGTGCGCTACGCGAAAGCCCGTATCCGATTGCGACGGCTCCACTGACCGGTTTCGATGTGCCGTGGGGGTCGGAAGTGATCCTCGAAGGGGTGATTGAAGGCCGGAAACGTGAAATTGAAGGGCCATTCGGTGAGTTTACCGGACACTACTCCGGCGGACGCAATATGACGGTTGTACGCATTGATAAAGTCTCTTACCGCACCAAACCCATTTTCGAATCCCTTTACCTCGGCATGCCGTGGACCGAGATTGATTATCTGATGGGGCCCGCCACCTGCGTACCGCTCTATCAGCAGCTAAAGTCGGAATTCCCGGAAGTGCAGGCGGTAAACGCCATGTACACCCACGGTTTGCTGGCGATTATCTCCACTAAAAAGCGTTACGGCGGTTTTGCCCGTGCGGTCGGCCTCCGAGCCATGACCACGCCACACGGTCTGGGTTACGTGAAAATGGTGATTATGGTGGATGAAGACGTCGATCCGTTTAACCTGCCGCAGGTGATGTGGGCGCTGTCATCAAAGGTCAATCCGGCAGGCGATCTGGTGCAGCTACCGAATATGTCTGTGCTCGAGCTTGACCCCGGCTCCAGCCCGGCGGGGATCACTGACAAGCTGATCATTGATGCCACCACCCCGGTTGCCCCGGACAACCGTGGTCACTACAGCCAGCCGGTACAGGATCTCCCTGAAACCAAAGCCTGGGCCGAAAAACTGACCGCGATGCTGGCGGCACGTCAATAAGGAGGAAAAAATGATTTGTCCACGTTGTGCCGATGAACATATTGAAGTGATGGCAACATCACCGGTGAAAGGTGTCTGGACGGTATATCAGTGTCAGCACTGTCTGTATACCTGGCGCGATACCGAACCGTTGCGCCGTACCAGCCGCGAGCATTACCCGGAAGCGTTCCGCATGACCCAGAAGGATATTGATGAAGCACCGCAGGTGCCGACGATCCCGCCGCTGCTGTAAAAAAAGCCCGGTGGCGCTACGCATACCGGGCCTACGGGTTTTGTAGGCCGGGTAAGGCGAAGCCGCCACCGGGCAAAAGACCGCAGAAAACTAAACCAGACTCTTCAACCGATAAATCCACTCCAGCGCCTGACGCGGCGTCAGTGAATCCGGGTCGAGGTTCTCCAGCGCTTCTACCGCCGGAGAGGTCTCTTCCGGCACCGCCAGCAGTGACATCTGCGTACCATCTATCTGCGTAGCTGCCGCATTCGGTGACAAACTTTCCAGCTCACGCAATTTCTGACGCGCGCGCTTAATCACCTCTTTTGGCACGCCCGCCAGCGCGGCGACGGCCAGGCCATAGCTCTTGCTTGCCGCGCCGTCCTGCACCGTGTGCATAAAGGCGATGGTGTCGCCGTGCTCAAGCGCATCAAGGTGGACGTTAGCCACGCCTTCCATTTTCTCTGGCAGCTGTGTCAGTTCGAAATAGTGCGTTGCGAACAGCGTCAGCGCCTTGATTTTATTTGCCAGACTTTCCGCGCACGCCCAGGCCAGAGACAGGCCGTCATAGGTGGAGGTACCGCGTCCTACTTCGTCCATCAACACCAGACTGTTCTCTGTCGCGTTATGCAGAATGTTGGCGGTTTCGGTCATCTCGACCATAAAGGTAGAGCGACCGCTCGCCAGATCGTCCGCCGCACCCACACGGGTGAAGATACGGTCGATAGGGCCAATCTCAACCTTCTGCGCTGGAACGTAGCTGCCGATGTAGGCGAGCAGCGCGATAAGGGCTGTCTGGCGCATATAGGTACTTTTACCGCCCATGTTGGGGCCGGTAATGATCAGCATTCTTCGCTGCGGTGACAGGTTCAACGGGTTGGCAATAAACGGCTCGTTCAGCACCTGCTCAACCACCGGGTGGCGGCCTTCGGTAATGCGAATGCCGGGTTTGTCAGTAAAGGTCGGACAGGTGTAATTCAGCGTGTCGGCGCGCTCAGCCAGGTTTACCAGGACATCCAGCTCGGCCAGCGCAGCGGCGCTCAGTTGCAGGTCAGCCAGGTGCGGCATCAGGATGTCGAACAGCTCGTCATACAGCTGTTTCTCCAGCGCCAGCGCTTTACCTTTCGACGTGAGCACTTTGTCTTCGTACTCTTTCAGCTCGGGTATAATGTAGCGCTCGGCATTTTTCAGCGTCTGGCGGCGAACGTAGTGAATCGGGGCCAGGTGGCTCTGCCCACGGCTGATCTGGATATAGTAACCGTGTACCGCGTTGTAGCCGACTTTCAGGGTGTCGAGCCCCAGACGTTCACGCTCGCGGATTTCCAGCTTATCCAGATAATCCGTCGCGCCATCGGCCAGCGCACGCCATTCGTCCAGCTCTTCGTTGTAACCCGGAGCAATAACCCCGCCATCCCGCACCAGAACAGGCGGCGCATCAATGATGGCGCGTTCCAGCAGTTCGCGAAGCTCGGTAAATTCGCCCATGGTTTCGCGCAGCTTTTGCACTGGCGCGCTGTCGATCTCTCCCAGCTGAGCGCGCAGTTCCGGCAACTGCTGGAACGCATGCCGCATACGGGCGAGATCGCGTGGACGCGCGGTGCGCAAGGCCAGGCGCGCCAGGATACGCTCAAGATCACCCACCTGACGCAGCACCGGCTGCAATTCGGTATAACGATCCTGCAATGCGGCAATGGTTTGCTGGCGGCCAATCAGCGTTTCGGTATTGCGGATCGGCATATGCAGCCAGCGTTTGAGCATACGGCTGCCCATGGGGGTAACCGTGCTGTCAAGAACCGACGCCAGCGTATTTTCCATGCCGCCAGCGAGGTTCTGCGTGATCTCCAGGTTGCGGCGCGTGGCGGCATCCATGATGATGCTGTCCTGCTGACGCTCCATGGTGATGGAACGAATATGGGGCAGGGCGGTACGTTGCGTATCCTTAACGTACTGCAACAGGCAGCCTGCGGCACACAGCCCGCGCGGGGCGTTTTCCACGCCAAAGCCAATCAAATCGCGCGTGCCAAATTGCAGGTTCAACTGCTGGCGCGCGGTATCAATTTCGAACTCCCACAGTGGACGACGACGCAGGCCGCGGCGACCTTCAATCAGCGCCATCTCGGCGAAATCCTCTGCATAAAGCAGTTCTGCCGGATTAGTGCGCTGTAGTTCAGCCGCCATGGTTTCACGGTCAGCCGGTTCACTCAGGCGAAAACGACCGGAGCTGATATCCAGCGTGGCGTAGCCAAACCCTTTACCATCCTGCCAGATCGCCGCCAGCAGGTTATCCTGGCGCTCCTGAAGCAGGGCCTCATCGCTGATGGTTCCCGGCGTGACGATGCGTACGACCTTGCGCTCAACAGGGCCTTTCGATGTGGCCGGGTCACCAATTTGTTCGCAGATAGCGACAGACTCGCCCTGGTTCACCAGCTTCGCCAGATAGTTTTCAACCGCGTGATGCGGGATACCCGCCATCGGGATGGGCTCGCCTGCCGACGCGCCACGTTTCGTCAGGGAAATGTCGAGCAGCTGAGACGCACGTTTCGCATCATCATAAAAAAGCTCATAAAAATCGCCCATACGGTAAAAGAGCAGGATTTCCGGATGCTGCGCTTTCAGCTTCAGGTACTGCTGCATCATTGGGGTGTGAGAGTCTAGATTTTCTATTGTACTCATCGGTTTGTGATGTCCGTTTTCTTAATTTTTAATGAGTTAGTGGTTTTTGTGGTTATCGTTAGGTTTCACTATGTCTCATCGAATATCATGAAATCCTACATTTAAATGTAGGTTAAAGTGTAGCTTGCCAACCTGTGACTTGGTAAAATATGGGCACACACAGTGCAACCTACATTTATGTTCATGACTGCATAAGGTGCATGATAACGGAGTCTTTATGGTAGGAAAACAAGAGGGAAAGCCACTTTCGTTTAAAGCGGTAGAAATGATGAAGCCTGGCGACAAAGATAAGGCTGATGTAGGCGAAAATCGTGGCTTACGTGTCTCCTGCGGTGCAACTGGGGTTAAGTCTTTTTTCTACCGTTACACAAGTCCTCTGACTGGCAAGCTTGCTCAGGTTAAAATTGGTAACTTTCCGCAGACTTCTCTAGCTGCTGCACGTCTCAAACTCCACGAATTAAAGCTCCTCCGACAGGAAGGTCGGTGCCCTGCGACTGAACTCAAACAAGATAAGCTCCAGCGTGCGATTGAAGCTGAACAGGCTAAGATCCCTGAATTGACCGTACAGGGATTGGTTGAACTGTATCTTACCGAACGTATTGAGGATCGTAAAACGAAGGACGGGAAGGTCATTCCCGGTGCCAGAAAGCCGAAAGGGCAGGCTGAGGTTCGTCGTACTCTCTATGGTGACGCTGTTAAAAGCTTAGGAACCCGGAATGCTGCTGAGATTACGCGCCAGGATGTCATTAATTTAATCAATAACATTGTAGCTCGAGGTGCAACCGTACAGGCTGGGAATGTACTGAGGGAGCTTTCACTCGCATATGAATTTGCAATCGGCCTTGGGCGATTTGATGATAATTTCGCGAATCCGGCGCTGTTAGCAAAATCCAGCTTACGACAGACCAGAATCAAGCTCACAAACGGACGTGGAACACGAGTACTGAGCGAGGACGAGCTTGCAAAATTCCTTAAATGGCTTCCGGGTTCGGCTTACACGCCAACGATCAAAAACGTGTTACGTCTGACTCTCTGGACCGGGTGTCGTACCGGTGAAGTCTGCAATATGGCATGGAAGGATGTTGACCTTGAAAAGGGGACAATACACCTACGTGAAACAAAAACAGGCATTGAACGCTATGTGCAGCTACCTAATCAGGCCATTGATTTTTTAAAGGTTTTACGACTCAATTCCGATGCTTATTTGTTCCCTTCATCCCGTACGAAGTTGCCAATACAGCAGAAATATCTCACTGAGAACGCTTGGCGTATGCGGGAATCAGGAAAAATGCTAGATATACCCGGTTGGAGGCCACATGATTTAAGGCGGACGGTACGAACAGGGTTATCACGGTTACAATGCCCTAATGAAGTCGCTGAGGCTGTTCTTGGGCATACCAAAGGCGGGGTAGAAGGTATTTATAATCTATATAAATATGATGCTGAGTGTAAAAAATGGTTGCAGATATGGGCTGATTATTTAGATACCCTTCTGGATTAATTACATCAGGGGGCTGTGGCGTATTTGCCACGTTGTAACTGGTGTTGCCATCCGCTTGGTATAATCACTCACAGATTGCGATTGTGATGATAACTATTTGCACAAAGGAAATGATATAACCGAAGGCCCACTTCTCGCTCAAAGCGGATCTCCAACCCAGTTAACAAGTCCGCTTCGTGCCAAAAGCAGAACTTGCTTACATTGTGCTATGTTAATTTGTTGGGAGCAGGTCACAAAATCCAGCCAGGACGAAAATAAATAATTGCCATACATTTAGTGTTGATTATTTCGGGATTGTTCATCTATTCTGATTGTATCAGCGAGCAGGCCGGAGTCACTCTTCGTGGATCATCCCATACTTCAGAAAACAATCGTTCTCTTTATTCTTGCCCTATGGGTAATTGATCCATTCAGGACAAAGAGAAGAAAGCATACTGAATCCACCATTGAAGAAGCCGATGCCAGAGAACGTCATAAATGGCGATATCTCAGATGGGGAGTGCGAACAATACAAATTGCAGCGACAGTATATATGTTTGCTATGCTGATTCAGTTTTTACTGAAGTAGACGGCTCAGGCAGGTACGACCGGACGGAATTGGCAGCCAATTCAGCGGAGGCCGGACGGGGTTAAACGTCCCCTCTGTGCCAGTGACCTGCTCCTCGTTGATTCACACGGAAGGCTGTTAGAAATGTGCAATTTTTGCTCACAGCAGACTGTAAGAGTTGATTGTGTGTTGCACTGTGAGATCAAATCAAAACCAATATATTCAGGCATCTTCCCACAGCGCACCCCATTCAACAGGCAATTGCTCCTTATCAAATCCCTCAAACCAGTAAACACTACTTTTTGCCCAACAATAGGCACTTCTCCCCAACCCTAATGAAACAATGCGCGACTCCAGTCCGGCTTGAGACGACCATGCCGTTTAAGGCGCACACCATTACAAGCAGTTGCTCATATTGAGGGAAAGTTAATAAAGAAACTTAACGGCATTTCCTCTTTTGCGCACGTTTCAATTGCCTTGATATCCAGTCTTGGTTACGTTTGCGAATTTTTTGTTTCATTGGCTACTGTTCTGATTCGACTCACTTATTAATCAATGATCTTACTGTATTCCAACGCCATGCTTTGTACAGGAATGTCCGCTTTTCGCTCATAGCAGACGGTTTATAATAATTGTGCCCTGCTGGAGGGCACATCGCTATGTGAAATTTCAATTGATGCAGATTGGTTTTGCCAACTTAAGTTAAGCTTGGTTTCTCAATCCTTTTTCCCATCCAGCATGTCAATCATCATGGGATAAATTCTGTCGCAACTTATCTCTGGATTTTGTACAGCAAAATTCCATCCTTCATCCATCGCAGCAGCAACTTCAGTTGTTGAAGCTATGGGCCAGTCGCTTACGGTGCCATAGACTTTACGGATGGCCTGGTTCTTGTCCATACCCGAACGCTGCTGCTGGCACATACTGACCATCACTTCTGCGGCCTGAGCAGGCTGGCTTACCGGGTACGCTGCCAGCGCCGGAGCGGATACTGTTGTGATGAGCAGTGCGGTAATAATATGCTTCTTCATTGTGTTACCCCTCACTGAACCGGAATACCCTGGACCG
This sequence comes from Enterobacter cloacae complex sp. IR5401, assembly GCF_049238425.1. Taxonomy (NCBI): domain Bacteria; kingdom Pseudomonadati; phylum Pseudomonadota; class Gammaproteobacteria; order Enterobacterales; family Enterobacteriaceae; genus Enterobacter; species Enterobacter cloacae complex sp. IR5401. Next base: position 105,007 of record NZ_JBMKHN010000003.1, on the reverse strand, counting down.
GGCTGTTGTCCCATGTCATCGGTCGGTCTTCCGGAATTGCCGGGGCACTGTCAGTGGCCGGTTTGTCAAAAACAGGTTTTGCGCTGGCGGGAAGGTCATCCGGTGAAATAACTCGAGTTTTCACACCCAGCTTCCCACCAACAGCGGCGTTCATCTGGTCGCAGAGGGTTTTTATCTGGAGCCGGATACCGCTCTGGTTTATTCCTTCGCTTTTGAATTGCTGCTCAAGAATAAAGCGGTCCTGAAGGGAATGGTAATAGTTAATATTGTCCTTCGTTAATGTCATGATGTTGCCGGTATTATCCTGATAGCGATTGCTGCGGATAAGTTTGTCCAGTGCGGTTAAGGCCTCATCGCCAGTGTAACCATACTGGTGGCAGGTATTCAGGGTGGCATAAGCCTCATACAGCCCCTGCAAATTTTCTGCGGGGAGTGTTTTTGCCCCGGCACAACCTGAAAATGCCAGAAGCAACATGGCAGCGGTTTTCCTCATCTTCGGTGATCTCCTTTCATTGACGTTTTCATTATCCGTTATGCGCGCTACCGTTAACGGATGCGGATATTTCTGGTGATTTTCCTGGGTGTCAGCGGGCTGCGTTTTTCCACAAAGAAATACGCAACATTGAACGCTGATTTACGATGGTTGCCTCGGCCCAGGGAGGGCCAGTTTCTGAAGGACTCAATCTGTTCTTCGGTATAGGGCGTGTCAGAAAAATCGAACAGTACCAGCAGGGCTTTGCCGTCATACTTCATCAGTTTCTTTACCTCCGTGCTGTTGACTGAGGCTGACAGTGCAGAACGGGCGGCTCCTGGCTTACGGACGGCGAACTCCACCGCCACATCGTCAATGACGAAATCAATATAGCCATGCCCGGAGATACTGCCGGGCAGTTTCCCCCGGACTTCCGGTGAGACGCTGTCGGCAAACCAACCCAGCAGGTAGCAGCGTACCAGCGGTAGCAACTCCCGTTCACTGCATTCGTTAAGGCGCAGGGTTTTGACAAATGCTTTCCGGTAAAGGGAACTAAAAAGGTACTCAAAGCATTCCGTTACTTCAGTAATGGTGGTCGACATACCCTGCTTCCTTCAGCTTTCGTTTTTGACAGACCTACCTGCATAGCGCTCAGGCCAGATGGTTTCGGGCGTAGTGTTCAGTGCCTCCGCAATAATCTTTTCCGCCCGCGGATAGTGGCGCTCAAAAGCGTTATTCAGCGTCCTGGAAGCCAGCCCGTGTTGCCGGGAGAGAGCTGACAGGGAAAGTCCCCGCTTATGCAGGGCGGCGACAATATCTGCCCGGTGCCAGTTAACAGCACTTCCCTTACTTCGCTTTTTTTGCGAATCTGTTGAGTTACTCAATGTATTCACTCCGGGTTGTTAGTACCGGAGACATTAAAAGCGAACAAAAGGAAGTTATCAAGTTCCTTTTATGGTTATTTGCGCTCATTTAACTAACGCTTTGATAAGAGGTGAAATTTTATGAGCAGTGAACAGATGACTGAGCCCTGTGATGCCGGAATGACGGACAGGGGGGAGTGGCTTACAGCAGAGCAGTTTGCCGGAATGGAAGGAATGCCGGGCACAGCGAAAGGGGCGCGGCTACGTCTGGAAAAGCTCACAGCCCTACATCCGGAAATCCGCCGCAAACGCACCAGTGGGAAGGGGTTTCTGTACCATATCAGCGCGGCAGGGATGGCGTTGAAAAGTGAGCGGGATGCGGCAGATACCTCAGCAGACGAGCAGCTTAACCTGTGGATACAGTTGTTCCGTACCATGAAACCGGCCTCTAGGGATAAACTTTTGCAGCAGGCTCTGGCTCAGGTTGCAAGGGACCTGTCTGAAGGAGGCGTTAACCAGTAACAAGTGAAGGAGTCGCTGGATAAGTGATAACAAGAATCACTTGCATTAATATATTGATTTTGTTATAATTTATACAGTGGCAGCCATCATGCGCTCAGCCACTGTATCACCACCATTCCGGCTGGTTCACAGCCATCACTTATCCCGGAAATTTACAATGACACTTCCTCGAGACGTTCATGCGTCCCGCCAGGGACAGCATGACTATTTGTGTGGCATCTACAGCCTGATTAATACCCTGAGTTACCTCTATGACGGCAGAGTAAGGCGGGAAAAATTAATGTACCGCCTGCTAAGCAGCTATAAGCGACGATGGGACTTATTTGATCTCCTGACGCTTGGCCTGGATGAAGAGCAGATGGACCACCTGATAGCAGATGTTCTGCTGAGAGGGCATTACGCCCAACATTATCCCCTCTATTTTCATACTCCCTTCCGTTATCGAACCTTGAGAACTCACCGAATATTTCATGATATCAGCGACTGGCTGGCTTCACCGGAGAATCAAGCGCAGCGCGTGGTGATTATGGGGACCACATGGCACTGGTCAGTGGTGGTTCGTACCGATGCTACCCGGTTGTTTTTGTTTGATAGCCTGGGGATACGCAGCCAGCGAAAGGACACGTTTTCAGTACAACCTGAGCTGAAGCGCCATACGTTGCTGCCGGATGCCATTTACTTTGTTGAACGTAAATTCTGAACTAAAAGGTAAGGAGTACATCATGACGTTTATCGCAAGTGATCGTAGCGGTCATTATCAGACGCTGGAGCCGGTTACCCGCGAACAGATTATCCGGTTTGCCCATTCTTTGCTGACCCGCCAGTTTCGCAATCGCCGAAAAATCACCTCATCTGAAGATGTACGTCAGTGGCTGGTGATGAAGCTGGCGCTTGAAAACCGTGAATCTTTTGGTGTGATAATGCTTTCACAGCAACATCATATTCTCGGCTACCAGACATTGTTTACCGGTACGCTGAGCCAGACGATGGTTTATCCCCGCGAAATAGTCAGCCTGGCACTGACGCACAACGCTGCTGCTGTGATACTGGTGCATAACCATCCCAGTGGTGAGCCTGAACCGAGCCAGGCCGATAAACTCATTACCCAAAAAATTACAGACGCACTGGCGTTGCTGGATATCCGCGTGACCGACCATCTCATTGTGGGAGGCGACAAAGCCTGGTCTTTCGCTGAACACGGGTTACTGTGAGTTACCTGGTTTAATACACATTAACCACGGTAATCTACGTTCGCCTTATCCCTTCATTTTTTAAACTGTAAATACTGAGGTTTTACCCATGAACATCAATGCCGTTATTCAACCGGCAGGCTTTGTGCTGCCTGTCAGTCTGCAGCTGTTCGACATGTTGATGGCAGAGGCGGGCGAAATACCTGCCAGTAAACATCGCGTCACCGCCGTTACGCTCAACTTCTGGGACCCGGACTACAGCGTGGAGCGGGGCGGTTATCACCCGGTGGAAATCCGGCTAGTTCACCAGGGGGACGAGTGGTGTCTGGACTACGCCACCGATTTTGGCTATGTCGGCAACGTTTATCCCGAGCTTGAGAAAATCATCGATATCAGCTGGTCGCAGGGCTATGTCTGGCACTGCCGTACAGGGGATTTGTCCCCGTCTGAGGCCCGGGCGCTATACACCCTGTGGGAGCGCAACTTCCTGAGCTATCACGCCAGCGGGGTCTACACCACCCGCGTGATGTGGGAAAGCTGAACTGAAGATAATAAAGCCCTGCCGGAGGCGTATCTCACTGGCTGGAATATGGAGACACAAATATGACCCATTCAACACATACACCGTCGCCAGCAACCCCCTGGTGGGGGCTCTGGCGTGATGTGACGCCGCTGTTTGGTGCACGACTGGTACAGGAAGGCCACAACCTACATTTTCTGGCCGACCGGGCCGGGTTTAGCGGTGTGTTCAGCGAAAGCGATGCACGCCATCTGGACCAGGCCTTTCCGCTGTTCATGAAGCAGATGGAAGGCATGCTGTTGTCTGGTGAGCTGGAGCCGCGCAGGGCGAAGGGCATCACACTGCAGGCGAAGGAACTGACTTGTGAGGCTGATACGCTTGGCTCCTGCGGCTATGTATATATCGCCATTTATCCCACTCCTGTCCCGGTTCCAGCAACACAGGACTGAACATATCCGTTCTCTCTTCTGCCGGGCGGATTTCCATAAGCGCGGGCCGGGTTGCCGTTCATGTTCGCGCCTTTTTCAATACTACCCACATTATCACGAGAATACTGTCATGAAAAAACAACCTGTCTCACCGACACGGGTGGCATCGTGCTGCCTGTCGCCTGCTGAAGTCTGGCGCACCCTGCTGACTCACCTGTTGGCACAGCACTACGGGCTTACCCTCAGCGATACGCCGTTTGGCGAGGAAGACACCATTCAGGCGCATATTGAAGCCGGTGTTCCCATGGCGGAGGCCCTGAATGCTGTCGTTGAGATGTATGATCTGGTACGCACAGACCGGGACAATGCGGGCTTTATCCTTGGCTCCCCATTGATTACTACTATTGATGTTCTCCGGGCGCGAAAAGCCACCGGGCTTCTGAATCGGGGAACGTATAAGGCCGTCAGCCATATCACGCAGGGGCGCAGGTCTGCCCCGGACCGCGCCACAATCGCTGAACCCGGAGCGCCGTTGCCGTTGCTGCCATCGGACACGTTCACCCGACAGGATGCGGAGCGTGTTGTGTCAGCGTATGACCGTGTCGCTATTGAGGATGACCAGCATACCCACTTTCGGCTGGCAATACGCGATGCTGAAGGTCAGCTTATCTGGCGGGTCTGGAACTTTGAGCCCGGAGCCGGGCAGGGTCTTAACCACTATCTGCAACGCTATGGCGTGAAAAAATGACCACGCAGGGCTGAATGACATTACCAGATGAATTGACTGCTTCCCCGGCCTGCATGGCCGGGATACTCCATTTTTCAGTATTAAGGATGATGTTATGACCTCGAACCACAAGGGCAGGCGCGCGGAAACTGTACGCCTGCAAAACGTCTCCACCACCAATCCGGCACAGCTTTGGCTGGCAGGTCTGGCGCCTGCCGGGCGCAAGGGGATGCAAAGCCAGCTTCGGCGCTGTGCCGGTATCCTGCTTCCGGGCTCGGATATCGACAGTTACCCCTGGCAGATGCTGAACTACACGGGGGTGATGCTGGTGCGCTCGGCGCTGCTGAATGAGGGCTATGCTGTTGCTACCGTGAACATGGCGCTGTCGGCGCTGAAATCAGTTGCCGGAGTGGCCTTCAGTATGGGGATACTGGATGCTGATATGCTGGAGCGGATACGCAACGTCAGGCGGGTCAGTGGTGACGGTTGTCGGCAGGGGCGTGCGCTGGCCCGCCATGAAATCCGGTCAATGCTGACGGCGGCAGCGACGTATTCCTCCGTGCGCTGTCAGCGCGAGCGGGCCATTTTATTGCTTCTGTGTGGTGCCGGGCTGCGTGCGGGTGAGCTGGTTGCCCTTAATGTTGAGGATATTGACGTCTCCACGGGGATCGTTTGGGTCAGGGAGGGGAAAGGGCGCAAAAGTCGTGATATTCACCTTGCCGTAAAGGTTTGGACACAGCTGCGGCGCTGGCTAAAGTGCCGGGGAGGGCATGAGGGGCCGTTATTCAGTCGTATCAGCTTGGCAGACCGGCTTGGGCCACGTAGGCTTACCACTACCGGATTGACGGGGCTGTTGGCACAGCTACGCCAGGCCGCTGGCGTGGACTATTTTACCCCGCACGACCTCAGACGAACGTTCATTACACAACTATTGGAACAGGGAACCGACCTCAACGTGGTACGCCAACTGGCAGGTCATGCCGATATCGCCACAACCACCCGCTATGACTACAGGGGCCGAGGTATGCTGGACAGGGCCTCCCGAGCGTTCTGTTGCTGGTAAATCGTAATGGGGGGGATGGCCTTCGTCACCTGCTGGCTAAACAATCAAACGGGGCCAGGGACTATTTTTGATGACTCACAGGCACGTCCAGGGCGGGCTTAGTGCTATGGGGAAGCCGGGAAAGTACGACCAACTCACCACTCCTGATGAATGACACTATCGTACTTCGCGGCCTGGGTATTCCAGAGATACTTGCAGTGTACAGTCTTACCGCCTGGCGCCTCTGCTGAGGCATCATTTTTCCAGTTGTATGTCATTATTTACATACTGACTAATATCATTTTCACTCCATTCCCCTTTCTTCCTATTCGGCGCTCTGTAGCTGCTTTCATTCATGATTTCAGCAACCTCTGCAAGTCTGCGTCTATGTGTATTACGCTGACCTTTCTCGTAAAGCTTGTTAATCATCGTCCGGAGAAAGAACTTATGAGGATTGTCTGTCGCTTCGCTGGCTCTGCACTCAGTGCCCAGATTTTTAGCCACAATGTCTGATACCACTTTTTCCCCTAAGCATGCTTCTGCCTGACTGTGGATACCGGCAGTGACAGCTATACTGCGGAACATATTGATTTCATCGCCCTTCATTTTACCTTCTGACAAGTTTTCCTGAAGTAACGCCAGTAATTCCAGTGTGGTTTCGTCAAGATAAACTTTCACCTGGGTCAGTCCCGCATCTGTCCGCATCTTTGTCGACCGCTGCTGGCGGCTCATCTGTTTTTTCCCTGCCATGTGTGGCTCCCTTCTTTAGCCATTTTAACCACTCTAGCATCTCCCATGTCTGGCCGACATTGATCATACACAAGTGTCGGCCCGACAATGAAACGTCTAACGTGCTTGCAGACGTCCCAAAACGTAGCCGCAGCTTCCGAATTTCGATCTTGTGAATAAGGCACTCCTTGAACTGCTCAAGAGTGCAGAAATATGAACGAGATGAAACTGGTGAAAATTCGGGTCGTACTGGAGCGCTGTGCGGTGAGCCGCGCCACGTTGTACCGGATGATTGAGAAAGGCACTTTTCCACGCCCTAAATCCCTGACTGGAGGGCGAGCGGTAGCCTGGCTGGAAAGTGACGTCAGTGAATGGATTGCTTCCCGCGTCACTACAGGAGGCTGCTGATATGTTTGGTGCAAAAGACCGCATTGCGCGATCAGTATACGTATCGCTGACAGAAGAAGAGCGCCAACTGGAAAAGCTGGCTCTCACCATTCCAGGGTTTGAAACCCGGGATCGGATGGAGAAAGAGCGCCAGTACCGTATAAGAGCAATACAAAAAGCTGTCCAGCAGGACAGGAATGATAACGAGAATGAAAGCAAAGAAGTCAGAAAAGCACACAAAAAGTGGCGAGGAAAGGCTCTTCGGCTAAAGAGGAAACTTAAAGCCTGTATGTTAGATAAGCCATGTGGCAGTGCTGCGTGCCCACAGTGCTTCCGCCTGCACAGGTTACGTAAACTGGCTGAACTGGCCCCGCTGCGGGGGTGTATGAGCGCGTACAGAGTGGTTACGCTGGTTTATTACGATGCCATGCTGGAAGAAGAGCAGATCAGTTGCTGGGACCATAAGAAATTCCGGGAACGGGTCTACAAGATGGTAAAAAGAGCCGGATTTACGGACAAAATAGTGGGGGGCTATGAGCTGGATTTTCACACCGATATTCAGCGCTGGATGCCTCATTTGCATCTGCTGATGCCAAGAGAGCCTGGCGCGCTCAAAACGCTAAGGAAGGCGATGAAAAGAGACAAAAATATACGGGCCAGAGCAGGGATAATTAGTCGACCAATGAAAAGCCAAAAACTAAGGGATTTTGATGCGCAGGTAACTTACTGTTTCAAGGGGATGTGGCAGGAAGTAAGACCCTACTCTGATGAGGTTGGCAAAAGGAGGACCCGCAAGCACAGGCTGCCACCTGTTCTACTGGCACGGGCGCTATGTAAGCAGGATGAGATGGGGTTTACTGGACTGACATTTACTTCTGGGGTGAGAACCCGTAAGTAGTTTGTCCATAAGACAGGATGTCCATAAGCGTTTAGACGCATGTAAGCCATCAGTTGATACACTCAATGGGTATGTATATCTATATGGGTGTATCAACACTATTCAGTGAATATCGTCGGTCATGGTGTCAGATTACATCTGGCTTAAATGTTTCACAGCCCAGATGTGTCCTCCAATAATAAGTAATGTTTCCATCAGTATCTGGTCCCATCCATACCTTTTGATTGAGAAAAAGCATTAGCACTTCTGTTCATGTGGGCGATTCCAGTAATCCACGACACGTCACCCGTATGTAGCCTTACAAGAGAAAAGACTTCGCAGTTTTCACTTCTTCTTGTCCTCTCCGCTTTTACGTGGACAATAGGGCAAAACCAAGAGGTAATAAAATGACTAATTTTTCTTCAATGGCGGCTTTCTTATGGTCCGTCGCTGACTTACTACGTGGTGATTTCAAGCAATCTCAGTATGGCAGAGTGATTCTGCCATTTACCGTTCTTCGTCGTCTTGAGTGCGTGCTTGCGCCTACCAAACAGGCTGTACTTGATAAGTTACCTGTGGTTGAAAAGCTTGATGAGAACGCTGCCGATGCAATTCTTCGCCACGCTTCCGGGCAACACTTTTACAATACTTCGCCGTTGGACCTCAGTAAGTTGGGGGAAACACAGCCACGACTTAATCTTGAACGTTACATTCGCTCATTCAGCTATGACGCGCGTGAGATCTTCGAACACTTTAAATTCTATGAGTTTATACAGCAGCTTGATGATGCCAATTTACTCTACAAAGTAGCCAAAAAATTTGCCGAGGCTGATTTGAGCCCTTCTTCTGTCAGTAACCACGATATGGGGCTGATATTTGAGGACTTGATCCGCCGGTTTGCAGAAGGTTCTAACGAAACGGCGGGTGAGCACTTTACGCCACGGGATATCGTGCGACTGACAACCTCTCTGGTGTTTGCGGACGACGATGCAGCGTTGACTAAACCGGGACTGATCCGCCGCATCTACGATCCTACTGCCGGGACAGGCGGCTTCCTTTCCAGTGGTATGGAATACCTGCATGGAATAAATCCCAGTGCCAGCCTTCGGGCCTATGGTCAGGAGCTAAACCCAGAGTCTTACGCTATCTGTAAAGCGGACATGCTGATCAAGGGACAAGATATCAGCAATATCAAGCTGGGTAATACCCTCTCTGACGATCAGCTCTGGAATGAGCGTTTTGATTACTGCCTGTCCAACCCACCGTTTGGCGTTGACTGGAAAAAGATTGATACCGTTATCCGCAAAGAACATAAAAAGGGCTACGATGGGCGTTTTGGACCCGGTTTGCCGAGAGTATCCGATGGTTCTTTGCTGTTCTTGCTGCACCTGATTAGTAAGATGAACGATAACAGCCGTATCGGGATCATTCTTAATGGTTCGCCACTCTTTACCGGAGGTGCGGGCAGTGGTGAAAGCGAGATCCGCCGCTTTGTGCTGGAACAGGATCTGCTGGATGCTATTGTCGCATTGCCGACCGATATGTTCTACAACACCGGGATTGCGACTTACATCTGGGTACTCAGCAATCATAAACCGAAAGAACGTAAGGGCAAGGTGCTGCTGATTAATGCCACGGAGCAATTTGCGCCGATGCGGAAATCTCTTGGTAGTAAGCGTAAAGAGTTAACGGAAGCGCAGATTGACGAGATTGTGAATCAGTATACGCGCTATCAACCTTCGGCTAATGTTAAGCTGTTTAAAACCTCTGATTTTGGCTATCGCCGTATTACGGTGGAAAGACCGCTTAAGCTGGCATTTTATCCACGCGATCTTGATCGTCGCGTAGCGTTGCTGGCGGATAAAGACTGGTCCAAATATGGTGATTTAGAGTTATTAGCCGCTCTGGATGCAATGGATGATAAATATTTAAGCCGGGAAAAATTCAAAAAAGCATTGCCGAAAGTTTCTGCTGCTCAGTTTAAGTTGTTGATAAAACACTTAAGTGAAACAGATGAGAATGCTGAAGTTTGTAAAACTAAGGGTAAGCCAGAACCTGACGCCAGTTTGCGTGATTATGAAAATGTGCCGTTGAGTGAATCTGTTGAAACGTATTTCACACGCGAGGTATTACCCTATATACCTGATGCGTGGATCGATATCGAAAAAACCGATCCTTATGATGGACAGGTCGGTTTAGTGGGTTATGAAATTCCTTTTAACCGCTATTTTTATCAGTATCAGTCGCCACGTTCCTTGGAAGAGATTGATCGCGACTTGGATGAAGTGAGCAGAGAAATTATGGTCTTGCTGGCGGAGGTCCATTCGTGAAGTACAGAGCATATTCAGAATATAAAGACTCTTGTGTGGAATGGCTTGGAGAGATCCCTGCTAGATGGACACTTGAGAAATTCAAATACTTGTTCCAAGTAAGTAATGAAAAAAATGGTGTGGAGCCTGTTGGGCAGATGTTATCTGTATCCGGTTATAGGGGAGTAGAAGTAAAAGAGTACAATGATGAGGCAAAGAAAAGAACGCTTGAAGAAGTAGCAGAATACCGTGTTGTGAGAAAAGGGCAGTTAGTTGTTAATACAATGTGGCTTAACTATTCTGGCCTAGGTGTTTCCGATTATGAAGGATATGTTAGTCCTGCATATAGAGCATATAGGTTTACAAAAAATGTTAATAAGAAATATATACATTATTTGTTGCGTTCAAATCCATACGTCATGGCTTATACTTCGCAAATGCAAGGTATAAGACCAAATTCATTACAAATTAAAACAGATGATTTTCAATCATTGCCTGTACTTTTGCCTTCAGTAGTTGAGCAGGAGTGTATTGCGAAATTTTTAGATTACGAATTGGATAAGATTGACCTATTAATCGACAAACAAGTTCGACTCATTGAACTTCTGAAAGAAAAACGGCAAGCGGTGATTTCTGATGTCGTAAGAAGAGGGTTAAATCATCGTGTTAAGCTCAAAGTTTCAGGAAATGAGTGGTTAGGTGAAGTGCCTGAGCACTGGGGGGTATCCCAGATAGGTTGGCTTTGTAAAGTTGGTAATGGCAGTACTCCTAATAGAGATAATCAATCCTACTGGCTTTCAGGTGATTACCCATGGCTTAATAGCTCTAAAGTAAACGATGATATTGTTACTAATGCAGAGCAATTTGTCACTTCAAAAGCATTGTTGGAGTGCAGTTTACCTTTAGTAAAAAAAGGTAGCGTCATCATTGCAATTACAGGGGAAGGGAAAACGAGAGGTACCTCCGCGTTATTGATGATGGATGCCACTATTAATCAGCATATTGCTTATATGACTCCTTTGTCAAAAAATAAAATATTACCAGAATATCTTCATTTATGGCTTCAAAGTAAATATGATCAGATTCGTTTTGAATCATCTGGTGGGGGCAGTACAAAGGCCGCAATAACTTGTTCTGACGTGAAAAAATATATTATCCCGCTACCGCCATTAAATGAGCAGAAAGTTATTGTTGCTGATGTTGAAGAAAAAAAACGATGTTTCAATACCCTTGTGATGCATTGTGAACAGCAAATATCTTTGCTAAAGGAGCGTCGTTCCGCCCTAATTTCCGCTGCCGTAACAGGTAAAATCGATGTACGCAACTGGCAACCCGCTGCTAAGGACGCTGCATGAGTGATATCCAGCTCTTTCGTTATGGTAAAAACGGTGTCTCTGAACTTCCGGGAAAATCAGCAGCCATTGAAAAAGATCTTCAGAAACTGATCGAGTCTCATATGGAGGCTTTCCTTGGGGTACGTTTTTTGGCGACAGAATACAGCACAGGCAAGACCCATAAGGGGCGCATTGACTCATTGGGGCTGGATGAAAACAACACGCCAGTGATTATCGAATATAAACGTCAGAGTAACGAGAACGTCATTAATCAGGGGTTGTTCTATCTGGACTGGCTATTAGATCATCAGGCCGAGTTCCGTTGGCTGGTGATGGATAAGTTTGGCAAACAGGTTGCTGACGATATCGATTGGTCCAATGCCCGTGTGATTTGCATTGCGGCAGATTTTACCAAATATGACGAGCATGCCGTTGCGCAGATTAACCGCAATATCAATCTTATCCGCTATAAGCTGTTTAACCCTGATCTCCTGATGTTTGAGCTGGTGAATGCTGCTACCGAGACTCACAAGCCTCAGCCTGTTGCAATAGAGAATCAGGTGCCGAAGCAGAAGAAAAATGCTCAACGCTATCGTCTGGATAAGTCTTCCCCTGAACTGGTTGCGCTTTATCAGAATATCTGTGATTTTGCTGATAGCTTGGGTGATGAGGTTCAGCGCAAAGAGTTACTGCTTTATACTGCGTTTCAGAAGATAAAGAATTTTCTAAGCGTCGTGATATGGCCCACAGCCAAAGAACCACACGTCAAGCTTTACCTGAAACTAAAACCGGAGCAGGTGATCATCTCTGATATCGTCAGAGATGTTACTAATTTGGGACACTGGGGAACCGGTGATATTGAGGTGGTTGTCCATAATCAGGCAGATTTAGCAAAAGCTAAGTTACTGATTGAGCAAGCGTATCAAGAGAACTGATATGGTATCTAAATCCGCAGAACTATTATTCCAGAATCACATTATTGAGCAACTATCATCCAGTGGTTGGTTATTTGGAAGCTCATCCGGCTATGATCGTGAAAGGGCGATTTATCCAGAAGATGCGCTTGCTTATGTACAGGAAACCCAGCCGGAAGTCTGGGACAAGTTTTGCGGAATTTATCCAAAAGATACAGATGTACATTTTCTCAACGCGGTTGAGAGACATCTTTCGGCTAAAGGAACCTTGTGGACGCTGAGACATACCTTAGCGGATCGCGGTGCTCGTTTTCAGCTTTGCACCTTTAAACCCGATCATGACCTTAATCCAGACTTGCTGGTCCGCTATTGCGCTAACCGTTTACGAGTAGTACCTGAACTGATTTATTCGCCCAATGGTTATGATGGCCGCATTGATTTGACATTGTTCCTGAATGGGTTGCCTGTCGCCACACTTGAACTGAAATCGGCGTTTAAACAATCGCTTGATGCGGCAAAACTACAGTATATCAATGACCGCCAGCCAAAAACCGGAAATAAACCAGAACCACTGTTGACCTTCAAACGCGGTGCGCTGGTCCATTTTGCGGTCAATCAGTATGAGGTGGCGATGACCACCAAACTGGATGGAAAGAAAACCTTTTTCCTGCCTTTTAACCGGGGAACCGCAGAAGGCGGGGCGGGTAACGATCAACCATTAGAGGGGTATGCGACAGCCTATCTATGGCAGGAAATCCTGCAACCGGATAACTGGCTGCGTATTTTGGGGCGCTACTTACATCTGGAGCAAAAGCGCGTTGATGATGCGCTTGGTCATCAGGAAATCAAGGAAACCCTGATTTTCCCGCGTTACCACCAATGGGTCGCTGTTCAGTCATTGCTGAATGCCGTTCGCGTGGAGGGAACAGGGCAAAAGTACCTTATTCAGCATAGCGCTGGTTCCGGTAAATCCAACTCAATAGCTTGGTTATCCCATCAGTTAGCGTCATTGTACCGCCCGGATGGTAACAAGTTTTTTAATTCGGTAATCGTTATTACAGACCGCACTGTGTTGGATGGTCAATTGCAGGACACGATTTACCAGTTTGAACATCAGGATGGTGTGGTTTGTAAAATCAGCCGTGAGTCGGGTAGTAAGTCTTCGCAACTAACCGAGGCTTTATCGTCTGGTACGGCAATTATCATCGTGACGATCCAGACTTTCCCGCATGTGCTCAAAGCTATTCAGGAAAGTACTGGTCTGAAAGGACGAAGCTTTGCTGTTATCGCTGATGAAGCACACTCAAGTCAGACGGGAACGACTGCTCGACAGCTTCGCGAAGTGCTGATGGCGGAAAAAATAGATGAAGAAGAAATGGATGGTCAGGATGTTATCAATGCGACGCTTGAGGCTCGCAGAGGTTCCTCTGATATAAGCTATTTTGCCTTTACTGCCACGCCTAAAGCCAAGACGTTAGAGCTGTTTGGTAGACCACCTCATCCCGAAATGCCTTTGGCGAATGACAATAAACCGAAGCCATTTCATCTGTATTCAATGCGACAGGCGATCGAAGAAGAGTTTATTCTGGATGTTCTGAAAAATTACACCAGCTATGGGCAGGCTTATCGTCTGGCACATGATGCCGAAGATAAAGAAGTCGACCGCAAAAAAGCCAAAACGCAGTTGAGCAAGTGGGTTCGCTTACACCCTCACAATATTGCCCAGAAATCACAGGTCATCATTGAACATTTCCGTGAGCATGTTGCTCATTTACTAAATCACGAAGCGAAAGCGATGGTAGTAACCAGCAGTCGCCTCGAAGCAGTAAAATATAAGCAGGCGTTTGATAGCTATGTGCGAGAAAAAGGCTATAAACGTTTAACAGCAATGGTGGCGTTCTCAGGTGAAGTTGTCGATGAGGGCGAAAGCTACACGGAAAACTCGATGAACCCAGGCCTGCAAGGTCGGGATATGCGTAAAGCATTCGATACTGATGATTATCAGGTGATGCTGGTCGCTAATAAATTCCAGACAGGCTTTGACCAGCCCAAACTGGTCGCCATGTACGTTGATAAAAAACTCAAGGGCGTGGATTGTATTCAGACACTATCCCGTCTTAATCGTACGTATCCGGGGAAAAGCAGCACATTTGTTCTTGATTTTGTTAATGATCCTCAGGATATTCTGACTGATTTTAAAGAGTATTATCAGAATGCCGAACTGGTGCAGGTATCCGATCCCAACCTTGTTTATGCCATTTTCCATAAGCTGAATGAACAGCATATATGGCAATGGCATGAAGTGATTAATTTTTCTGATGCTTATTTTGACCCGAAACGTGGTCCTGAAGCGCTAACGGGGTATTGTAAACCAGCGGTAGATCGTTTTACTCATCGTTACCGCTCCGCGATGGATGTATTACGAGGGGCGTTATCGACACTCGAAGATGCAAAGAAAAGCGGCGATGAAACTTGGCGAGTAAACTGCGAACGTAGTGTTAAGCAAGCTCGTGAAGCGAAGGACGTGCTGGATACGTTCAAAAAAGATATGAATAGCTTTATCCGTTTTTACGAGTTTGCTTCGCAAATTGTCGATCTGGCAGATGAAGAACTGGAACGCTTAAATGTCTTTGCTCGCCACTTGCTGCCGTTGTTAAGAGAGGAGCGGCTTGATGACGATCTTGATATCAGTCAGGTACAGCTAACACACTATAAACTGTGGGAAAAGCGCACCCAGGATCTGAAATTACAAGAAGGGGGAGAAGGACTTAAAGGGATCACCAGCGTCGGTGGCTCAATTGCTGAAAGGCCGAAAGATCTATTATCGCACATTCTGGAACAGCTAAATGAGTTGTTTGGCGAAGAAACGACTGATGCTGACAAGCTGGTATGGCTTGATGGCGTGGCGGCTAAAGTTTCCGAAAATGATTCTGTGATGGATCAACTTCGCCATAACGATATCGAGCAAATCATGCTTGGGGATTATCCTCAGGCCGTACAGAATGCTGTCATCGAAAGCATGGGGGCGTTTGAGAAACATTCAGTTGCTTACCTGTCTGATAAGGATGTTGCCCGTTTAGCCAATCGTTTCATACTTGATGTATTACTTAAAGGGCTTGGCCGATGAGTGAGTCTTTGACGGGGCTTAATGTGAATTCGCGCAGAAAGTTTGGTATAATGCTTAGATGATGTTTTCAGCCCAGATTTTGCTTTTCAGGAGTAATTATGAGCAACAACAAAAAAACTCAGGCAAGCTATGCTAAGCCGTCTCGTGCTGACATCGTTCGCTCAGTAGCAACATCTACGGCTGTTGAAACAGGGCAGTCCTCCGCGAAGATCGAAGCTTCCCTTGAAGCTACACGCAAAAAATTTGCTCATTTACGTCTTGCGGTTTAGCCCCTTCTTAATGCTTCTCTGACCCAGTGTCTCATCGGCTCGTAGTCCATTGATACGCCCGCATGGATAGCCGAGATATACTGGGTTTTGTTTTGCTCCCAGCTTTTATAATCCAGCGGTTTGTATCCTCCCTGAACGGCCATAACGTCGGCTAATAGTCGCGACAAACGCCCGTTTCCTTCTCTGAATGGATGGATGAGTATCAGCTCGACATGGGTTATGGCGATAGCGGTGATGAGTTGTTCTTCGTCCATGCCGCTACACGGCGTGTATTGAGTCAGATACTTCGTGTCGAACTCGTTCAGCAGTTTTGGCAACTGTGCTGAGGGGGCAAACATAAAGCCGCCTTTGCTGATATTAACCGCTCTTTCTTGTCCAGCCCACTCGTAGATGTTACCTAACCAGCGGCGATGCCAGCTTTTTAGCAGGGCTACGCTGAGTTGTCCTTCCGGGAACTGTTCTTCAAAAACAGACTGGTAGAGTTGTTCTAACAGGACAAGTTCAACCTCATCCATCTCATCAGAAGTAGCGATCCCCAGCTTATTAGCCAAAACCTGCTCGCCAGAGTCTTTCTCATACTGGCCTTCACTGCTGGATACATGGTATCGGCTCATGGGGATGCCCTGTGTTATTAGATGGATGGGAAAACAGAGGGAGTATAACGCTGGATGAGTACAGCAAACAATATTCTTAAAATCAGATAGTTACATAAATGTAGGTTGAAATATGGTTTTTATTTTCTGGTGGAAAATTATCTTTAATAATCAGCATTAACACACCAATGCATCATTGGCGTGTGGGCGTCAAAATTCTCAAGTGTGCTCATAAAATCCTGGTGTCCATGTTCTTAAATTTCAATGAGTTGTATTTTTTTGTTGTCTGGTTACATATCCGCTCATTGGAACTCATGAATCCTGCGTTTCATTCATCGATGTATGGCGACCATGATAACGAAGTCTGTATGGCAGGAAAACAGCAGGAAAGGGCTCTTTCTGTAAAATGCGTACCTCATTCCATCCTTGTAGCTAATCCGGCACTCAAGGTGCTGTCGCGCTGTACAGCGTTAATCCACGCATACATCGCATTTAGCGTCCGTTACTCGTTATTACGTTCATCCCGCGGGTGAATATACTTTAAAAAGAGGCCCGACTATTAAATATTGCGATTGACTGTAAATCTGGTCCTTATCCGCGGCATTAATGTTCTGTCGGAACAGGTAAATGCGGAAGGAAAAAGTGATAACCGCCTGCTTTGACAAGGGTTGACCGCAGAGTATAATTACACTTCACCCCGGCAGTTAACTATTCTGTTTATCGTAAGCGAGCGGCATATGTTCTGGATAATTAACGATAAAATTAAATTTTGTCCAGAGAGGAATTTGCTGATTTCGTTGACCCGTCCTGACTTAAATGTAATTCTGACAACCCCTGCCAGCCGTTGTCTGAACCTTCTTTTAGAATCATTTCCAGAAGTCGTTACGCAGAAATACTTCTTTGATAAAGCCTGGGGCGAGGACGGCATGCTGGTTCCGGCAAATACGCTTTATCAGAATATCTCTATAATTCGACGCGGGCTCCGGACCACAGGAGAGACGGACGATACGCTGGTGGCGACGGTGCCGAGAAAAGGATTCCAGATAGAGAAAAATGTCAGGGTAACCCGCGTTGACACGGACTGTGTTGATGACGGAAAAAAAGCGACAGCGACGGGAGTGGAAACCTCTCCGGTTGATACAAAGGATAAACCTGTCGAAAATATTCCCGTAATGCCGGGTGGGAGGAAAAAACAGCGTCAATTACGCCAGTATATTTTCCCGACAGCTTTAATGATAATCGCGTTTTGTGCCGGTTTCTTTGCGTTTCAATACCTTTTACATGATAACCCGGAAAAAGATTTTTTCAGGGATTATCCAATTACTCTTACACAGAACGGCTGTCATTTTTCCTCGCAAAACGATGATATTCGTGGCGTCGGCAACTTCAGGCGATTTATAAAAATCATTTTAGACACGGGGCTTGATTGTAAAAAATATCCGTGGGTCTATTTTCCCTCATCCAGCCATGCTCCGGCGCTTTCCGTTCTTGCTTGCAGAGAACCCTTTGAAATAAAAGCAAATGCCGGATGTATTTCGCTCTATTTTAGAGGACATCTCTGATGACCAAAAAGGCAACCGTTCTGTTGTTTCTGGTATTCTTCCTCGCTGGCGCACTGGCCGCATGGCTATACCGTCTACACCAGCAAAACAGTGAAAATACGGAGGCCTGTTCAGCGTCAATCGTCGTCTATCATGAGGATATTCGCGCTAACCTGACGATGGACTTCATGTACACGATGAAGAAGCAGACTGGCGTCATTGCGCTAAGCGGAGCCTATTATAAAAATGATAAACTTGCTGGCGTTATCCGCAGAGATGTCTCCTATGTATGGACAGAAAATAAAGACTCATTCCATTTTACATCGGTAAATATACATGACATTAATGGTCAGCAAACCGCACCAAATGAGATTATGAATGAAATTCTCCCTGACTTCTTTCTGTATCCGAAGAAAAACCTGAATTATTCCATTACGCAGCAGGGGCCCCGTGGGTTTATGTTTTCTGTCGGAAAACGCCCTATTTTTTACTGCTCTCGCTGAACGACATGGCCGGGATGTCCATCATCCGGCTCTTTAATGAGTTCGATAATTATTTTACCCGGCCCGACCTCCACCCGAACCTGCGAATGGGTTAAAAAGCCTGCTTTTTCGAGCCAGTCCCCTTTCAGATTCAGGGCTGCGTGTACGCTGTAACGCGTTGGGATCTTGGTTTTACGATCTTCATGACGCTTTCTGAAATAACCCACTTTTAAGTGACGATACGGTTTGGTGATAGCCATTCCTTGCATAGATCCTCCGGTAACTGTTGGCAACGTGTGTTCAGACTGCCTGTATAAAATAACAGTAAAAACGCGTCAGGAAAGAGCGAAGACTGGAAGGCGCCTTCAGAAAACAGAATGCAACGACTGAAATCCCTTTTTTAAAATGGTATTCTGAATGCGTGTTATTGAGGGGGGATGAAAATGGCGGGGAAACGCATTGCGCGCGAAAAAGAGACGATCGCGAAAATGATCGCCCTGTATGAAAAAAACTGTCCGCAGGCGGTAAAGGATGAGGGCCATTATCAGGCGCTGAATGCCTACGCGGATAAGCGCCTGGATAAATGCGTCTTTGGTGAGGAAAAACCCGCCTGCAAACAGTGCCCGGTGCACTGCTATCAGCCCGCCAGACGTGAGGAGATGAAGCAGGTGATGCGCTGGGCGGGGCCACGAATGCTATGGCGTCATCCGATTCTGACTCTTCGCCACCTTATTGACGATCGCCGTCCGGTTCCGGAACTGCCTGAAAAGTATCGACCTAAAAAATAGGCGCTTCAGCGCCGCAGCGGGCGGCAAATCACGCTCAGCGCGACCGCGCTGCACAGTGGAAACACCGCCAGCAGCAGCCACGGGTAAATGGCCTCCGTCGAGGGCACCAGCGCCTTGTCCAGCAGGCTGCCTAAACCTAAATTCCCCACCAGCACCGCGATGCCGCCGGCGGTTGAGAGTGCGCCATAGTGCGCTCCAAGCGTTGACTCCTCGGCAAAGCGCGGGATCAAATCTTTAGCCGACGGCACCAGCAGCATTTGTCCGAGCGTCAGCAGCGTGACAAGGCTTGCAGAGGGCAGCAGGCGCAGCCAGCCCTCCGGCGGCTCCGTCGCGGCAAAGAGCGCCACGCTTGCAAACGAGGCGGAAAGCAGCAAAAAGCCCACCGGTAAGATCCGGACCGCGCCGACGTTTCGGGCGAAACGGGCAAGGGGCAGCTGCAGAACAATAATCAGCACCGAGGCCAGCATAAACAGCGGCCCCAGATCTTTTTCGTTCCCGCCGGCGCGTTGGATCTCCACCGGCAGCGCCAGATAGAGCTGGTTATAGCTTAACAGCCATGAACTGTAGGCAATGATAAAGGCGACGAAACGCGGCTGACGGAACGTCGTCCACAAGGGCAGAATTTTCAGCGGCTTCGTGCTGTGATGTGCCGCAGGCAGGCAGAAAAATAGCACCACCAGCGCAACGATAAATATCCCTGCGCCTGCGAGCGCAACCTGACGAAAGCCCAGCCCCGTCAGCAGGGCCCCCATCACCGGGCCAAGAACGGCGCCAAGTTCACCGCACACCGCAAACAGCGCAAACCACTCCGCGCGGCTGCGTTTACCCTTTGCCTCACTTTGCGTTCCCGCTTTTGCCAGCAGGGCCTCTATCGACGGTGAGAACAGCGCGCCGCCAACGCCCGTCAGACAGGCCCCCAGAATGACGGGCCACAGGGATTGCCCAAAGGCCAGCAGTAAATAACCCACCACGCGGACGATGCAGCCGCTGAGGATCACGCTCTTCGCGCCAAACCGGTCTGAAAGCGCGCCGCCAACAATAAACATCCCCTGCTGGGAAAAGGTGCGCAGCCCAAGCACCAGCCCAATCAGCCCGCCGGAGAGCAGCATATCGTCACGTAAGAAGATCGCCAGGAAGGGGACGACCGCGTAAAAGCCGATATTAAACACAAACTGGCTGCCCAGCAGAACGGGCGGCCAGAGGGTGTTGGCAGTGCGAAGAGGCATCGTTTTAACTCACCCCTACACGATAAAATGGATGTGTTTTTTGCCGTGGTACGGCGAGATCTCGATTCTGGTTTTCACCCTGAAGACGTCCCAGAGCAGCTCCTCGGATAAGATTTCCTGCGGCGTTCCGGTCGCCACAATCTGCCCTTGCTGCATCACAATCAGCGAATCGCAGAACATGGATGCGTGGTTAAGATCGTGAATGGCGACGATGCTGGTTACCGGCAGCTCACTGATAAGCTGCATGAGCTGCATCTGATGATGAATGTCCAGGTGGTTGGTCGGTTCATCCAGCAGAATTTCGGTTGGCGCTTGCGCCAGCGCGCGGGCGATATGTACCCGCTGACGCTCGCCGCCGGATAAGCTCAGCCAGCCCTGTTCGCTGCGATCCAGCATATCCACGCGTTGCAGGGCGGCGGTGACGGTTTCGTCATCCTGCGCGCTCCAGTTTGAGAAGGGAGAATGGTGCGGAATTCGCCCCAGTTTGACGACGTCACGCACGCGCATATTGGCGTCGGTCATTCCGTGCTGTTCAACAAACGCCACGCGCCGCGCCAGCTGCTTTTTGGCAATGCGGGCAATGTCCTGTCCGTCCAGCGTCACGCACCCGGCATCCGGGCGGCGCAGACCTGCCAGTATGCGCAACAGCGAGGATTTACCGCAGCCGTTAGGGCCAAGCAGGCCCACCGTTTCGCCCCGGGAAACCGTCAGCGAAACATGATTCACAATGATCTTTTTACCTACCTTCCAGGTGATTTTCTCGGCGCAGATGCTCATTACTTATTCCTTGAGCGGTAGATAATCACGGCGAAGAACGGTACGCCCACCAGTGCGGTAACGACGCCAACCGGCAGGCTTTGCGGAGCAATCAGCATCCGCGAGGCGATGTCGGCCAGCACCATCAGGATCGCCCCCGCCAGCGCGCTGGCTATCAGCAGCGTGCGGTGCAGCGGCCCGAACAGGAAACGCATAACGTGCGGCACGACCAGCCCGACAAAACCAATAGAGCCCGCCATGCTGACGATGGTCGCGGTGATCAGGGCGGTGGTGGTAAACAAGGCCAGGCGCACCCAGGGCACGGCAATGCCCAACGAGGCGGCGGCATCATCACCGAACGTAAAGGCGTCCAGCGCACGGGAATAATAAAGACAGACGGCCAGCCCCGCCAGTACCACTACCAGCGCCAGCTGGAATTCCGGCCAGCGTACGCCGCTAAAGCTGCCCAGCAGCCAGAACATCACGTCGCGCGCCTGTTGCGCGCTGGCAGAGGTGCTGATGGTATAGGCGGTAATGGCGTTAAACAGCTGAGAGGCCGCTACGCCCGCCAGGATCGTGCGTTCATTGCCGCCGCGCGCGCCGTTGGTCAGGAAGGCGACGAAGGCAAAGGCGGCGAAGGCTCCGGCAAACGCGCCCGCAGAAAGCGACACTGCGCCGGTGCCGAGACCCAATACGACGACTGACACCGCCCCGGTTGACGCTCCCGCCGACACGCCGAGCACGTAAGGTTCCGCCAGCGCATTCTTCAAAAGGCTCTGCAATACGGCCCCGCAGATGGCCAACCCGGCTCCGCAGCAGGCCGCCACCAGCGCGCGGCTGAGGCGAAAGTCCCAGATGACGCTCTCGTAGATGCGGTTGAGCGGAACGTCAGTCAGCCCCAGCTTATTGCTGATGGCGTAGAACACGTTATTGAGCGGGATAGACAACTCACCGATGCTGACGCCAAGGGCGATCACCAGAAACAACAGCACGAAGGCGAGCAGGCATGACGTGGTCAGGAGCACCCCCTGCCGCATCTGAAGTACGGCGGTGGTCATCAGTCCAGTCCCAGTTTTCTGAGCTGTTCGCCGACCTGCTCAGCACCGTAAAGCGTGCGAATCGTCGGGTTCATGGCCTGGCCGTCCATCACCACAATATGACCCTTCTTCACCGCCTCCATCTGGCTGACGGCTGGATCGCTTTTCAGGAATTTGATTTTTTCTTCGGCGTTGTCCAGCGCCCAGCGGTTACGATCCAGGCTGGAGACCACAATCACGTCCGGATTAGCGGCAATAATACTTTCCCAGCCTACGGTCGGCCATTCGGTCTCAGAGGTAATGGCGTTATGGCCGCCCAGCACGTTAGCAATAAAGCCAGAGGCGCTGTTTTTGCCGCCGACATAGGCATCAGCCGAAGGTGAGGAGCTTGAGAACCAGAAAACAAAGGAGAGGTCTTTGTTGTTTTTGCCAAACTCCTGGCGCAGGTCGGCTTCACGTTTTTTGAAGTCGGCGATAACGGCCTGACCGCGCGCTTCCACGTTGAAAATTTTGGCGAAATCCTCAATCTCTTGATAAAGGTAGGTCATGTCCCACAGCGTCTGGCGGCTGCCGTACATGTCCCCTGCGGCTTTTTTGGTGGCGCACATGCCCGGAGATAAATAGCTGTTTACCCCAACGGTGGCCAGGTCTTCGCGTTTTGCGACCTTACTTTCCGGTCCGAGCAGCAGCGGCAGCTGTGCAGGAACAAAATTAGGGTTTTGCGCAAGAATGGATTCAAGTGTCGGAATTTCGACCGTCAGGGTTTTGATTTTTGCATTCTGCTCAGCCAGCTGCGGCAATACTTTGGTCGGCCAGAACGCGCTGGCTTTCACCTTATCTTCCAGACCCAGCAGAAGCAGGATCTCGACGGTATTCTGCCCCAGGGCCACAACGCGTTCCGGCGCTTTGGTGAAGGTTTCTTTATACCCGCAGTTTTCTATCGTGAGCGGGTACGTGGTAGCCAGAGCTGTACTCATTGATGCAACCGCCATGCCTAACGCGCAGAGAACCTTTTTCATTAAACGCTACCTTCATTAAAATTATTTTGATGCAAATGAAACGCATTATTAAGGCGGAATTTTATACAGAGGAAAATATATTGTGTCAATGTGGGACAATTACGCAGAGTGATGAAAGGCGGCGCCATATACGGCGCCGGAATGACGGGTTAATTCAGGCTCTCTTTATCGATTCCCAGACGCTTCATGCGCGAGAGCAGGGTGGTACGCTTCAGCCCCAGCCGTTGCGCCGCACCTTTCGGTCCGGCTACCACGCCGTTGGTCTCCTTCAGCACTCGCATAATGAGCTGATATTCATCTTCTCCCTCTTTCGCAAGCTCGGTTGCGGTCACGGTCGTTTCAGAAGGAGTAACCTCTGGCAGGGAGAGCTGGAGCACGTTCCCGCGCGTCAACAGGACCGCGCGTTCAATGACGTTTTCCAGCTCGCGCACGTTCCCCGGCCACTCCATCGCCGAGAGTGTGCGTAGCGTTTCGGCAGGAATACTGTCGATATTTCGCCCCATCCGGCGGGCAATCTTCGCGGTAAAGGCTTTCACCAGCAGCGGAATATCTTCCGGGCGCTCGCGCAGCGGCGGCAGGCAGATCGGGAACACGTTCAGGCGATAGTAGAGATCGCTTCTGAACTCACGGTCTGCGACCATTTTTTTCAGATCGCGGTTGGTGGCGGCAATCAGACGCACGTCGGTCTGGATCAGCTTGTTGCTGCCGAGGCGCTCAAACTCCTGCTCCTGCAGCACGCGCAGCAGCTTGGGCTGGAGCTCCAGCGGCATATCGCCCACTTCGTCGAGGAACAAAGAGCTTTTATCCGCCAGCTCAAAACGGCCCAGCCGCTGGCTGCTGGCGCCGGTAAAGGCACCGCGCTCGTGGCCGAACAGGTCGCTTTCCAGTAAGCCAGCAGGCATCGCCGCGCAGTTCATCTTCACCATCCGGCGGCTGTTGCGGTTGCTCAGGTTGTGGATCGCCCGGGCAATCAGCTCTTTCCCGGTACCGGTTTCACCGAGGATCAGCACCGTGCTGTCGCTTTGCGCCACCATCTCCACCTGCTTGAGCACGCTGTACATGGCATCGCTGCGCCCGATGATTTCGCCAAACTCGCTGTCCACGTTGTTGAGCTGCTCGGTCAGCGCCAGGTTTTCGTCCACCAGCCGCTCCTTCAGGCGGTGGATCTCCTGATAGGCGAGGGCGTTATCCAGCGCGATGGAGATGCGCTCGGCGATCTGGCGCAGCAGCTTCAGGTTGGCGGTGGTAAATACGGCTTCATCGCACTGCGCCAGTTTGAGCACGCCGAGCATGGTGTTGCCGGACATCAGCGGCAGCAGGCACAGGGTCTGGATCTTGTTGCCCCAGGTGTTGAAGAGCATCCGCTCGTAGGGGGCTACCGGATCCTGTTCATTGAGATTGAGCAGCAGGATCTCTTTGCTTTTAAATATCCGCTCGGACAGCGTTCCCGCTTCGTCCACTTCGCTCTGCTCGTGCGCCGGGTTAGCTTCATCAAGGTAGTGGGTGGAGTAGATGTTCAGCTTGCCTTTCCGGTTGCCGCGTAGCGCAATGCTGATGGCATCGATTTTAAAATAGTGATGGATCTCTTTTGATACTTCGCTGACCAGCTCATCCATGTCCAGGCGGGAGAGCACGGCGTTGGTGATGGCAACCAGAATGCGGAAGTTATCGCGCTCGCGGCTCAGCAGGTCGTAGTCCACGTTATTGGTGACGCGGCTTTGGATCTGCTCCGCGACAACGGCCACAATCTGGGTAAAGGTGTGCAGGCGTTCGTACTCCGCCTCGCTCCAGGGCTGGTCGGTATCGCGGATAAACTCGCAGCCGCCAAAAATTTGCCCTTCCACCGCCAGCGGCAGCATGCTGTAGTGGCCGAAAGGGTGGTAAAGGTTGCTCTCTGCCAGCTTCGGCCAGGCCTGGCGAAACTGGTCAAAATTGCAGTGCAGCGCTTCCGGGCGGGAGAGAATACGCCGCACCGGGCCGTGGGCAAGAAACGTTTCATCTTCATATTCGAAGATTTTGCCGTTATCACGCGTTGAGAAATAGCTCGCGCGGTGGGTTGCGCTATGCCAGAGCACAATGGCGGCGCTGTCCGCCAGCGCAGATTGCCTGACCAGCCGCGTCAGGGCATCGCTCAGTGCGCCGAGGTCGGGCTGTTGTAAAAGTGTGCGCGTGATGTCAAACAGGCCCTGCTGTCCAAGATCGCTCATCGGTGTATACGGCATTGTTGCTTTCCAATAGAAACTGGCAAAAAGAGAAATTCAGCGCTGACCGCTTTTGGCGCGGTCTAGCAAATTCGGGGTAACGGTTCAGCGTGCGGCAGATCCAGCGTACGCTTCACGCCGTAAAGCCCGGTCAGGCGCACCCCTTTGCGCTCAACCACGTCGCCGATGATGGCCGCGTCTTTCCCTAATGGATGCGCGCGCAGCTGTGCAAGTACGGCTTCGGCAGCCTGGCGCTCCACGCCGATCAGCAGCTTGCCCTCGTTGGCAAAGTTAAGCGGGTCTAGCCCTAATAGCTCGCATAGCCCGCGCACGGCGCCTTTGACAGGCAGGCCGCGCTCGGTCAGCTCAATTCCGCAGCCGCTGCTTGCGGCAAATTCGTGCACCACGGCATTCACGCCGCCTCGCGTGGCGTCGCGCAGGGCTTTTACGCCCGGCATGTCGCGCAGCGTCTGGATCAGCGGCGTGAGTACCGCGCAGTCACTGCGCAGTTCCCCGTCCAGCCCCAGGCCTTCGCGCAGGTTCAGGATGGTTGCCCCGTGGCAGCCCAGCGTGCCGCTGACAATCAGCACGTCGCCTGCGCAAAGCTGTTGAGCGCCCCAGTGAATATCGGCGGGGATCGCCCCCATCCCGGCGGTGTTGATAAAAAGCTTATCCGCCGCGCCGCGCTGCACCACCTTGGTATCCCCGGTGACGATGGCGATCCCCGCCTCGCGGGCGGTGTGCGCCATGCTCTTGACCACCGCCGTGAGCGCTTCCATCGGTAACCCTTCTTCGAGGATAAACCCGCAGGAGAGGTAGCGGGGGATCGCCCCGCTGACGGCGACGTCGTTTGCCGTGCCGCAGACGGCGAGCTTGCCGATATCGCCGCCCGGGAAGAACAGCGGGTCAATCACGTAGCTGTCGGTAGAGAACGCCAGCCTGTCACCGTGTGCGGTGAGGGTTGAGAGCGCAATGCGCGCCTGATCTTCCTGCTCGGCGAGCCAGGGATTGTTAAAGGCGTCCATAAACAGCCGGTTAATCAGCTGCTGCATCGCCTGTCCACCGCTTCCGTGCGCCATTTCCACCGTGTTCATGCTTCACACTCCTGGTTGCGATAGTGATACCACGCGGCGCATGCCCCTTCTGAAGAGACCATCAGCGCGCCAAACGCGGTTTGCGGGTTACAGGCGTTGCCAAATAACGGGCAGTGATGAGGTTTGCATTTTCCGGTGAGTACGTCGCCACAGCGGGCGCGGGGATCGTCGCACACCTGCTGCGGCTGCGGTCGGAAATGCGCTTCGGCGTCGAAGGCGCGATACGCGGGCGTCAGGTTTACGCCGGATTCGGCAATCAGCCCCAGTCCGCGCCACTCGCTGTCGCCTTCGACGCTAAACACGTCGGCTATGGCCTGCTGTGCCCGTCTGTTACCTGCATCGGGCACCACGCGGCGATACTGATTTTCCACCGCACTCAGGGCCGCTATTTTCTGCTCAACCAGCAGGGTCACGCCTTGCAGTAGATCAAGTGGCTCGAAACCAGCCACCACTAACGGACGATTGTACTGTTCAGCGATAAAACCGTAGGCTTCTGTGCCGATCACCATGCTGACGTGGCCCGGCGCCAGAAACGCGTCGATACCGTTATCCGGCGCTTCCAGCAGGCTGCGCAGCGTGGGAATAAGCGTGATGTGCTGGCAGAAAAAGTAAAAGTTTGTGACGTTGCGGGCTTTCGCCTGCTGGAGGGTAATGGCGGTGGCGGGCATGGTGGTTTCAAAACCCAGCCCGAAAAAGACGACCTTACGCTCAGGATTAGCCATCGCCAGCGTCAGGGCATCCATCGGTGAGTAGACGATCCGCACGTCCGCGCCGCGCGCCTTCGCCTGGAGCAGCGAGCCATTTTTTCCCGGTACACGCATGGCGTCGCCAAAGGTACAAAAAATCACACCGGGGCGGCTGGCGATGTCGAGACAGCTGTCGATGCGCCCCATCGGCAGCACGCACACCGGGCAGCCGGGGCCGTGGATAAATTCGATGTTCTCCGGCAGCAGCTGGTCGAGGCCAAATTTAAAGATGGCGTGGGTGTGTCCGCCGCACACCTCCATGATCCGCAGCGGTTTTTCTTTCGTGTAGTCCAGCAGCGACGCGCGGGAATTCAGGCGATCGATAAGCTGCAACACCTGCTCAGGCGCGCGATATTCATCAACGTAACGCATGTGTTATCGTTCCTCCCCATACAGCAGGGCGCCCACGTCCGGCTCGACGTCAAACATATTCTGTAGCGCGTCCAGCGTGTCGCGGGCTTCTTCCTCATTAATCACGCTCATGGCAAAACCTACGTGGACCAGCACCCACTGGCCGAGACGCGATGCGCCGGTCTCATCGTGGCTGCCTACCAGCGTCAGGTCGACATCGCGCAGGATGCCGCAGACCTCCACTTTGGCCTGATTGCCGTCGATGGAATGAATTTGTCCGGGGACGCCTATGCACATCGTTCGTTCTCCAGCCAGTTCAGCCAGGCGTCCATCCCGTCGCCGCGCGTGGCGGAAACCAGCAGGATCTCAATGTCCGGATTCACTTCGCGGGCGTAAGCCAGGCACTTATTCACGTCGAAATTCAGGTACGGCAGCAGGTCGACTTTGTTCAGCAGCATGAGGGAGGCGGCGGCAAACATATGCGGATACTTCAGCGGCTTGTCTTCCCCTTCGGTCACGGAGAGTACCGCCACTTTATGCCGCTCGCCGAGGTCGAAGCTTGCCGGGCAGACCAGGTTGCCGACGTTTTCAATGAACAGGATGCCGTTGTTCGCCAGCGGCAGGCGCGGGGCGGCGTCGGCAATCATCTGCGCGTCCAGATGGCACCCTTTCCCGGTGTTGACCTGAATCGCAGGCGTACCGGTTTCGCGGATGCGCGCGGCGTCGTTTACCGTTTGCTGGTCACCTTCGATAACGGCGCAGGAGACACGTTTATTCAGCCGTTTGAGGGTTTCGGTCAGCAGCGTGGTTTTACCGGAGCCGGGGCTGGAGACCAGGTTCAGCACCAGCTGTTCGCGCGCGGCAAAGCGGGCGCGATTGCGGACGGCGAGCTGGTTGTTTTTATCCAGCACGTTAATCTCCACCTCCAGCATCTGGCGCTGGCTGATGCCCGGCGCGTGGGTGCCCGCTTCGCCGCGGCCGTAATGCAGGTCACCCGCGTCGGAACGCTGCGGCGCGAAGGTGATGCCGGTCAGTGCCGCCGCGGGACGCGGGGCAGGGGAAAAGGGCGCGGAGCGAAACGCGGAGTGGGGGCGGTGTTCATCCCCTTCGATATACAGGTTGCCTTCAGCGCAACCGCAGGTACTACACATACTTTACTCCTTCTCGATTTCGAGGCGTTGGATCTGCATACCGTCATCCGCCACGATGCGCAGCCCGCTGCTCTGGCACTGCGGACAGCGCTTTACCTTCGATGACAACAGCGTGACGTACTCCTGACACTGTTCGCACCAGCACTCTGCCTGCTGCTCCTCGATATGCAGTGCGCAACCTTCCGCCAGCGTGCCGCGGCACACCAGCTCAAAACAGAAGGTGAGGGCGCTGGTCTCGACGCAGGAAAACGCCCCGACCTTCAGCCAGACGCCGGTCACGCGCTTCGCATGGTTCTGCACAGCCTGCTGTTCGATAAGTTCCAGTGCCCGCTGGCAGAGGGTGATTTCGTGCATGACGCCTCCTTAATGAATTGCCCCTTCAATGCAATAACAGTGCCAGCTTGATTTGCGTTACGGCGTGACGATGTCAACGCTGTCGAAATGACACGTCGACACCGCGGCGGTGACAGTACGTATCTTGTTAAAAGATATTTAAATCAACAGATTAAAAACTGGCACGAAAACTGCTTAACAGCCGCTAACTCCATTAACCGGATACCTTTTATGACTATTTGGGAAATTAGCGAAAAAGCGGATTACATCGCGCAACGTCATCAGCAGCTTCAGGATCAGTGGCACCTCTACTGCAACTCTCTGATTCAGGGGATCACCCTGTCAAAAGCCCGTCTGCACCATGCCATGAGCTGCGCGGCGCAGGGGGACATGCGCTTTGTGTTGTTTGGTCACTTCACGATTTTTGTCACCCTGGCGGAGAGCTTCAACAGCCACACCATTGAGTATTACGTTGAGACAAAAGAGGGTGAAAAACAGTGTATTGCGAAAGCTCAACTGATGGCCGACGGCATGGTGGACGGTCACGTCAGCAACCGCGATCGCCAGCAGGTGCTGGAGCACTATCTGGAGAAAATAGCGCCGGTTTATAACGGCCTCTACGCCGCCGTTGAGCACGATCAGCCGATCAACCTGAAACAGCTGATCGACGGAAAATCCTCCGCGAACGTGGCCTGAAAAGCGAGTGTCGAGAAGTGTCGATAAGACAGTTTTTTTTCGTCAAAAATGACCATCACCAGAGGATGACCCGGTGAACCGTTTTGTAATTGCTGACTCGACGGTCTGTATTGGCTGTCGGACCTGTGAGGCGGCGTGCTCGGAAACGCACCGCCTGCACGGGCTACAGTCCATGCCGCGCCTGCGCGTCATGCGTAATGAGAAAGAGTCTGCCCCGCAGCTCTGTCACCACTGTGAAGACGCCCCGTGCGCGGGCGTTTGTCCTGTCAATGCCATCACCCGCGTTGACGGCGCGGTACAGCTGAACGAAAGCCTGTGCGTGAGCTGCAAGCTGTGCGGCATCGCCTGTCCGTTCGGCGCCATTGAGTTTTCCGGCAGCCGTCCGCTGCATATTCCGGCGAATGCCAATACCCCGAAAGCGCCGCCTGCGCCGCCGGCTCCGGCACGCGTGAGCACGCTGCTGGACTGGGTGCCGGGCATTCGCGCCGTTGCGGTGAAGTGCGACCTGTGCAGCTTCGATGAGCAGGGTCCGGCCTGCGTGCGGACCTGCCCGACCCGGGCGCTGGTCCTGGTCAACATCCGCGACATCGCTCGCACCAGCAAACGCAAGCGCGAGCTGACCATCAATACCGACGTCGGCGATCTTTCGCTGCTGCGGGCGCTTAACGAGGGGGCGAAATGAACGCGATAGTTATGATGACCAGCGGCGTGGCCTGGTTTGCCGCCGCCGCTGTCCTGGCGCTGCTCCTCGCCTTCCATAAAACGCTGAGCGGCGTGATTGCCGGTATCGGCGGGGCGGTCGGCAGCCTGATGACGCTGGCGGCGGGCGGGGTTGTCCTGATCGACGGGCAATCCGTCGACACCCTCATCCCGCTGATTCACCACGCCGTTGAGCTTACGCCGCTGAACGCCATCTGGCTGATAACCTTTGGCCTGTGCGGGCTGTTTATCAGCCTGTTTAATATCGACTGGCACCGCCATCAGCACACCAAAGCCAACGGCCTGCTGGTTAACCTGTTGATGGCCGCCGCGGTCTGTACCGTTGTCGCCAGCAACTTCGGCGCACTGGTGGTGATGGCTGAAATCATGGCCCTGTGCGGCGTGTTCCTGACCGGATGCAGCGCCTCCGGCAAGCTGTGGTTTGCGCTCGGACGTCTCGGCACGCTGCTGCTGGCGCTGGCCTGCTGGCTGGTGTGGCAGCGTTTTGGCACGCTGGATTTCGCCGCGCTTAACGGCCAGCCGCTGGGCAACGACGTCTGGCTGTTGGGCGTAGTCGGTTTTGGCCTGCTGGCCGGGATAATCCCGCTGCACGGCTGGGTGCCGCAGGCGCATGCCAATGCCTCAGCCCCGGCCGCTGCGCTGTTCTCCACCGTGGTGATGAAGGTCGGTCTGTTCGGCATCCTGACGATAACCCTGACGGGCAATC
This sequence comes from Enterobacter cloacae complex sp. IR5401, assembly GCF_049238425.1. Taxonomy (NCBI): domain Bacteria; kingdom Pseudomonadati; phylum Pseudomonadota; class Gammaproteobacteria; order Enterobacterales; family Enterobacteriaceae; genus Enterobacter; species Enterobacter cloacae complex sp. IR5401. The sequence continues at coordinate 73,857 of NZ_JBMKHN010000003.1, read as the reverse complement.
AGCCGCCGCTGTGGTGGGGCGTGGCGTTGCTGATTGCGGGGATGATCACCGCGTTCGTCGGTGGCCTCTACGCGCTGATGGAGCACAACATCCAGCGTCTGCTGGCGTACCACACCCTGGAGAACATCGGGATTATCCTGCTCGGCATGGGCGCAGGCGTCACCGGGCTGGCGCTCAACCAGCCGGCGCTGATTGCCGCCGGGTTTATTGGCGGTCTGTATCACCTTATCAACCACAGCCTGTTTAAAAGCACCCTGTTCCTCGGCGCGGGCAGCGTCTGGTTCCGCACCGGGCACCGCGATATTGAGAAGCTCGGCGGGATTGGCAAAAAAATGCCCGTCATTTCGCTGGCGATGCTGGTCGGGCTGATGGCGATGGCTGCGCTGCCGCCGCTGAACGGCTTTGCCGGCGAGTGGGTGATTTATCAATCCTTCTTCGCCCTCGGCCAGAGCGAGGCGTTTATCGGGCGTTTACTCGGCCCGCTGCTGGCGGTGGGCCTGGCGATCACCGGGGCGCTGGCGGTGATGTGTATGGCTAAAGTTTACGGTGTCACCTTCCTGGGCGCGCCGCGCACCCGAGAAGCGGAAAACGCCTGCTGCGCCCCGGTACTGATGACCACCAGCGTGGTCGCGCTGGCGCTGTGCTGCATCGCGGGCGGGGTTGCCGCGCCGTGGCTGCTGCCGCTGCTGGGCCACGCTATTCCGCTGCCGCTGGTCACGGCGCATACCGTCGTTTCCCAGCCGATGATGGCGCTGCTGCTGATTGCCGCGCCGCTCCTGCCGTTCGTGCTGATGCTGTTCTTCAGACGCGACCGTCTCGCCTCCCGCTCGCGCGGCGCGGCGTGGGCCTGCGGCTACGAACACGAGCAGTCGATGGTCATCACCGCCCACGGTTTCGCCATGCCGGTGAAAGAGAACTTTGCCGCCGTGCTGAAGCTGCGCCACTGGCTGAACCCGGTGGGTTGGGTGCCGGGCTGGCAGGGGGCCGCCGTGCCCGTACTGTTCCGCCGCCTGGCGCTGATCGAGCTGGCGGTGCTGGTGGTGATTGTCATTTCACGAGGAGCCTGACATGAGTCTGTTACTGGCAATTCTTCAGGCGCTGGTGCTGTTCGCCGCCGCGCCGCTGCTGTCGGGCATCACGCGCGTGGCGCGCGCCCGGCTGCACAACCGTCGCGGACCTGGCGTGCTCCAGGAGTACCGCGATCTCTTCAAACTGCTCTCCCGTCAGAGCGTCGCGCCGGATGCCGCGGGCTGGGTGTTCCGCCTGACGCCGTTTGTGATGGTGGGCGTGATGCTGACCATCGCCACCGCGCTGCCGGTGGTGACGGTGGCGTCGCCGCTGCCGGTGCTGGGCGATCTGATTACGCTGATCTACCTCTTCGCCATCGCGCGTTTCTTCTTTGCGATTGCGGGCCTGGACACCGGCAGCCCGTTTACGGGTATCGGCGCCAGCCGCGAGGCGATGCTCGGCGTGCTGGTTGAGCCAATTCTGCTGCTGGGGCTGTGGGTCGCCGCGCAGGTTGCAGGCTCGACCCACATCAGTTTTATCACCGACACCGTTTACCACTGGCCGGTTTCACGTTCGCTCCCGCTGGTGCTGGCGCTCTGCGCCTGCGCGTTCGCCACGTTTATCGAGATGGGCAAGCTGCCGTTCGATCTCGCGGAAGCGGAGCAGGAATTACAGGAGGGGCCGCTCACCGAGTACAGCGGCTACGGCTTTGCGGTGCTGAAGTGGGGCATCAGTCTCAAGCAGCTGGGGGTGTTGCAGATGTTCGTCGGCGTTTTCTTCCCGTGGGGGCAGATGACGCACTTCTCTGCGGGCGGCCTGCTGCTGGCCGTGGTGGTGGCTGTGCTCAAGCTGCTTATCGGCGTGCTGGTCATTGCCCTGTTTGAAAACAGCATGGCGCGCCTGCGTTTTGTCGAAACGTCACGCATTACCTGGGCTGGTTTTGGTTTTGCATTTTTAGCGTTCGTCTCCTTGCTGGTGGCGTGATTAAAGAGAGTGTTTATGTCTGAAGAAAAGAAAGGTCAGCAGTATCTCGCCGCGTTGCATCAGGCTTTCCCGGGCGTGGTACTGGAGGAGTCCTGGCAAACCAAAGACCAGATCACCGTCACCATTAAGGTGAACTATCTGCCGGAAGTGGTGGAGTTTCTCTACTACCAGCAGGGCGGCTGGCTGTCGGTGTTGTTCGGTAACGACGAGCGCCAGCTGTGCGGCAGTTACGCGGTGTACTACGTGATGTCGATGGAGCAGGGCGAGAAGTGCTGGATCACCGTGCGCGTCGAGGTCGACCCGAATAAACCGGAATACCCGTCCGTCACGCCGCGCGTGCCTGCCGCCGTCTGGGGCGAGCGCGAAGTGCGCGACATGTACGGCCTGATGCCGGTTGGCCTGCCTGACGAGCGTCGCCTGGTGCTGCCGGACGACTGGCCGGATGAACTCTATCCGCTGCGCAAGGACAGCATGGACTACCGCCAGCGCCCGGCCCCAACCACCGACAGCGAAACCTACGAGTTCATCAACGAGCTGGGCAGCAAGAAGAATAACGTGGTGCCGATTGGCCCGCTGCACGTTACCTCTGACGAACCGGGCCACTTCCGCCTGTTCGTCGACGGCGAGAACATTATCGACGCCGACTACCGCCTGTTCTACGTCCACCGCGGCATGGAGAAGCTGGCGGAGACCCGCATGGGCTACAACGAAGTCACGTTTCTTTCTGACCGCGTGTGCGGCATCTGCGGCTTTGCCCACAGCACCGCCTACACCACCTCGGTGGAAAACGGCATGGGGATCGTGGTGCCGGAACGCGCGCAGATGATCCGCGCCATTCTGCTGGAGGTGGAGCGCCTGCACTCGCACCTGCTGAACCTCGGCCTGGCCTGCCATTTCGTCGGCTTTGACTCCGGGTTTATGCAGTTCTTCCGCGTGCGCGAGGCGTCGATGAAGATGGCGGAGATCCTTACCGGGGCGCGTAAAACCTACGGCCTGAATCTGATCGGCGGGATCCGCCGCGACCTGCTGAAAGACGACATGATCCAGACCCGCCAGCTGGCGCAGCAGATGCGCCGGGACGTGCAGGAGCTGGTGGATATGCTGCTCAGCACGCCCAACATTGAGCAGCGCACCGTCGGGATTGGTCGTCTTGACCCGGAAATCGCCCGCGACTTCAGTAACGTTGGTCCGATGGTGCGCGCCAGCGGCCACGCCCGCGATACCCGCGCCGATCACCCGTTCGTCGGCTACGGCCTGCTGCCGATGACCGTGCACAGCGAGCAGGGCTGCGACGTCATCTCCCGTCTGAAGGTGCGCATCAACGAGGTATTCACCGCGCTGAACATGATCGACTACGGCCTCGATAACCTGCCGGGCGGCCCGCTGATGGTGGAAGGCTTCACCTACATTCCAAACCGCTTTGCCCTCGGCTTTGCCGAAGCGCCGCGCGGGGACGACATCCACTGGAGCATGACCGGCGACAACCAGAAGCTCTACCGCTGGCGCTGCCGTGCGGCGACCTACGCCAACTGGCCAACCCTGCGCTACATGCTTCGCGGCAACACGGTCTCCGACGCGCCGCTGATCATCGGCAGCCTCGACCCGTGTTACTCCTGCACCGACCGCATGACCGTCGTGGACGTGCGCAAGAAGAAAAGCCAGGTGGTGCCGTACAAAGAGCTTGAGCGCTACAGCATCGAGCGTAAGAACTCGCCGCTGAAATAAGGATTCGCCATGTTTACCTTTATCAAAAAAGTGATCAAAACCGGCGCGCAGACCAGCAGTTATCCGCTGGAGCCGATCCCGGTTGATAAAAACTTTCGCGGCAAGCCGGAGCACAACCCGCAGCAGTGCATCGGCTGCGCGGCCTGCGTCAACGCCTGCCCGTCGAATGCCTTAACGGTGGAAACGGACCTGAAAACCGGCGAGCTGGCCTGGCAGTTTAACCTCGGGCGCTGCATCTTCTGCGGCCGCTGCGAGGAGGTCTGCCCGACGGTCGCCATTCGCCTGTCTCAGGAGTACGAGCTGGCGGTGTGGAAAAAAGAGGACTTCCTCCAGCAATCGCGCTTTGCGCTGTGCAACTGCCGCGTCTGCAAGCGTCCGTTCGCCGTGCAAAAAGAGATCGACTACGCCATCGCGCTGCTGAAGCACAACGGCGACGTCCGCGCGGAGCATCACCGTGAAAGCTTCGAAACCTGCCCGGAGTGCAAGCGTCAGAAATGCCTGCTGCCGTCTGACCGCATCGATTTAACCCGCCATATGAGAGAGGCCAGCTGATGGAAAACTTACTCGGCCCGCGCGACGCTAACGGCATTCCGGTGCCGCTGACGGTGGAGGAGTCCATCGCCAGCATGAAGGCGTCGCTGCTGAAAAAAATCAAACGCTCGGCCTACGTCTATCGCGTGGACTGCGGTGGCTGCAACGGCTGCGAGATTGAGATCTTCGCTACGCTGTCGCCGCTGTTTGACGCCGAGCGCTTCGGCATCAAGGTGGTGCCGTCCCCGCGCCACGCGGATATCCTGCTGTTCACCGGCGCGGTCACCCGCGCGATGCGCTCGCCTGCGTTACGCGCCTGGCAGTCTGCACCGGATCCGAAAATCTGCATCTCCTACGGTGCCTGCGGCAACAGCGGCGGCATCTTCCACGATCTTTACTGCGTCTGGGGCGGTACCGACAAAATCGTGCCGGTGGACGTCTACATTCCGGGCTGCCCGCCGACGCCCGCCGCCACGCTGTACGGTTTTGCCATGGCGCTCGGCCTGCTGGAGCAGAAGATCCACGCCCGCGAGCCAGGCGAGCTGGACAACCAGCCAGCCACTATCCTGCACCCGGACATGGTGCAGCCGCTGCGGGTGAAGATCGACCGCACGGCACGCAGGCTGGCGGGCTACCGCTACGGACGCCAGATTGCCGACGATTATCTGCGTCTGCTCAGCCAGGGCGACCATCAGGTGGCGCGCTGGCTGGAGGCGGAAAACGATCCGCGTCTCAATGAGATCGTGGCGAACCTGAACAACATCGTGGATGAGGCGCGTATCCGATGAGTGAAACGGTGGTGTTCAGCCAGCTGAGCCGTAAGTTTATTGATGAGAACGACGCCACGCCAGATGCGGCGCAGCAGGTGGTTTACTACAGCCTGGCGATTGGGCACCACCTCGGGGTGATCGACTGCCTGGAGGCGGCGTTAACCTGCCCGTGGCCGGAATACCTGGCGTGGATCGCCACGCTGGAGGAGGGCAGTACGGCGCGGCGCAAGATGGAGGGCGTGCCGAAGTATGGCGAGATCGTCATCGACGCCAACCACATTGCGATGCTCGCTAACGCCTTTGACGCGGCGCTGAGCGTACAAACCCCGGCGCAGCAGGCGTGGAGCAAAACGCTGCTCGGCATGCTGCACGATATTCATCAGGAGAGCGCCATCTACCTGATGGTGAGGAGATTACGTGACTGACGTTTTACTGTGTGTCGGCAACAGCATGATGGGCGACGACGGCGCGGGTCCGCTGCTGGCGGAACTGTGCGCCGCAAACCCGCCGGGCAACTGGGTGGTGATTGACGGCGGCAGCGCGCCGGAAAACGACGTGGTCGCCATCCGTGAACTGCATCCGGACAGGCTGTTAATCGTCGATGCCACCGATATGGGGCTTAACCCCGGCGAGATCCGCCTGATTGACCCGGACGACATCGCCGAGATGTTTATGATGACCACCCACAATATGCCGCTGAACTACCTGGTGGATCAGATCAAAGACGACGTGGGCGAGGTGCTGTTTTTGGGCATTCAGCCGGATATTGTCGGGTTTTATTACCCGATGACGCCGCCGGTGAAAGAGGCGGTGGAGGGGGTGTATTCACGGCTTGCCGGGTGGGTTGGGGATGGAGGTTTTTCTCCGCTCTGAGCAGTGCCGGGTGGCGGCTTCGCCTTACCCGGCCTACCAAACCCATCTCCCTCTCCCTGTGGGAGAGGGCTGGGGTGAGGGCAACAGGCTACTCGAGATCCCCCCCGTTACTCGCAATCACCTTCTTATACCATCCAAACGATTTCTTGCGTTTCCGTTCCAGCGTGCCGTTCCCGGCGTCGTCGCGGTCGACGTAGACAAATCCATAGCGCTTGCTCATCTCCCCGGTTGAGGCCGAGACCAGGTCAATGCAGCCCCAGGTGGTGTAGCCCAGCAGCGGAACGCCGTCCTCAATCGCGTCGCCCATCGCGCGGATGTGCTCGCGCAGGTAGCTGATGCGGTAGTCGTCGTTAATCTCACCGTTTTCATCAACGACATCTTTCGCCCCCAGACCGTTTTCCACCAGGAACAGCGGCTTCTGGTAGCGGTCGTACATCATGTTCATAGTGATGCGCAGGCCGAGCGGGTCGATACCCCAGCCCCACTCGCTCACCTGAATGTGCGGGTTGCGCAGGGACTTCACGATGTTCGCCGCGCTGGTGTTGCCCGCGTTCATGTCCGCCGACGCGCAGCGCGAGGCGTAGTAGCTGAACGAGACAAAGTCGACGGTATTTTTCAGCAGTTCGTCATCGCCCGGGTCTTTCACAATCACGACGCCTTTTTCGCGGAATACGCGGGCAGAGTAGGCCGGATAGCTGCCGCGCGCCTGCACGTCGATAAAGAACAGGTTCTCGCGGTCTTTCTCCAGCGCCATCCACACGTCTTCCGGCTTGCAGGAGTAGGGATAGAAGTTACCGCCCGCCAGCATGCAGCCGACCTGATTTTCCGGGTTCACCTCGTGAGCGATTTTAGTCGCCAGCGCGCTCGCCACCAGCTCGTGGTGCGCGGCCTGGTATTTCACCTGGTCTTCGTTTTCACCTTCCTCAAACACCAGCCCCGCGCCGGAAAACGGGCTGTGCAGCATGATGTTGATTTCGTTGAAGGTCAGCCAGTATTTCACCAGCCCGTTAAACTCTTCGAAGCAGGTGCGGGCGTAGCGGGCGAAGAAATCGACCATCTTACGGTTGCGCCACGAGCCATACTCCGTCACCAGGTGCATTGGCACGTCGAAGTGGCAGAGGGTCACCAGCGGCTCGATGTTGTACTTTTTGCACTCCTCGAACACCGCGCGGTAGAAGGCAATGCCTTCCTGATTCGGCAGCGGTTCGTCGCCGTTCGGGTAGAGGCGGCTCCAGGCAATCGAGGTGCGGAACACCGTAAAGCCCATCTCCGCCATCAGGGCGATGTCTTCTTTGTAGCGATGGTAAAAATCAATCGCCTCGTGGCTCGGGTAGAATTCGTCGTCCCGCAACGAAAACCGTTTTTCCTTGCCGACTTTTACCGCCAGGCGGTTTGCGCCGTGGGGGATCATATCGACCGTCGTCAGTCCTTTGCCGCCTTCACGGTAAGCCCCTTCACTCTGGTTGGCGGCAAGCGCGCCGCCCCATAAAAATCCTTGTGGAAAAACAGACATTCTTACCTCGCTTTCAGTTTATGCTTCTGCTGCTTTGTTCTGTACCGGTGCGGTTTGCAGGGCGCGTGCTTTTTCGGCTTCGTCTTCTACCGGGATATCCTCAAACCCTAACAGCAGGGTCAACACAAACGACAGCACCACTGCCAGACCCATCACGCCAAACACCCAGACGATGGTCATCGGGTTGGCCGGGTCGAAGAACTGCACGCTGGTAAACAGCCCCGGCGCCGCCATCGAATGGCTGGCAAGACCGGCCATTCCTGCCACCGCGCCGCAGATAAAGCCGCTGATCAGACTCGCAATCAGCGGACGCTTCAGGCGTACCGCCACGCCGTACAGGGCCGGTTCAGAGATCCCCGCCATGATGGCGGAGGCCGCCGCGGCCAGCGCCGTCTGGCGCAGCTCCGGGTTTTTGGTTTTCCACGCTACCGCCAGCGATGAACCGCCGAGCGACAGGTTGGCGCCGATTTCCGACGGCATCACCATCCCTTCTTTGCCCGTTTCGGCAATGGTCTGGATGATGGTCGGCGTAAACACGCGGTGCATCCCGGTCATCACCAGCAGCGGCCACAGCGCGCCCATAATGGCAACGGAGAGCCAGCCCAGATAGCCGTGAATGGTGTAGACCAGCGCGGAGATGGCGCTGCCGATCCAGATCCCCAGCGGGCCAATCAGTACGATGGCGAGCGGGGCGGCAATCAGCACGATCAGCATCGGCTTGAGGAAGTTTTTCGTCACCGCCGGGGTGATGCGATCCACCCAGCGTTCGATGTACGACAGGCACCAGGTCATCACCAGGGCCGGGATAACGGTATAGGTGTATTTCACCGCCGTCACCGGAATGAACGCGAACTCAACGTGCTCGCCCTGCGCGGCCTTGGCCATCAGCTCGATAAAGCTCGGGTGAACCAGTACGCCCGCAATGGCTATCGCCAGGGACATGTTGGTTTTGAACTTCACCGCTGCGGAAGCCGCCACCATCAGCGGCAGGAAGAAGAACGCGCCGTCGCCGATAACGGTCAGGATCGTCAGCGTCGGGTCACCTTTGCCCAGCACGCCGGTCATCTCAAGGATCATCGCCAGCAGCTTGACCATCGACCCGCCGATGATCGCCGGGATCAACGGAGACATGGTGCCGATCAGCGCGTCGAGGATCCCGGCGCCAATCCGGCGCAGCGTGAGCTTCTGTGGACCTTCCGCTACGGCAGGTTGCAGGTTGGCGGGCAGCAGGCTCACCACTTCACGGTATGCCTGGGACACGGTGTTGCCGATGATCACCTGGCACTGGTTGTCGTTGCGCACCACGCCGAGCACGCCGCTGATGCTTTTCAGGCGCGCGGTGTCGGTAAGGCTTTCGTCTTTCAGAACGAAGCGCAGGCGCGTCATGCAGTGGGTGACGGCGACGATGTTCTCTTTACCGCCCAGCGCGCTAACAACGTCGTTTGCCAGCGCAGCGTAATTTTTTGCCATCGGATGTGATCCTGTTATCGTTGTGTGAAGTGTAGGAAACCGGTTTCACATAATCATCATGAGTTTCTTTTAATGAAACAAGATCGCTTTTTATTCATTTTTTAGTTTCGTGATGACGATCACTCGTGGCCGTAAAAAGCGTGATAACGCCGCTGCGACAATTTTTCTGCGGTGAAGTACACTGCGGCTCATCAGTTTTGAATGGAATAACACTATGACCACCATGCTGGAAGTGGCGAAGCGGGCAGGCGTGTCGAAAGCGACGGTCTCCCGGGTGCTGTCGGGGAACGGTTACGTCAGCCAGGAGACGAAAGACCGCGTGTTTCAGGCCATCGAAGAGAGTGGGTATCGCCCCAATCTGCTGGCGCGAAACCTGGCGACCAAACGCACCCAGACCCTGGGGCTGGTGGTGACAAACACCCTGTACCATGGGGTCTACTTTAGCGAGCTGCTGTTTAACGCCGCGCGGATGACGGAAGAGAAGGGGCGTCAGCTGATCCTGGCGGACGGCAAGCACAGCGCCGAAGAGGAGCGCGAGGCGATCCAGTACCTGCTCGACATGCGCTGCGACGCGGTGATCATCTACCCGCGTTTTCTGAGCGTGGAAGCGCTGGACGAAATTATTGAGAAATGCGAGCAGCCGATTATGGTGCTCAACCGCCGTTTGCGGAAAAACAGCAGCCACAGCGTCTGGTCCGATCATAAAGCGTCGTGTCAGGACGCGGTATCGCAGCTGATCGCGAAAGGCCACCGGGAGATTGCGTTTATCACCGGTTCGCTGGATTCCCCCACCGGCGTGGAGCGTCTTTCCGGTTACAGGGACGCGCTGGCGCAGCACGGGATTGCAGTTCGTGACGCGCTGATCGCCGAAGGGAAGTGGAGCCCGGCCAGCGGCGCGGCGGCGGTCTCTCAGCTGCTCACCCGCGGCGAAGCGTTTACCGCGCTGGTGGCGAGTAACGACGATATGGCGATTGGCGCCATCAGGCAGTTGCACGAGAGCGGCGTCGCCACGCCGGGCGCGGTGTCCGTCATCGGCTTTGACGACGTGGCAATCGCGCCCTATATCGTGCCGTCCCTCTCCAGCGTGCGTATTCCGGTAACGGAGATGATCCAGGAGACCATCAGCCGCCTGATTTTCATGCTCGACGGCGGTGAGTTTAAGCTTCAGCAAACCTTCTCCGGTGAGCTTATCCTGCGCGACTCCGTTATTGACGGCCCGCATCGCTGACGTCGACATCTGTCATCGTCACTAATGACGATGACAGAACTACTTCTTTTTATTTCTCTTTAAAATCAACGCATTAAATATTGGCACGGTTTATGAATAGCTTCGCGCATAACAGTTATGCCGGAGAAGCAGATGAACCGTTTTATTATGGCCGATGCCAGCAAATGCATTGGTTGCCGTACCTGTGAAGTGGCGTGCGTGGTGTCCCATCAGGCAGAGCAGGATTGCGCCTCTCTCACCCCTGATACCTTTCTGCCGCGCATCCACGTCATTAAAGGCGTGAATATTTCTACCGCCGCTATCTGTCGCCAGTGTGAAGACGCGCCGTGCGCCAACGTCTGTCCGAACGGGGCGATTAAGCGCGAGAAAGGCTTCGTGCATGTGATGCAGGAGCGCTGCATCGGGTGCAAAACCTGTGTGGTGGCGTGTCCGTATGGCGCGATGGAGGTGGTGGTTCGCCCGGTGGTTCGCAACAGCGGTATCGGGCTGAGCGTGCGCGCGGAGAAAGCCGAAGCCAATAAATGTGACCTCTGCTACCACCGCGACGCCGGTCCGGCGTGTATGGAAGCCTGTCCGACGCATGCGCTGGTCTGCGTCGATCGAGACAAGCTCGAACAGATGAGTGCCGAAAAACGTCGCCGCGCGGCGTTCGACACCTCGTCATCACTGCTGTTCTGAACCGTATGAGCAGCAACGGCGTTCAGCTGCGGGTGCGCGGCAAGGTGCAGGGCGTGGGGTTTCGGCCCTTCGTCTGGCAGCTGGCGCACCGGCTGAAGCTTGTGGGCGATGTCTGCAACGACGGAGAGGGTGTCCTGGTGCGTCTCGCGGGTAATGGGGGGGACTTTACCGCGAGGCTGCATCAGGACTGCCCACCGCTGGCGCGCATCGATCGCGTTGAAACGCAGCCGTACAGCTGGAATACGCTGCCGGACGAGTTTGTCATCCGCCACAGCGAGAGTGGGGCGATGGACACGCAAATCGTCCCGGATGCCGCCACCTGTCCCGCGTGCCTGGCGGAGATGCGCGATCCCCGCGAACGTCGCTACCGCTACCCGTTTATCAACTGCACCCACTGCGGGCCGCGGTTTACCATTATCCGCGCCATGCCCTATGATCGCCCGGCCACGTCAATGGCGCCATTCCCGCTCTGTGTGCCCTGTGAAACGGAGTACCGCAACCCGGCTGATCGGCGTTTTCACGCCCAGCCGGTTGCCTGCCCGGACTGCGGGCCGCAGCTGGAGTGGCGAGCCGGGGAGGCTGCTGCTGCCCGCGAATCGGCGTTAAGCGCGGCGGTGGCGATGCTGGAAGGCGGCGGGATTGTGGCGGTCAAAGGGCTGGGCGGTTTTCACCTGGTCTGCGACGCGCTTAACCCGCAGGCGGTTCGGCAATTACGGGCACGCAAGCAGCGCCCGACCAGGCCGCTGGCGGTGATGATCCCGCATGCGAACGATCTGCCGAAGGCCATCCAGACGCTGTTACGTTCACCCGCTGCGCCGATTATGCTGACGCCAAAAGCCTGCCTTCCAGCGTTTCCTGAGGAGATTGCGCCGGGGCTGAATACGGTCGGCGTGATGTTGCCTGCGAACCCGCTCCAGCATTTGCTGATGTTGGACTGTCAGCGTCCGCTGGTGATGACCTCCGGCAACCTAAGTGGCCATCCACCCGTCATAAACAACCAGCAGGCGCTGGAAGAACTCAGTGACATCGCTGACGGCTTCCTGCTGCACAACCGCGACATCCTGCAACGGATGGATGATTCAGTGATGGACCAGGAGGGCACGATGTTGCGTCGCGCACGCGGTTTTGTGCCGGATGCAATCACATTGCCCGCCGGATTCCGCGACATCCCGCCCATGTTATGCACCGGCGCGGAGATGAAAAATACCTTCTGCCTGGTACGTGGCAACCAGGCGGTGCTGAGCCAGCATTTTGGCGATCTGAGCGACGAGGGCGTAGAGGCGCAGTGGCGCAGCGCGCTCTCGACGATGCAGGAGATCTACGCTTTCCAGCCAGAGCGTGTGGTGTGCGATGCCCATCCGGGATACCACGCCCGACAGTGGGCCCGGACGCAGGCGCTGCCCGTTGAGACCGTGCTGCATCATCATGCGCATGCGGCAGCGTGTCTGGCGGAGAACGGCTGGCCGCTCGACGGCGGGGATGTTATTGCCCTGACGCTGGACGGGATCGGCATGGGCGAGAACGGCGCGCTGTGGGGCGGCGAGTGCCTGCGGGTGAACTATCGCGACTGCGAACGGCTGGGCGGTCTGCCAGCCGTTGCGCTACCGGGGGGCGATCTGGCGGCAAAACAGCCGTGGCGCAATTTGCTCGCCCACTGTCTGGCGTTCGTACCTGACTGGCAGCAGTACCCGGAAACGGAGGCGGTACAGCGTCAAAACTGGCCGCTGCTGGCAACGGCGGTGTCGCGCGGTATCAATGCGCCGCGCGCCTCCTCCTGTGGTCGTCTGTTCGACGCCGTGGCCTGTGCGCTGGGCATTGAAACGCAACGCTATGAGGGCGAAGCCGCGTGCCGGCTGGAGGCGCTGGCCGAACGCTGTGCAGGGGTTGATCATCCGGTGACGCTCAAGACGGATAACCTTGCGCTGTTCTGGCAGCAGTGGCTGGCCTGGCGGGCGGAGCCCGGCGAGCGCGCCTGGGCCTTTCACGATGCGCTGGCAAAAGGGCTGAGCGAACTGGCGGCAACACATGCCCGCCGACGGTCGCTCTCTACGGTGTGCTTCAGCGGTGGCGTCCTTCACAACCGCCTGCTGCGCGCGCGCCTTCGTCATTACCTTTCTGATTTCACGCTTCTTTTTCCTTCGCGCCTGCCCGCAGGCGACGGAGCGATCTCCTTCGGGCAGGTGGTGGTTGCTGCCGCCCGATCATGTTCACAAAGGACTTAAAATGTTACGACTTTTACGCAATGAACCTCGTGCAGCGTGCCTGCTGCTGGCTCTCGGGATGGCTAACCTGCTGGCCTGGGGGCTGGCGTGGCACACCTTTAGCGACAGTACGGCGCTGATGGCGGCCAGCCTGCTGGCCTGGTGTTACGGACTGCGTCATGCGGTGGATGCCGACCATATCGCCGCGATTGATACCGTGACGCGTAAGATGATGCAGCAGGGCAAGCGCCCGTCCGGCGTGGGCGCATGGTTTTCTCTCGGACACTCCACCATCGTGGTGCTGGCCTCCATTGCTATCGCCGCTACCGCCACGGCGTTTCAGAAAAACATGGCATGGTTCCACGAAACCGGCAGCCTGATTGGCACCGCCGTCTCCGCCACCTTCCTGCTGGCGATGGCGCTGGTGAATATGGTGATCCTGCGCGGCGTCTGGCGCAGTTTTCAGGCACTGAAACACGGCAGGCCGGCGCAGGGCGACATCACGCTGCCTGCACAGGGTGGCGTCATGAACTGGCTGTTCGGCAAAACCTTCCGCCTCGTCAATAAAAGCTGGCAGATGTACCTGGTCGGTTTCCTGTTTGGCCTCGGCTTTGACACGGCCACCGAAATCGGCGTGCTGGGGATCTCCGCCGCCAGCGCCTCCAGCGGGATGTCGGTGTGGTCGATCATGATCTTCCCGGCGCTCTTCGCCAGCGGCATGGCGCTGGTGGATACGCTCGATAACCTGCTGATGGTGGGGGCCTACGGCTGGGCGTTTAACAAGCCGCAGCGCAAGCTGTACTACAACATGACCATCACCGGCACTTCGGTGGTAGTGGCGCTGTTTATCGGCGGCCTGGAAGCGCTGGGTCTGCTGATGGACAAGTTCTCCCTCAGCGGCGGCGTGTGGGATCTGATTGGCGCGGTGAACGATAACCTGGGCGATGCCGGATTTGTGGTGGTCGGGCTGTTTGTCGCCTGCTGGCTGATCTCGATGGCGAACTACCGCTGGCGCGGTTATGACGCGCTGGTGGTGCGCTCCTGACGCTGAAAGGGTAGCCATAAAAAAAGCCCCGGGACATCGGGGCGGTGGACAATAAAATCCAAAGGTTAAGTAAGCGTGGCAGTACTGTAGGCCGGGTAAGCGGAGCGCCGCCCGGCATGACGAGGGTTAAGCAGGTAACGATTTCAGCAGCGCGAAGGCCTCCTTCATTCTGTCTTCGCTGACCACAAAGGCGCGCATCTGACCGGCAGTATCGGTGCCGCGCGCCACCATGCCCTGAGGCGAAAGGGCAATCTGCCAGTCCAGATCCTGACGCTGCGTTTCACCTGCGAGATGCAGCGGTAGTTCCGGCGTTTTTACCTTCACCAGCATGGCGGGTAATTTCACCGGGGCGTTGCCGCCGAGCAGGTTTTTCGCCAGGAACATGGCGCTTAACTGAATCGGTTGCAGGAACGGCAGCACCTGGCCGTTAATTTCCGCGCAGTCGCCCAGGGCATAAATATCCGGCTGGGTGGTTTGCAGGTAGCTGTCCACCTTCACGCCGCGATTGATCTCTGCGCCCGCGCGGTGCGCCAGCGCGGTTTCCGGGCGCAACCCCGTCGCCGCAATTACCACATCCACTTCCACGCTGCGGTTGCGGTCGAGTGTCACACAAATGCCGGTTTCGGTTTTGCTCAGGCTCTGCAACTGCGATTTCAGCAGCAGATGCACGCCCATGTCGGTCAGACGATGCTGTAAGCGACTGCTTACTTCTGCTGGCATCAGCGCTGACAGAATGCTGGCCGCGTGGTCAACCAGGGTGACGGATTTTCCCGCCCGGCAGAAGTCCATCGCCAGCTCGGTGCCAATCAGCCCGCCGCCGACAATCATCACCCGCGTGGCGTCGCGTAACAGGGTCTCGCTGGCCTGATACTCCTGCTGGCTGTTGAGCGTGACCATTAGTTCGCGGCCCTCAACCGGCGGCACAAACGCCGATGCCCCCGTCGCCAGCACCAGCTTGTCGTAGTGCCAGGTTTTATCTTTCGCGTTCACCACGTGGGCGTCGGCGTCGATATCGGTCACCCAGGTGTACGGAAACAGACGCAGGTTAAACTGTTCTGCAAACTCCCCCGCCGTCTGGCGGGTGAGATCGTCGGCGCGCTGATTCTGGCTAATGACGTGGCTTAAATCAGGCTTGTTGTACTCATCCATGCTGTCGGCGGCGATTACCGTCAACGGCACGTTAGCATCCTGTTTGCGGATATTTTTCACCAGCTGGCGGGCGGCAAAGCCCGAGCCGATAATGACGATGCCGTGGCTCATTTTGCCTCCGTTGCCAGTTCATCAAAGACGTCTTTCCCGAGGGAACATTCCGGGCAGAGGAAGTTGTCCGGCACCTCGCTCCATGGCGTACCCGGCGCGACATCCTGCAACGGCTCGCCCAGCTCAGGATCGTAAATCCACTGGCAGACGCTGCACTGCATGCAAGGGCCGAGGTCGGCAGCGGCAGGAGCGGCTTCTGCTACGGCTTCCGGCGCAACAGCCGCGGCGGGTGCGGTTTCCGGCAGTGGCGCAAGCGCCCACTGGCGGGCAATGTCGCGACCGTGCTGGCGACAGATTTCCAGCGCGTCGAGATCCGGACGCCATTTCGCCTTCAGGCTCAGGGACATCTCAAAACCGGCATCCTGTAAACGGGTGGAGAGACGGTCTACCGCGCCGCCGCTCCAGCCGTGTGAACCAAAGGCGCTGGCGCGTTTGTTACGGAAGCGCAGGCCGGTCATCTCTTCCACCAGTCCGGCAATTTTCGGCATCATCACGTTATTCATGGTGGAGGTACCCACCAGCACGCCTTTGGAGCGGAAGACGTTGGTCAATACCTCATTCTTATCGCTGCGCGCCACGTTGAAGATTTTCACCGCCACGTTCGGGTCAACTTCGTTGATGCCCTGGGCAATGGCGTCCGCCATCATGCGGGTGTTGTTGGACATGGTGTCGTAGAAGATCGTAATGCGGTCTTCCTGATAGTCCGCCGCCCACTTCAGGTACAGTTCGACAATCTGGGTTGGATTTTCACGCCATACCACGCCGTGGGAGGTGGCAATCATATCCACCGGCAGGTTGAAGCCGAGGATCTCGGTGATTTTTGGCGTGACCAGACGGCTGAACGGGGTCAGGATGTTGGCGTAGTAGCGTTGGCACTGTTCGAACAGCTCGGTCTGATCCACTTCGTCGTTGAACAGACGTTCGTCGCAGTAGTGCTGGCCGAAGGCGTCGTTACTGAACAGCACCGCGTCACCGGTCATGTAGGTCATCATGCTGTCCGGCCAGTGCAGCATTGGGGTTTCCACGAAGATCAGCTGTTTGCCGTTGCCGATATCCAGCGTGTCGCCGGTTTTCACAGTGTGGAAGTTCCACTCCGGATGGTGGTGGTGGCCGTTGATGGAGTCAATGGCGTTAGTGGTGCAGTAGATCGGGGTATCCGGAATGTGGGACATCAGCTCGGTCAGCGCCCCGGCATGATCCTCTTCCGCGTGGTTGATGATAATGTAGTCGATCTCATTCAGATCGATTTCGCTGCGCAGGTTCTGCACGAACTCGCGGCTGAATTTGTGATCGACGGTATCGATCAGGACGTTTTTACCTTCACGAATGAGATAGCTGTTGTAGCTGCTGCCGCGCAGCGTTTTGTATTCCGTCCCGTGAAAATCACGTACTTCCCAGTCACGTTGACCCACCCAATGAATGTTATTTTTAACCAGAATAGACATAGCAACCTCAACTTAATACGGCGTTTTCAAATAAGATGACTGTCATATATCAAGTTGCGTGCCAACTTTTTAAATTATTGAAAATAATGAATTTATATTTTGATGCTCCCAAATAGGTAGTCATTTTGACTATCTTAAAAATTGTCAATATGACACTATGTATTGTCAAAATGACAGTGAGGCAGAGATGAGCTTTTCCGTAGATGTGCTGGCGAAGATCGCCATAGAACTGCAAACCGGTATTGGTCATCAGGACCGCTTTCAGCGGCTGATCTCCACGTTGCGTCACGTGCTGGATTGCGATGCCTCGGCGCTGCTGCGTTACGAAGGGCGGCAGTTTATTCCGCTGGCTATCGACGGTCTGGCGAAGGACGTACTCGGGCGGCGCTTTACCCTGGAGGGCCACCCGCGTCTGGAAACCATCGCCCGTGCGGGTGACGTGGTGCGTTTCCCGGCGGACAGCGATATGCCCGACCCTTACGACGGCCTGATCCCCGGGCAGGAGAGCCTGAAGGTGCACGCCTGTATCGGCCTGCCGCTGTTTGCCGGGCAGAACCTGATTGGTGCGTTAACCCTCGACGGCATGTCGCCGGATCAGTTCGATACCTTCAGCGACGAAGAGCTACGGCTGATTGCTGCGCTGGCGGCCGGGGCGCTGAACAACGCCCTGCTGATAGAACAGCTGGAGAGCCAGAATATTCTTCCGGGTAGCCCGACGGCGTTTGAGCAGGTGGCGCACACCGAAATGATCGGCCTTTCGCCAGGCATGGCGCAGCTCAAAAAAGAGATTGAGATTGTCGCCGCGTCTGATTTGAACGTGCTGATCTTCGGGGAGACCGGCACCGGTAAAGAGCTGGTGGCGAAAGCGATCCACGAAGCCTCGCCCCGTGCGGTGAATCCGCTGGTCTATCTCAACTGCGCGGCGCTGCCGGAAAGCGTGGCGGAAAGTGAGCTGTTCGGACACGTCAAAGGGGCCTTTACCGGGGCGATCAGCAACCGCAGCGGCAAGTTCGAAATGGCCGATAACGGCACGCTGTTCCTCGATGAAATTGGCGAACTCTCCCTTTCGCTCCAGGCCAAACTGCTGCGGGTGTTGCAGTATGGCGATATTCAACGCGTGGGAGACGATCGCAGCTTACGCGTGGATGTGCGCGTGCTGGCGGCGACGAACCGCGATCTGCGCGAAGAGGTGCTGGCGGGGAATTTCCGCGCCGATCTGTTCCACCGTCTGAGCGTGTTCCCGCTCACGGTGCCGCCGCTGCGCGAGCGGGGCGACGACGTGGTGCTGCTGGCGGGCTTTTTCTGCGAACAGTGTCGGCTCAAAATGGGGCTTTCCCGCGTGGTGCTAAGCCCCGGTGCGAGGACGCACCTGCTGAGCTACGGCTGGCCGGGTAACGTGCGTGAACTGGAACATGCGATTCACCGCGCGGTGGTGCTGGCGCGGGCTACGCGTTCGGGGGATGAAGTGGTTATTCATGCGCGCCATTTCGCGCTGCAGGAGGAAACGACGCCGTCCGTGAAGCCGGTGATACCTGAGAGCGTGAACGAAAACCTGCGCGAGGCGACGGATGCGTTCCAGCGTCAGATGATCGCCCGCGCGCTGGAGCAGAATAACCGCAGCTGGGCGGCGTGCGCGCGGGCGCTGGAGATGGACGTCGCCAACCTCCACAGGCTGGCGAAACGTCTGGGACTGAAGGGTTAAATAATCCCCGCCTGGTAGAAGTCTTGCAGGTTGATCGCGCCGCACAGCCTGCCGTGCTCGTCCACCACCGGCGCGGCGGTGATTTTGCGCTTCATCAGCACCTCTTTGGCTTCAATGGCGCGGCTGTCGGCATTCAGCGTCAGTCCGCCCTGGGTCATTGCTTCGGATACCCGCGCCTCCAGCTTGCCGCCGCCCACCAGCCAGCGGCGCAGGTCGCCGTCGGTGAAGACGCCCTTCACCTGGCGGTCATTGTCGCATACCGCAACCAGCCCCAGCCCGGTGCGGCTCAGCTCCAGCATGGCGTCCATCACGCTGGTGTCGAGTTTGACCTGAGGAATGGCATCGTCGGTGCGCATCAGGTGGTGAACCTTGTTGAGCAGACGTGCCCCAAGCGCGCCCGCAGGATGGGAGCGGGCGAAATCTTCCTCATTAAAACCGCGCGCCTGCATCACCGCCATTGCCAGCGCGTCGCCCATCATCAGGGTGTTGACGGTGCTGGAGGTCGGTGCCAGGTGCATCGGACAGGCTTCGCGCTCAACGGAAATATCCAGCGTTGCTTTCGCGGCCAGCGCCAGCGGCGATCGGGATTTGCCGGTCATCGCTAACAGGGCCACCGATTTTTCTTGCAGGCGAGGGATGATGAGATCCAGCTCTTTGGCTGAACCAGAGTAGGAGATAAACAGCATCACGTCGCGGCTTTCGATCATCCCCAGATCGCCGTGCAGCGCTTCGGCAGGATGCACAAAGAACGCCGGGGTGCCGGTGCTGGCAAGCGTCGCGGCAATCTTCTTGCCGATATGACCGGATTTACCGATACCCGCCACGATCACTTTACCCTCGCAGTGGATAATGGTGTTGGCTGCACGAACAAAATCCTCACCCAGACGCTCCGGCAGGCGGCTGGCTTCCTGTAGCTCCAGCAGCAGGGTCTGACGGCCTGCGTTTAACAGAAAATCACTCATTTTTCTCTCCGGTTACGATCACGTCGATGCCCTTCGCTTCCAGCGCTTTTTTAAACGCCGGGTCGATACCCGCGTCGGTAATCAGCTTGTCGACGCTTTCAAGGCTACAGACAATGTTGGGGCTTTTGCGGCCAAACTTCGACGAGTCTGCCATCAAAATCACTTCCCGCGCGGCGTTGCACATGGCTTTACTGACGCTGAACACCTCGTTAAACGTCGTGACGCCCGCGTTCAGGTCGATGCCGTCGGTGCCCATAAACAGCTTATCGAAGCTGAAGTGGTCGAAGGCATTCTCCGCCAGCTGCCCGTGAAACGACGCCGATTTTTTACGGAAGGTGCCACCGGGCATCAGGATGGTCTGCTCGCTGTCGAACTCTGACAGGGCATTGACGATGTGCAGGCTGTTGGTCATCACGGTGATGTTATTAAAGCGGCTGAGCAGCGGGATCATCTGTAGGACAGTACTGCCTGCGTCGAGGATAATGGAATCGCCGTCATGGATAAATTTGACGGCGGCTTCGGCAATCAGCGCTTTCTGGTGAGTATTGATCAGCGTTTTGTGGTCGATAGGCGGGTCGGCTTCGTCTTTATTGAGCACCACGCCGCCGTAGGTACGAATGACGGCGCCGGAGTTTTCGAGCAACACCAGGTCCTTGCGTATTGTCGTGCCGGTGGTGTCAAAGTAGTGGGCCAGATCCTCTACCGAGCACTTTCCCTGCTTTTGCAGATGCTCAAGTATGGCCGCCTGCCGCTGACGTGGTTTCATAGGCGCTTCGTTCCTTACGTTGCGAAATGATAATTCCGCAAGTTTATAACTTTCACAACGAAATTATCTATGTTTCAGATTAAGCGCTAATGATAGTGCATTCTGACAGAGTGAATCATGGGGGAAGATCACATCAGGTTGTAATTCATGCAGCGAAATGCCGTTGATCGCCTGAATTTTGGTCGGACGGGCAAACACCGTTACGCCGCGCATGATGAGGGAATCGCTCACCCGGTTGTGTTCATCCAGCGCAACGGCAACCACCACCCGCGGCTTAAAGCGCCCCCCGGAACGCCCGACGCCGACGCGTCCCTTCTGACACAACGCATCAAAGGCGCGGTTAAACTGGTAGATCTGCCAGCCGCCAAACGCCATCTGGCAGATCCAGGCGAGGGCGGCGACGGTGATGAGTGCGGTTACCATATCGGCTCCTTGTTATATTCCCTCTCCCGGTGGGAGAGGGGGAGGGTGAGGGCATCACCCTGCTCGATCAGAACATCACCTGCCCACCGGTGACGTTAATCGACTGTCCGGTGCAGTACGAGGCTTTCGGGCTGGCGTAAAACAGCAGCATGTTCAGCACGTCCTGATAGTCGCACCCGCGCTTGAGCGGCACTTTGTCGATGTAGTACTGCTCCACTTCTTCAGCTTTGATGCCAAGTTTGGCGGCGTACTGTGGCAGCAGGGACTGGAACATCGGGGATTTCAGCAGGTTACCCAGCATCAGCGCGTGAACGGTAATGCCGTATTCGGCCAGATCCAGCGCCAGAGACTGCGTCAGCCCGACGCCGCCAAACTTCGCCGCGCTGTAGCCGGAGTTGTGCTTGCTGCCCACTTTCCCCGATTTTGAGTTGATCTGAATGATGCGACCCTGAATACCGTCGCGGATCATCAGACGGGAAAATTCGCGGGCGCAGAGGAAATAGCCCACCAGATTCACCTGCAACGAGCGGTCAAAATCCCCCAGCTCGAAATCGCTGATAAACGCCGCTTTCGCAATCCCCGCGCTGTAGACCAGCAGGTCGATACGCCCAAATATCTCGTCCACGCCGCGGGCCAGCGCCATCACGCTCTGCTCGCTGGTGGCGTCGGCACCAAATCCGTACGCCATCCCTTCGCCAAACTCGGTGTTGATGGCGTCCGCTACGCGGGCGGCTTTCTCACTCTGAATATCCACGACCGCCACGCGGTAGCCCTCTGCGGCAAGCCCATGGCAGAGGAACTCGCCTAAGGTTTGTCCCCCACCAATGACAACGGCAACCTGACTCATGTGTCTCTCCTTTATTACGAAATAAATTTTAACGTGCAGCCTGGGGTGACAGCCTGCGGAACCGGGCCCACTACGTGAACCGTACCGGGATACTCCGCCTGCGGCTGGCCGTCGAAACGTAGGGTGATATGCCCCAGCTCGCGCAGGTTTTGCTCGGCGACGTCGCCGACGGCGGTCACGGCATAGCGCGCCTCGCCCAGCTGTAGCTGGCTCCCTGCCTTTAGCTCGCCGTTCAGCTCGCCGTGGCAGTGGATAAAGCAAAACTCTTCGATATCTGCCGGGGCGCCTTCGCGGAAGGTGATCAGCATCTGGTCGCTCAGCGCATCCGCCGCGCTCTGGCCGATGCGGGTAATGGTTGTCTGGTAAATCACAGTCATGGCAGGCACCTCTTATTGATAAATAAAGCCGGAAACAAACCAGGCAATCAGCACCGTCGGCGCGCCCGTCAGGAAGCGGCTGACCAGCACGGACGGCACGCCCACGCGCACGGTCTCCTGGCGTGCTTCCGCCAGCGACAGCCCCACGGGGATAAAGTCGCACGCTGCCTGGGCGTTAATGGCAAACAGGGCGGGCAGGGCGAGGTGCGGAGGAATATTCCCCAGACCAATCTGCACGCCAATCAGCACGCCGATAACCTGAGCAATCACCGCGCCCGGGCCGAGGAACGGCGACAGCAGCGGGAAGGAGCAGATCAGCGCCAGCGTCACCAGGCCGAGCGGGTGGCTGGCAAGCGGGGCGAGGCCGTGGGCAATCCAGTCGCCCAGGCCTGAGGCCATGATGATGCCGATCAGCGCCGAGACGAATGCCATAAACGGCAGAATGGTCTTCAGCACCGTGTCGATGGTGTCGCGCCCGGACTGGAACAGCACCGCCACGGCGGACCCCATCCCCATCCCGACCTTCGCCAGCAGGCCATCGCTCTGCTCGGTGATTTTTTTGCTGGTGTCGTACTCGCGCGGGGCCGCTTTTTGCGGCGCAGATGTGCCATTCACCAGCGTGATGTTGTCTTCCTTCACGCCTGACACATAAATATCTTCAACGATGTACTGCGCCAGCGGGCCGGATTTCCCGGTGGAGTGAATATTTACCGTCGGAATGCGGCGCTTCGGATAGATGCCGCAGCGCAGCGTGCCGCCGCAGTCGATCACCACCACGCCGATTTCCGCTTCCGGCGGTTCGCCTTCCTTGAAGCCGTCGACCGCTTCCCAGCCGGTCAGCTCGCGCAACTTGTCGACGATCGCCGGGCGCGTGCCCGCGGTGATGTACACAATCTTTTTGCCTTCGGTGGCGTCGAACTCCAGCGGGCCGCCCCAGCCGCCCGTGCCTTTCTCAATGCGGATCCGGTTCATGCTGTGGCTCCTGAAAGATGGACTTTCTGTTCAAGCTGGATGCCCATTTTTTTCTCGAAAATGGCGGTGGTGAGGTCAGTCACCCAGCCGCGGAAGAAGTTGGTCACCAGACCGACCAGCAGGTAGCTCACCGCCAGCGGGCCGAGCGGCAGGCCAAGCGTGGTCAGGCCGCTGGCGATCCCGAGATAGACAAACAGTTCGCCGGGGTTGATGTGCGGGAACAGGCCGTTCATGGAATGGCAGCTGTAGGAGGCGGCGGCGTAATAGCTCGGCTTGTACTTCTCTGGCATAAAGCGGCCGAGGCTTAAGGTCATCGGGTTGCAGAACACGAAGGTGCCGATAAAGGGCAGTATCAGGTAGCGGGACAGCGGGTTTCCTGCGCAGCGCTGGGCGAAGCGCTCAATGCGCTGCTGGCCGATAAAGTTAATCAGCGCGTTCATGATCACCAGCAGGCTGATCAGCAGGGGCAGGATCCCGGTCACCATGCCAGTAAACACTTCTCCGCCTTTCTGAAACAGCCCGATGAACCACTCGGCGCCATGGGTGATGGTTTCTATCATTCTTCTCTCCTGTAGGGCGTTTGTTTTTGTCTATCTGCGGCTAATAATAATCACTTTGAAAGGTTTTAAAGTGTTAATTAGATCTCACAATGAAAGAAAAATGTATTATTTTGAAAGTTTATTGGTGAGGTGAATAATTTTTGGTGGAAAAAGGCACGGATTTGCGTTGGGGAGGTGCGTACCGCTTCCTTGAGGAGTTGGGGATGCTTTACCATACTGGGTTCTTACCGAACTCGTTAAATGGATGCCACATGTTCAAGCGTCGTTATGCAGCGCTGTTGCCTGCGCTTATTCTCCTGTCCGCCTGTAGTAGCAAACCCAAGACCGAAGCCGTTCAGCCAACGGCGGGCGCGCCTTCCGGAGGATTCCTGCTGGAGCCGCAGCACAATATGATGCAGATGGGAGGCGACTTCGCGAATAACCCTGCGGCCGAACAGTTCATCGATAAAATGGTGAGCAAGCACGGTTTTGATCGCCAGCAGCTGCATGCCATTTTGTCTCAGGCGAAGCGTCTGGACTACGTGCTGCGCCTGATGGACAGGCAGGCGCCGACGGCCCAGGTGCCGACCGGGCCAAACGGGGCGTGGCTGCGTTATCGCAAACAGTTTATTACCCCGGACAACGTGCAAAATGGCGTGGTGTTCTGGAATCAGTATGAAGACGCCCTGAACCGCGCGTGGCAGGTCTATGGCGTGCCGCCGGAGATCATCGTCGGTATTATTGGGGTTGAGACCCGCTGGGGACGCATTATGGGTAAAACCCGCATCCTCGATGCGCTGGCGACGCTCTCCTTCAACTACCCGCGTCGCGCGGAGTATTTCTCTTCCGAGCTGGAAACCTTCCTGCTGATGGCGCGAGACGAACAGGACGATCCGTTAGATCTGAAAGGGTCGTTCGCCGGTGCGATGGGCTACGGCCAGTTTATGCCGTCCTCCTATAAGCAGTACGCGGTAGATTTTAACGGGGATGGTCACATCAACCTGTGGGATCCCGAAGACGCTATTGGCAGCGTGGCCAACTACTTCAAAGCGCATGGCTGGACGCCGGGCGGCCAGGTGGCGGTACAGGCGAACGGCGAAGCGTTTGGTCTGGAAAACGGATTTAAAACCAAATACAGCGTGGCGCAACTGGCAGCGGCAGGCTTAACGCCGTCTCAGCCGCTGGGCAATGTTGACCAGGTGAGCCTGCTGCGCCTGGATGTCGGAACCGGTTATCAGTACTGGTTCGGGTTGCCGAATTTCTACACCATTACCCGCTACAACCACAGCACGCACTATGCGATGGCGGTGTGGCAGCTGGGGCTGGCGGTGTCTCAGGCGCGTGTGCCAGCAGCGTCACCGTTTAGCCAGTAAGTCCCCTTATGCCTCCCTCTCCCTGTGGGAGAGGGCTGGGGTGAGGGCACCCGCCCGCACCTGTTTCCCGCAGAAACATTTCGCCACACTCCCATTTAACTCCCGCCGTTTACATCTCAATCGCCTTTCATTATTGTTATGTTATAACATTATTGAATTGAGATATCCATGTCCCTGTTTTCTCTCTCATCCTCGCTTCGGCTGCTGCTGGCGCTGGTGCTCATTCTGTTTCTCGGCCTGGCCGTGCGCTGGGCGGTGGCGTTGCCATGATCGTGATGAACGACCTGGTGGCGGGTTACGATCGCCAGCCCGTTACGCGCGCGCTGTCCGGCGTGATTGAACGCGGGAGCATGACCGCCATCGTCGGGGCCAACGGCTGCGGCAAATCCACGCTGCTGAAAACGCTCGCCGGCTTTCTTCCGCCCGTCAGCGGTACGTTTCGCTGGCAGGGGAGACGTCCGGTGGTGGGCTGGCTGGCGCAGCGTCACGCGCTGGAGGCGCAATTTCCTCTGACCGTGCAGGACGTGGTGAGCATGGGCTGCTGGCCAGCAATCTCTCTGTTTGCCGGTTTTCGTCGGGATGCCCGCATGCGCATTGCCGGCGCGCTGGAGCGCGTGGGGCTGGAGTCCATGGCGTTCTCCACTATTGATGAACTTTCCGGCGGGCAATTCCAGCGCATGCTGTTTGCCCGCGTTTTAGTGCAGCAGGCACCGCTGGTGATGCTGGACGAACCCTTCACTGGCGTCGATGAAGCGACCTGCAACGTGCTGATGGATCTGATGCTGGAGATGTATATGCAGGGGCAGACTCTGCTGGCGGTACTGCACGACAGCGAACGCGTCTCGCGCCACTTCCCACAAACGTTGCGGCTGGACGCTGATACGCCGCACTGGAAAACCGAGCGGGTGAGGGTGGCATGATCTGGCATCTCTTCTTCCAGCCGTTTATTGAGTACGGCTTTATGCGGCGCGCGCTGGTGGTTTGCCTGGCGCTCTCCGTCAGCACCACTGCGCTGGGTGTATTCCTTCAGCTGCGTCGGATGAGCCTGATGGGGGACGCCCTTTCTCACGCCATTTTGCCGGGTGTCGCGGTGGGCTATCTGCTCAGCGGGATGTCGCTGCTGGCAATGACTGTCGGCGGGTTTATTGCCGGTATCGCCGTTGCGCTGGTGGCCGGGCTGGTCAGCCGCCGTACACCTCTTAAAGAGGATGCCAGCTTCGCGGGGTTTTACCTGGGTTCCCTGGCGCTGGGCGTCACGCTGGTGTCGCTGCGCGGTTCAAATGTCGATCTGCTTCATCTTCTGTTTGGCTCCATTCTCGCCGTGGATAGCGCGTCAGCCCTGTTCGTGACGGGCGTTTGCATGTTCACGCTCCTCACGCTGGCGATTTTTTATCGTGGGCTGGTCAGCGAAGCGTTCGACACTGCGTGGTTGCAGGTGAACGCGCGCTGGCTGCCCGGGATGTTACACGGTCTGTTTCTGGCGCTGCTGGTGCTCAACCTGGTGGCCGGTTTTCAGGTACTCGGCACGTTGATGGCCGTCGGGCTGATGATGTTACCCGCCGTGGCGGCACGCTGCTGGGTGCGCACACTGCCAGGGTTACTTTTGATGGCGGGTATCAGCGGTATTTTTTGCGCGTGGCTGGGCTTAAGTCTTTCCTGGGCAGTGAGTCTGCCCGCCGGGCCCTCCATTGTGCTGACCGCCAGCGCATTGTTCTTTATTTCAGTTTTATTTGGCACGCGCAGCAGGCTGGCGGATAGCCTGCGGGCGCTTTTTTAACGCAAGGGGAAACGATGAAACGTACAGGGTTAGCCGTGGCGCTCGCGCTCGGCATGATGACGCACGGCGTAATGGCGAAAACGCTTAATGTGGTGACCAGCTTTTCCATCCTGGGAGACATCACGCAGCAGGTTGGCGGCGATCGTGTGAAGGTGACGACGCTGGTGGGGCCAGACGGTGATCCCCATACTTTCGAACCCTCGCCCAAAGACAGCGCGGCGCTGAGTAAAGCTGACGTGGTGGTGGTCAATGGGCTGGGGCTGGAGGGTTGGCTCGACCGTCTGGTGAAAGCCTCCGGATTCAAAGGCCAGCTGGTAGTTGCTTCAGACGGCGTGAAAACGCACACGCTGGAAGAGGACGGTAAAACCGTGACCGATCCGCACGCGTGGAACAGCGCGGCGAACGGCGCGCTGTATGCGCAAAATATTCTCTCAGGGCTGGTGAAGGCCGATCCTGAAGATACGGCGGCGCTTGAAGCTACCGGTAAACCCTATATTGCGCAGCTCTCTCAGCTGGACGGTTGGGCTAAAAAGCGTTTCAGCGACATTCCACAGGCGAAGCGCAAAGTGCTGACCAGCCACGACGCCTTCGGCTATTTCAGCCGCGCCTACGGCGTGATGTTTATGGCGCCGCAGGGGCTGTCGTCTGAGAGTGAAGCCAGCGCGGCGCAGGTAGCGGAGATCATCAACCAGATTAAAGCTGACGGCGTGAAAACCTGGTTCATGGAAAACCAGCTTGACCCGCGCCTGGTGAAGCAGATTGCGACCGCCACGGGCGCCCAGCCGGGCGGTGAACTTTACCCGGAAGCGCTGTCCGCGAAGGGCGGCGTGGCGGACACCTACGTCAAGGCGTTTCGCCACAATGTGGACACCCTCGCTAACAGCATGAAATAAGCGTCTCTCTGGCCGGTGCGCCCGCATCGGCTTTTTTCTGAAGCCCCCTCGTAAAACCCGACGCGCATCCCCATATTTGATGAGAAAGTGCTATCTTGTGCTGCATGTTTTTCTAAGGCCTGGAGCGAGAATGACTGACCATGAATTGATGCAGCTAAGCGAAGTGGTGGGGCTGGCGCTGAAACAGCGCGGCGCGACTCTCACGACCGCAGAATCCTGCACCGGCGGCTGGGTGGCGAAAGCAATTACCGATATTGCTGGCAGTTCCGCCTGGTTTGAACGCGGCTTTGTGACCTACAGTAACGAGGCTAAAGCGCAGATGATTGGCGTGCGTGAAGCTACGCTTGAGCAGCATGGCGCGGTCAGCGAACCGGTGGTGATCGAGATGGCGATTGGCGCGCTGAAAGAGGCGCGCGCAGATTACGCTATCTCCATCAGCGGTATCGCGGGGCCGGACGGCGGCAGTGACGTGAAGCCTGTCGGCACCGTCTGGTTTGGCTTTGCCACCTCAAAAGGTGAAGGGATCACCCGCCGGGAATGCTTCAGCGGCGATCGCGAAAGCGTGCGTCGTCAGGCAACGGAATACGCGTTAAAAACGCTCTGGCAACAATTTCTACAAAACACTTGATACTGTATGACTATACAGTATAATTGCCTCAACAGAACAGAAGTCCATGGTGAAGCGCAGTTGCTTCTCCCGGCATGACAGGAGTAATAATGGCTATCGACGAAAACAAACAGAAAGCGTTGGCGGCAGCACTGGGCCAGATCGAAAAGCAATTCGGTAAAGGCTCCATCATGCGCCTGGGTGAAGACCGTTCCATGGATGTGGAAACTATCTCCACTGGTTCGCTTTCTCTTGATATCGCACTGGGCGCTGGCGGTTTGCCGATGGGCCGTATCGTAGAAATCTACGGTCCGGAATCCTCGGGTAAAACCACCCTGACGTTGCAGGTTGTTGCGGCGGCACAGCGCGAAGGTAAAACCTGTGCGTTTATCGATGCCGAGCACGCGCTGGACCCGGTCTATGCCCGTAAACTGGGCGTTGATATCGACAACCTGCTGTGCTCCCAGCCGGACACCGGTGAGCAGGCACTGGAAATTTGTGACGCGCTGGCGCGCTCAGGTGCGGTTGATGTGATCATCGTCGACTCCGTTGCGGCGCTGACGCCAAAAGCGGAAATTGAAGGTGAAATCGGTGACTCTCACATGGGCCTCGCGGCACGTATGATGAGCCAGGCGATGCGTAAGCTGGCGGGTAACCTGAAGCAGTCCAATACGCTGCTGATCTTCATCAACCAGATCCGTATGAAAATTGGTGTAATGTTCGGTAACCCGGAAACTACCACCGGCGGTAACGCTCTGAAATTCTACGCTTCTGTCCGTCTGGATATCCGCCGTATCGGCGCGGTGAAAGAGGGGGATAACGTAGTCGGTAGCGAAACTCGCGTGAAGGTTGTGAAGAACAAAATCGCAGCACCGTTCAAACAGGCTGAGTTCCAGATCCTCTACGGCGAAGGTATCAACTTCCTCGGCGAGCTGGTTGACCTGGGCGTGAAAGAGAAGCTGATTGAAAAAGCGGGCGCATGGTACAGCTACAACGGTGACAAGATTGGTCAGGGTAAAGCGAATGCTATCTCCTGGCTGAAAGAGAACCCGGCGGCGGCGAAAGAGATTGAGAAGAAGGTGCGTGAACTCCTGCTGAACAACCAGGACTCTAAACCTGATTTCGTGGTCGACGGCGCGGATGCTGAAGAAACCAACGAAGACTTTTAATCCTCTCGGATAAAAATGAAGGGCTGCTGATGCGGCCCTTTTTGCATTTCTGAATCGACAGGTTTTTTATGAGTGAACCGACATCACGCCGACCAGCCTACTCACGCTTGCTGGATCGGGCCGTGCGTATTCTTGCCGTGCGTGACCATAGCGAACAGGAGCTGCGGCGGAAACTGTCAGCGCCCGTCATGAGCAAAAACGGTCCGGAAGACATTGATGCCACCGCGGAAGATTATGACCGCGTGGTTGCCTGGTGCTACGAGCATCACTATCTGGATGACGGCCGTTTTGCCGCTCGCTTTCTTGCCAGCCGTGGTCGTAAAGGCTATGGGCCAGCGCGTATCCGCCAGGAGCTGAACCAGAAAGGCGTAGCCCGTGAATCGATTGAAAAAGCCATGCGCGAAAGTGAAATTGACTGGTGCGAACTGGCGCGTGAGCAGGCGGTACGAAAGTACGGTGAGCCGCTGCCGCGTGAATTTTCAGAAAAAGTTAAAATCCAGCGCTTTTTGCTCTACCGCGGCTTCCTGATGGAAGATATTCAGGATATCTGGCGTAATTTTACCGATTGAACGCATGCGGGATTTTACTTCCCACTAAAGAAAACTTATCTTATTCCCACTTTTTCCAGTAGCTGGTCCGTCCAACTGTTTACAGATACAGATCTGCTGCGACATTTCGTTAGCTTGATTTCAGGATAATTATGAGCAAGAGCACCGCTGAGATCCGTCAGGCGTTTCTCGATTTTTTCCATAGTAAGGGACACCAGGTTGTTGCCAGCAGCTCCCTGGTACCGAACAATGACCCGACTCTGCTGTTTACCAACGCCGGGATGAACCAGTTCAAGGATGTGTTCCTTGGTCTCGACAAGCGTAATTATTCCCGCGCCACAACCTCACAGCGTTGCGTGCGTGCGGGCGGTAAACACAACGATCTGGAAAACGTCGGTTACACCGCGCGCCACCACACCTTCTTCGAAATGCTGGGTAACTTCAGCTTCGGCGACTACTTCAAACACGACGCCATTCAATACGCGTGGGAACTGCTGACCGGTGAAAACTGGTTCAATCTGCCGAAAGAGCGTCTGTGGGTGACCGTGTATGAGACCGATGACGAAGCGTTCGACATTTGGGAAAAAGAAGTGGGTATCCCTCGCGAACGTATCATCCGTATCGGTGACAACAAAGGCGCGCCTTACGCGTCTGATAACTTCTGGCAGATGGGCGACACCGGCCCTTGCGGTCCGTGCACCGAGATCTTCTACGATCATGGCGACCACATCTGGGGCGGCCCTCCGGGAAGCGCGGAAGAAGATGGCGATCGCTATATTGAGATCTGGAACATCGTCTTCATGCAGTTCAACCGTCAGGCCGACGGCACCATGGAGCCGCTGCCAAAACCGTCCGTAGATACCGGTATGGGCCTTGAGCGTATCGCGGCCGTTCTGCAACACGTTAACTCCAACTATGAGATTGACCTGTTCAGCACCCTGATCAAAGCCGTTGCTGAGGTAACGGGCGCAACCGATCTGAGCAACAAATCACTGCGCGTTATCGCAGACCATATTCGTTCCTGTGCGTTCCTGATTGCTGACGGCGTTATCCCGTCAAATGAAAACCGTGGCTATGTGCTGCGTCGTATCATTCGTCGTGCGATCCGCCATGGCAACATGCTGGGCGCGAAGGACACCTTCTTCTATAAACTCGTTGGGCCACTGATTGGCGTGATGGGCTCTGCCGGCGACGAGCTGAAACGCCAGCAGGCGCAGGTTGAACAGGTTCTGAAAACCGAAGAAGAGCAGTTTGCACGTACGCTGGAGCGCGGTCTGGCGCTGCTGGACGACGAGCTGGCGAAACTCAAGGGCGACACGCTGGATGGCGAAACCGCTTTCCGCCTGTACGACACCTACGGCTTCCCGGTTGACCTGACGGCGGACGTTTGCCGCGAGCGCAACATCAAAGTTGACGAAGCAGGCTTTGAAGCCGCAATGGAAGAGCAGCGTCGTCGTGCGCGTGAATCCAGCGGTTTTGGCGCAGACTACAACGCGATGATCCGCGTTGATAGCGCGTCTGAATTTAAAGGCTACGAAGAGCTGGCCCTGACCAGCAACGTAACCGCGCTGTTTGTTGACGGTAAAGCCGTAGACAGCATTAGCGCGGGTCAGGACGCGGTTGTTATCCTGGATAAAACGCCGTTCTATGCGGAATCGGGCGGTCAGGTTGGCGATAAAGGCGAACTGAAAGGCAATGGCTTCAGCTTCAGCGTAAGCGATACCCAGAAATACGGTCAGGCGATTGGTCACCAGGGCAAACTGGTTTCCGGTTCTCTGAAAGTGGGCGAGGGCGTTCAGGCCAACGTTGACGAAGCTCGCCGCGCGCGCATTCGTCTGAACCACTCGGCAACCCACCTGATGCACGCAGCCCTGCGCGAAGTGCTGGGTACGCACGTTGCACAGAAAGGTTCTCTGGTTAATGACAAAGTGCTGCGTTTCGACTTCTCACATTTTGAAGCGATGAAGCCATCTGAAATTCGTGCGGTGGAAGACCTGGTGAATGCCCAGATCCGCCGTAACCTGCCAATCGAAACCCACATCATGGATCTCGAGGCAGCGAAGAAGAAAGGTGCGATGGCGCTGTTTGGCGAGAAATATGACGACCGCGTTCGCGTGCTGAGCATGGGCGACTTCTCTACCGAACTGTGTGGCGGTACTCACGCATCCCGCACCGGTGACATCGGCTTGTTCCGCATCGTTTCCGAGTCGGGGACGGCGGCAGGCGTGCGTCGTATTGAGGCGGTGACCGGGGAAGGCGCAATTGCCAGCCTGCATGCGCAGAGCGACCAGCTACACGAGATCGCGCAGCTGCTGAAAGGCGATAGCCAGAACCTGGGCGAAAAAGTGCGTGTCGCGCTGGATCGTACCCGTCAGCTGGAAAAAGAACTCCAGCAGCTGAAAGAACAGGCTGCGGCGCAGGAGAGCGCAAACCTCTCCAGCAAAGCGGTAGACATTAAGGGCGTCAAACTGCTGGTCAGCGATCTGGCGGGCGTTGAGCCTAAGATGCTGCGTACCATGGTCGACGATCTGAAGAACCAGCTTGGTTCGACGGTTATCGTGCTGGCAACGGTCGCAGAGGGTAAGGTTTCTCTGATTGCGGGCGTCTCTAAGGATGTGACGGATCGTGTCAAAGCAGGGGAACTGATTGGCATGGTCGCCCAGCAGGTGGGTGGCAAAGGTGGCGGTCGTCCGGACATGGCGCAAGCCGGTGGTACGGATGCGGCGGCACTTCCCGCGGCATTAGCCAGCGTTGAAAGCTGGGTAAGCGCGAAACTGTAATAACTACAAAGCACAAGCAGACGCCATAGCGGTAACGTTATGGCGTCTTGCTCACTGCGCTATCGATAACGATAAAGTCAGGTTGAGTTTGTGTATATCGGCTAAACTTACGTTTAACAGAATGTGATGCCGTGACTGCTTACACTTTACGTGTTTGTCATCGCTTACTTTTTGGCGTTATATGATGGATAATGCCGGGATACAAGAGACCCGACTCTTTTAATCTTTCAAGGAGCAAAGAATGCTGATTCTGACTCGTCGAGTTGGTGAGACCCTCATGATTGGGGATGAGGTCACCGTGACAGTTTTAGGGGTAAAGGGTAACCAGGTACGTATTGGTGTTAACGCTCCTAAAGAAGTATCTGTCCACCGTGAAGAGATCTACCAGCGTATCCAGGCTGAAAAATCCCAGCAGTCCAGTTACTGATATTGTCGCGTCTCGCTGTCGGGCGAGACGCAACCCTCCTGTTATTTTTCCTGCATAAAGTTACCGTTCTATTTCAAACGCTTCGTTTTTGACCACTCTCATAACCTTATCTCATCCAAATGACGCGCTTCTCTCAACAGAATTCTGTGAAGATGTCTGCAAAATCCGCTTATAAAACACTCTCTTTGCGGCTTTTACATGCGAATTGCGTGCGAATTGTGCAAACGAAAAAAGCATGTGGAAAATTGTTTGACTTATAAGTCCCAGAAAGTAATATATGCGCCACGCAGCGACGAGAAGCTCTTAACGAGTTGCTCGAAGCACTCGAAAGAGGCGTTGTGTGGTGAGGTGGCCGAGAGGCTGAAGGCGCTCCCCTGCTAAGGGAGTATGCGGTCAAAAGCTGCATCCGGGGTTCGAATCCCCGCCTCACCGCCATTTTGCATCCGTAGCTCAGCTGGATAGAGTACTCGGCTACGAACCGAGCGGTCGGAGGTTCGAATCCTCCCGGATGCACCATCTATTACTTCATATTGCTTTCGAAGTGATATGAATATCGAGCAGTACAGTAGTAAATCCCGATGCATCCGTAGCTCAGCTGGATAGAGTACTCGGCTACGAACCGAGCGGTCGGAGGTTCGAATCCTCCCGGATGCACCATTTTTTACTTCATATTGCTTTTGAAGTGATATGAGTATCGAGAAGTACAGCAGTAAATCCCGATGCATCCGTAGCTCAGCTGGATAGAGTACTCGGCTACGAACCGAGCGGTCGGAGGTTCGAATCCTCCCGGATGCACCATATTTTACTTTGTGTTGCTTTTGAAGCGATACCGAGTATCAGCAGTAACAGTAGTAAATCCCGATGCATCCGTAGCTCAGCTGGATAGAGTACTCGGCTACGAACCGAGCGGTCGGAGGTTCGAATCCTCCCGGATGCACCATATTCTCCTGGATAACAGCGATGCTGTTGTTTTAAGGTCTGCGAGTTAATCGCAAGCACCAGGGAGGATAACGTTGCTTTAGCAACGGCCCGCAGGGCGAGGCGTAAGCCGAGTAATCCTCCCGGATGCACCATCTTCTCCCCCCTTTGTTTATTCCTTCGACGTTCCGTCAGCAATCACGCTCTCTGTCAGCGACAAAAATCCCCTTTTACGATAAAGTAATGCTTTGTTAATCGTTTAGCGAGAGCACGATGTACGCACAGTATGACGGTTTGATCTTCGACATGGACGGCACCCTCCTGGATACCGAACCCACGCATCGTCAGGCCTGGACCGAAGTCCTGGGCCGTTACGGTATGCGTTTCGATTTACAGGCGATGATTGCCCTCAACGGATCGCCCACCTGGCGTATCGCACAGGCCGTGATTGAGCTGAATCAGGCCGATCTCGACCCTCACCAGCTCGCGCGTGAAAAAACCGACGCGGTAAAAGCCATGCTGTTAGACACCCTGCAGCCTTTACCACTCATTGACGTCGTCAAGGAGTGGCACGGCCGTCGTCCTATGTCTGTCGGTACGGGCAGCGAGAGCGCGATTGCTGAAGCGCTACTCAATCACCTTGGCCTGCGCCACTATTTTTCTGCCGTCGTTGCCGCCGATCATGTTAAACATCATAAACCCGCACCGGATACCTTCCTGCTCTGTGCAGAATTAATGGGTGTTCCACCTGCAAAATGCGTGGTGTTTGAAGATGCTGATTTTGGTATTCAGGCCGCGCGTGATGCCGGAATGGCGGCGGTGGACGTTCGCTTACTGTGAGTGACGCGCTGTCACTCGCTTCATTATTCGCCAGCAGTTTTTTAAGCTCCACCCTCTTACCGGGGAATTCGGAAGTGGTGCTGGTGGCGATGCTGTTGTCCGGCGTAAGTCAGCCCTGGTTGCTGGTCTTAATAGCAACAATGGGTAATAGCCTTGGAGGGCTGACTAACGTTATTCTTGGACGTTTCTTTCCGCTACGCGAAAAATCTCGCTGGCAGGAAAAGGCAGTGGGCTGGCTAAAACGCTATGGCGCTGCCACGCTGTTATTAAGCTGGATGCCTGTAATAGGCGATTTACTGTGTCTGCTGGCGGGATGGATGCGCATCTCCTGGGGACCGGTGCTCTTTTTTTTGTGCCTTGGCAAGGCGTTACGCTATGTTTTACTGGCATGGGTAACACTACAGGGTATGACGTGGTGGCACTAATTGGTGGAATGAATTCGCGACCTTCAATCGTCAACCATTACAATTATGCTGAGTGACAATTTTTTGACAGGCGGGAGGTCAAATTGATCCCGGACGTATCACAGGCGCTGGCCTGGCTGGAAAATCACCCTCAGGCACTGAAGGGGATTCAGCGTGGGCTTGAGCGCGAAACGCTGCGCGTAAATGCGGATGGTAGCTTAGCGACTACGGGACACCCGAAGGCGTTAGGCTCGGCGCTGACACATAAATGGATCACAACCGATTTCGCCGAAGCGCTGCTGGAGTTCATCACGCCAGTAGACGGTGATATTGATCATATGCTGACGATCATGCGCGACGTGCATCGCTTCACCGCCCGCAACCTCGGCGACGAGCGTATGTGGCCGCTCAGCATGCCGTGCTATATCGAGCAGGGGCAGGATATCGAGCTGGCGCAGTACGGCACCTCGAATATTGGTCGGCTGAAAACGCTGTATCGCGAAGGACTGAAAAACCGCTACGGCGCATTGATGCAGACGATCTCTGGCGTGCACTACAACTTTTCTCTGCCGATGGCGTTCTGGCAGGCGAAGTGCGGTGAAACGGATAAAGAAGCGATCTCCGCGGGCTACTTCCGCCTGATCCGCAACTACTACCGTTTTGGCTGGGTTATTCCGTATCTGTTCGGCGCGTCCCCGGCTATCTGTTCATCGTTCCTGCAAGGGAAACCGACCACGCTACCGTTCGAGAAGACCGAATGTGGCATGTATTACCTGCCATACGCGACCTCCCTGCGCCTGAGCGACCTTGGCTATACCAATAAATCGCAAAGCAATCTCGGAATTACGTTTAACGATCTGCACGAATATGTGGCAGGCTTGAAGCGGGCGATAAAAACCCCGTCGGAAGAGTACGAAAAAATCGGCCTCGAAAAAGACGGCAAACGCCTGCAAATTAACACCAACGTGTTGCAGATTGAAAATGAACTGTATGCGCCGATTCGTCCGAAGCGCGTGACGCGCAGCGGTGAAACGCCGTCGGATGCGCTACAGCGCGGCGGGATCGAATACATTGAAGTGCGCTCGCTGGATATCAACCCGTTCTCACCGATTGGCGTTGACGAGCAGCAGGTTCGTTTCCTTGACCTGTTTATGGTCTGGTGCGTACTGGCGGATGCGCCGGAAATGAGTTCCGACGAACTGCTGTGTACCCGTGCCAACTGGAATCGCGTGATTCTGGAAGGACGCAAGCCGGGCCTGACGTTAGGTATTGGCTGTGAAACGGCTCAGTTCCCACTGTCTAAGGTAGGGAAGGATCTGTTCCATGACCTGAAGCGCGTAGCCCAGACGCTGGATAGCGTGTACGGCGGCGAAGCTTACCAGAAGGTCTGCGACGAACTGGTTGAAAGCTTTGATAACCCGGAACGGACATTCTCAGCACGTATTCTGCGTTCTATGATTGAGCAGGGAATTGGTGGCACAGGGCGTTCACTCTCAGCGGAGTACCGTGAGATGCTGATGCAGGAGCCGTTAGAGATCCTGAGCGAAGCCGATTTTGTGGCAGAGCGCGATGCGTCCGTTGTGCGTCAGAAAGAGGTCGAAGCGGCGGATACGGAGTCGTTTGAGGCGTTTCTGGCGAAGCAGGCCTGAACCAAAAGAAAAAGGCCACATCGCTGTGGCCAAAATATACATCTCTGAATTCAGGGATGATGATAACAAATGCGCGTCTTTCATATACTCAGACGCGCATTCTGTAGAAGAGTTCAGTTTATTTTAAAAAAAATCACTATCGGAGGTGACGTATGCCGTTATTAGATAGCTTTACTGTCGACCATACCCGTATGGAAGCACCAGCAGTCCGCGTGGCGAAGACCATGAACACGCCGCACGGCGACACGATCACCGTTTTCGACCTGCGCTTCTGCGTGCCGAATAAAGAAGTGATGCCAGAGAAAGGCATTCACACGCTGGAACACCTGTTCGCCGGATTCATGCGCGACCACCTGAACGGCAACGGCGTGGAGATCATCGATATCTCTCCGATGGGCTGCCGCACCGGTTTCTACATGAGCCTGATTGGTCAGCCTGAAGAGAAACGCGTCGCGGATGCGTGGAAAGCGGCGATGGAAGACGTGCTGAAGGTGAAAGAGCAGAACCAGATCCCTGAGCTGAACGTTTACCAGTGCGGCACTTACCAGATGCACTCTCTGGAAGAAGCTCAGGAGATTGCCCGTCATATCATCGAACGTGATGTTCGTGTAAACAGCAACGACGAGCTGGCCCTGCCAAAAGAAAAACTTCAGGAACTGCACATTTAGTATCGTGCCTGTGGATGCCCGGTGGCGCTTCGCTGACCGGGCCTACAATCCTGATGACGACAACCACCACCTTCTCCTTTACCCATCGCCCGCTTGTGCCGTTTTCGCATGATTATGCTCATGGCGACAGCGAGCCGTGGCATCAGCACGACTGCGCGCAGCTCCTGCACAGCCTCACCGGCGTCGTGCGGGTGGATACCGCATCCGGCTGCTGGGTGGTGCCGCCCGGTCGCGGCGTCTGGCTACCTGCGGGTACGCAGCACGCCCTGCGCATCACCGGCAACGTTGCCGCCCGCACGCTGTTTATCGACCCGCTGGCGCGCGCCGATCTCCCGGCGACCTGCCAGATCGTGCAGATCTCGCCCCTGCTGCGCGAGCTGATCCTGACCTCCCTTACGCTTCCTGAATCTTACGCACCCGGAAGCCGCGATGAACGTGTTTATGAGCTGATCCTCGATGAAATTCGTCTCATGCCGGTGCTGCCGTTTCACCTGCCCGAGCCGGAAAGCGAAGCGCTGCGCCATCTCTGCCAGCAGATTCGAATGGCCCCGGGAGAAAGCTGGAGCAGCGCCCAGGCCGCAGGTATTGTGGGGATGAGCGAACGCACGCTGAACCGTCATTTTCAGCAGCAGACAGGCCTGAGCTACGGCGAATGGGTGAGAAGGGCGCGACTGCTGGAAGCCTTAGTGCGGCTGGCGCAGGGCCAGCCGGTATTACGCGTGGCGCTGGATCTGGGGTATGGCAGCCACAGCGCCTTTACGGCAATGTTTCGCCGGGTAATGGGTCTCTCACCCAGCGATTACTTCAGGAACGACTGACCGCGTTAAAAAGCGCCTGAATCGACGCGCGTGCCATGTCGCTGTCGATGCCCACGCCCCAGCGGCTGGTCCCATCCTGGAACAGGCAGCGGATATAGGCCACCGAGCGGCTGTCGCTGCGTTCGCCTAACGTATGTTCGTGATAATCCTTGATCACAAACGACGCGTTGATCCAGCGGCTTAAGCCGTGAGCGGCGGCGGAGAGCAAACCGTTTCCCTGGCCTTCCAGCTGGCGGGTGCCCCCATGCGTGGCGACGCTTGCCGTCAGCCGCAGCTGGCCGTCCTGCTGGCTGTCGCTGCGGTACGATTGCAGCGCTAATGGCGGGCTCGCCACCAGGCCGTAACGGGCGCGGAACAGCTGCCAGAGCGCATTCTGCGTCATCTCTTTTCCATGGTTATCCGTTTCCTGCTGCACGTGCTGGCTAAAATCCTGTTGCAGGGCGCGAGGCAATTTCAGGCCGTGGTTTTGCTCAATAAGCCAGGCGCTTCCGCTTTTTCCTGACTGGCTGTTCACGCGGATCACCGCTTCATAGGTACAGCCAATATCCTGCGGGTCGACGGGCAGATAGGGCATCTCCCAACGTTCGCCAGGCTTACGGGCATCGAAACCTTTCTTGATGGCATCCTGGTGCGAGCCGGAGAAGGCGGTGTAAGCCAGACGACCCGCCCACGGATGGCGCGGATGGACGGGCAGTTGGTTGCAGGTTTCTACCGTTTCAACCACCCGATTCATATCGCTGAAATCCAGATTCGGGCTAATGCCCTGGCTGTAGAGGTTCATCGCCAGCGTCACCAGGCAGACGTTGCCCGTGCGCTCACCGTTGCCAAACAGGCAGCCCTCCACGCGGTCAGCCCCGGCCATGACGGCCAGCTCCGCGCTGGCGACGCCCGTTCCGCGATCGTTATGCGGATGTACGCTGATACAGACGTCACTGCGGCGGCTGAAGTGGCGGCAGAAATACTCGATCTGGTCAGCATAGACGTTCGGCGTGCTCACTTCGACGGTAGCGGGCAGGTTGACGATCATCGGACGCGCCGCGCACGGCTGCCAGATCTCCGCCACGGCTTCACAAATCTCCAGCGCAAACTCCGGTTCGGTAAAGCAGAAGGTTTCCGGGGAGTATTCGTACTGCCAGCGGGTGTCAGGGTTCTCTTCACACAGCTGACGAATCAGGCGCGTCGCGCGCGTCGCCAGCTCGACGATTTGCGCTTTCTCCATGCCGAATACCAGACGGCGGAACAGCGGGGCGGTAGCGTTATACAGGTGAACGGTGGCCTGCTTCGCGCCGCGCAGGGAGTCGAAAGTGCGATGGATAAGATCGTCCCGCGCCTGCGTTAACACCTGAATGGTGACGTCATCCGGGATGCGGTTCTCCTCAATCAACTGACGCACAAAATTGAAGTCCGTCTGCGAGGCGGACGGGAAGGCGACTTCGATTTCTTTAAACCCGCAGCTCAGCAGCAGATCCCAGAATTGCAGCTTGCGCGCGCTGTCCATCGGCTCGGCCAGCGCCTGGTTACCGTCGCGTAAGTCGGTCGAGAGCCAACGCGGGGCGCAGGTGATAATCTGCTCCGGCCAGCGGCGGTCGGGCAACGAAAGGGTGGGGTAAGGCTGGTATTTGTCGGCGGGTGTGTTCAGCATGGTGCGCTCCTGTTGTCTTTTCACTATCGTGAATCGATTTCAGGCGCGCTGCTTTATCGGAACTGACAATCGCTGTCGCGTTTTGGACAACCGTAGAAGTTGCCCGGTGGCGCTGCGCTTACCGGGCCTACGATCGTAGGCCGGGTAAGGCGTCCTGTAATGAGGGCTAATGCGCCCCACCGCCCCCGCTACCGGCCCCAAACGGTGGTTTGGCAAACCACACCAGCCCCAGCAGGACGATAAAGATCCCCGCCGATATCCAGAAAATCTCGTTTGCCGAGATAATCAGCCCCTGGTTGGTGATCTGCTGGGCAAGCCAGCCGGACGCCTGCTGCTCCGTCATCCCCATCCCCTCAAGCTGGCTATACATCTGCTGAGCGTTAGGGTTGAACGGGTTCACCGCTTCGGTGAGTTGAGCATGGTGCATCGATTCCCGGTTGGTCCACAGCGTGGTGGTGATCGATGTCCCGATGGAGCCCGCCAGCGTACGGGTGAAGTTCGACAGGCTCGATGCCGCCGCCATCCGCTCAGGCGGCAAGCCGGAAAGCGTAATGGTGGTCAGCGGCATGAAGAAGCACGCTACGGCGAAGCCCTGAATAAACTGTGGCCACGCGGAGGCGCCAAAGTCCATTCCCGGTTCAAACGTATACGCGCGCCAGTAGAAGCACACGGCGTACATGATGAAGCTGAACGTCACCAGCCTGCGCATGTCGAGCTTATGGGCGAAACGGCCAATAATCGGCGACAGCAGAACCGGAATTAACCCCACCGGCGCGGAGGCCAGCCCCGCCCAGGTTGCGGTATAGCCGTACACCTCCTGCAACAGCTGCGGCAGCAGAACAATCGCGCCGAAGTAGAGCATATAGGCGAGGCTGATACACAGGCAGCCGATGGTGAAGTTTCGCGATTTAAACAACGAGAGGTCGACTATCGGGTTATCGTCCGTCAGCTCCCAGACAATCAGGAAGCTGATGGCCACCACAGCGACCACCGTCAGCACGATGATTTCCGTAGAGGCGAACCAGTCCAGCTCTTTGCCGCGGTCGAGCATGATTTGCAGGCTACCGATGCCGACAACCAGCAGTGCCAGCCCGATGCCGTCGATCCGCCGCTGTTCAGTCCGCGTTTCGCGACCACGCAAAGACTGTAGCGTCATCAGTACCACCAGCGCACCGATGGGTACGTTGATGAAGAAGATCCAGCCCCAGTGATAGTTATCGCTGATATAGCCGCCGAGGATTGGCCCGCAAATTGGGGCGACAATCACCGTCATCGACCACAGCGCGAGCGCGATGGAGCGTTTGGCGGGCGGATAGTTGTTCAGCAGCAAACTCTGCGACAGCGGAATCAACGGCCCGGCGACAATCCCCTGGATGACGCGGAAGAAAATCAGCATCGTCAGGCTACTGGACATGCCGCAGGCCCAGGAGGCCAGCACGAACAGGATCGTCGACCAAAGGAACAGCTTCACTTCACCGACGCGCTTCGCCAGCCAGCCGGTGATGGGAATGGAGATGGCGTTCGCCACCCCGAACGAGGTAATGACCCAGGTCCCCTGGCTCAGCGATGAGCCAAGGTTCCCGGCGATCGTAGGGATCGCCACGTTTGCGATGGTGGAGTCCAGCACCTGCATGAATGTCGCCAGCGACAGCGCAATGGTCATAATGACCAGTTGCGCCCCCTCCAGCGGTTTTTGCGGCTTTTGCTGTTGCATAACGCTCACCTTCGGCTTAACCGGCGTTTGCCTTCACGATGTCATCGATCAGCTTATTGACGGGATCGAGGCTAATTTCACGGGCGTTACTTTCATAAGCTGGCGTACTGCGCACCTGGCTTGCGAGGATCTGACCGTCTCGGTTGGCGGTATCGACCGTCACCAGCGTGGAAAGGCCAATTCGCAGCGGATGGTCTGCCAGCTGCTTAGGATCCAGTTCGATACGCACAGGCAAGCGCTGTACCACTTTGATCCAGTTGCCGGTGGCGTTCTGTGCAGGCAGCAGGCTAAACGCGCTGCCGGTCCCCATGTCCAGACCGACCACTTTCCCGGTGTACTTGATGTCATCGCCGTAAATATCGCTGACCACAGTTGCGGTTTGGCCGATACGCATATGCGCCAGCTGGGTCTCTTTGAAGTTCGCATCGACCCACAGATTGTTCGCCGGAACGACCGCCATCAGCGGCGTGGTGGTGCTAATCTGCGCCCCTGGCTGTACGGAACGACGGGAAACGTAGCCGGTCATCGGGCTGACGATTTTGGTACGTTGCAGGGCAAGCCATGCGTTACGCACTTCGGTCGCCGCCTGTTTCACCGCCGGCTGGTTTTCCAGAGAAGTACCCAGCACCATCGCCTGATTAGCGTTGTACTGTTGGATCGCCACGTCCAGCTGCGCCTGTGCGCTGGCCACCGCATCGCGGGCGTGCTGCAACTCTTCACGGCCAATCAGGTTGGCGGTGCCGAGAGGAACACGACGATTGAGGTCGCTCTGCGCCTGAGCCAGCGCCGTTTTCTGCACGTCGATATTGGCCTGAAGCTGCTTGCTGTTGATCATCAGCTGGCGGGTCTGGCGAACGCTGGAGGCCAGAGCCGTCTGTGCTTTTTCAAAAGCCTGTTGGGCGTCGGTTGGATCGAGCGTGACCAGCACATCGCCTTTTTTCACAAAGTCGGTGTTATCAGCCCAGACTTTCGTCACGCTGCCTGACACCTGGGCCATGATTTGAACCTGATTCCCTGCCACGTATGCATCGTCTGTCTCTTCAACATGACGCAAGACTAAAAACCAATAGATCCCATATGCCACGGCAATAATAATAAAGAGCAAGGTCAGCAGAATAAGGGCGCTCTTACGTTTGCCCTTTTTGTTGACCGGTTGCTGCGGGGGGGTGTTCTCCGCATTTGCGCTCATTGTTGTTCTCCACGATCTTTTTATTTTCACATCGGCTGAGCCGACCTGTTGTCAGAAAGGCCAGCAGTTTCACGTGCTGGCCTGTCAGTTTTTCTTTTTAGCAATCTGGAATGTTGAGCGGATCGTCGCGTTAGCGCAGCGCCTCAAGGATGACGCCATCTTCATCCATCTGATCCAGACGGGTGAGCAGCTTGCGAGTAATATGCTCAAGCTGGTCGCGCTCGGCGGTGCTGAGGGCAGACCAGAGCTGGTGCAGGCAGTTGTGCTGCGGTGGCAGCACTTCGCGCAAGAATTCGTGACCTTTCTCGGTCAGTTGCAGATGCAGGCAGCGGCGATCGTTATCGCTTTCACGGCGTTCAATCCAGCCGCGCTTTTCCAGTTCATCCGCGATACGGGTTGCATTGGTACGGGATGACCCCAGCGCACAGCTCAGTTCCGATGGCTGAATGCTGTGATTTTCCTGAGACTCCAGCGTAATCAACGCCATAAACAACGTCTCGTTAATCCCTTGCGCTTTCAGCATCTTGTTACGATTTTCCAGCAGCTTACCCTGCATGTGCATGCACAGGCGGGTCAGCAGAATTTCCTGATACGGGAAGTCCTCATGACGACTGGCGCGGAACTTAAGCATTTGTTCAATGGGCGTAAACGAACTATCCATTTTGGGCATAACCTCATTAATTACAGCCGATATAGTAACGACAGTGACAAATAATGTAAATGAATTATTTGTGCGGTTATATCCGCCAAACGTATGTCACCATCAGAAAGCGCCGGGTAAATCCGTGACCCGGTGAGCACAGAGAGCGTGGGGTGTGTACCCGCGAAAGAGGGGATGTGAGGACAGGGGTCTGAACTATTCATGCCGGTAGTAAATATGTCACCCACAGTAAAATTTCTGGGATAAATGATTGCTGTTACCTTAACAGATGCAGGCCCCCTTTACACCCCGGGGGGCCCAAAGCAATGTAAAACTTAGTGAATTGCTTCCTGACGGTGATAGCCGCGCCACCATACCAGCAGATTTATCGCCGCGACGATGGCGCCGATGGCGCACACACCCGTCCAGCCCGCATGCTGCCAGGCGGAGGCTGAGATGAGCGAGCCCGCCGCGCCGCCGATAAAGTAGCTGGTCATGTACCCGGCCGT
This sequence comes from Enterobacter cloacae complex sp. IR5401, assembly GCF_049238425.1. Taxonomy (NCBI): domain Bacteria; kingdom Pseudomonadati; phylum Pseudomonadota; class Gammaproteobacteria; order Enterobacterales; family Enterobacteriaceae; genus Enterobacter; species Enterobacter cloacae complex sp. IR5401. The sequence continues at coordinate 29,973 of NZ_JBMKHN010000003.1, read as the reverse complement.
CAGACGGTTACGGGCGTCCGGCTTCACGCGGTAAATCACGGTCTGGTTGGTGATGTGTACGCCCTGCACGGTGAGGTCTAGCACCAGAATACCGACAATCAGCGCCAGCACGGAGACGTGTCCGTACCAGATGGCCGCCCAGGAGAGCAGGAGTAAAACCAGCCCTGCGGAGGTGGTCATATGAGATTTACCTTTATCGGCCAGCCCACCCGCCGGGCGCGCGCCCAGTGCGCCAGCCGCGCCTGCCAGCCCGAACAGGCCAATCACGCCTTCTGAGTAGTTAAACGGTGGCGCGGCGAGCAGAAACGCCATCGACGTCCATAAGATGCTGAAGTTGGCGAAGGTGAGACACCCCAGAATGGCGCGCGTGCGCAGGAGTTTATCCCGGGTGAAGAGGCTGAAAACGGAGGCGAGGAGCTGCGGATAGTTCAGGTGATTTTCCTGCTTCACCTTTGGCAGGCCGCGCCACAGGGCCAGCGCCATGATAAGCATCAGCACGCTCGCCACCCAGTAAACGGTGCGCCAGCCGCCGAGGCTCGCCAGCAGCCCGGCAACGGTTCGCGCCAGCAGGATGCCCAGCAGCAGGCCGCTCATGATAGTACCGACCACTTTGCCGCGTTTTTCCGGGGAAGCCAGCGTCGCGGCGAGGGGAACCAGAATTTGCGCCACCACCGAGAACAGCCCCGTCAGCGCGGTGCCGATAATCATCATCGTTAACGACTGGCTGCTGGCGGTGATCAACATTCCGCCCGCCGCCAGCAGCGTCATGGAGACGATAAGCATCCGGCGCTCAAACATATCGCCTAATGGCACCAGGAACAGCAGCCCGGCTGCATAGCCGAGCTGTGCTGCGGTGACAATAAAGCCGGCGGAGCTGGCTGAAAGATCGAAGGCGCGTGCGATGGTGTCGAGCAGTGGTTGTGCGTAATAGTTGCTGGCGACGGCCAGACCCGTTGCCACGGACATTAAAAGGATGAGTGCGGGGCTAAGCCCTTGAGTTGTTTTTGTCATTAGTTTCAGGAATCGTGAGTTAAGTGATTATTTTTCCGGAAACATAATAACCAATGATGGTGAATGTTGGGGAATTGTTATGTGTGTGTTTGTGCGGTTAAGCCCCTCACCCTAACCCTCTCCCCAGAAGGGAGAGGGAACGCTAACACCCTCTCCCTTCGGGAGAGGGCTGGGGTGAGGGGAAAGTACTTTACTTCTGCGCCTCAAGCGCCTCTTTCACCCAGCCATCGAACTGCTGCTGGTGGGCTTTGATCCAGCCATCCACGTGGCCTTTGATATCTGCTTCGGATGATTTACCCGCGTGCATCATCGCGTTCTGGGCGTTAATGTCAGCCAGCGGCAGTTTCATCACCGAGAACAGCTTCGCCGCCGCAGGGTTTTTCTCGGCCCAGGCTTTGTTCGCCACGATATGCATGGTATTCACCGGGAAGCCATAGTTCATGCCATTTGGCAGTTTGGTGTCGATATCTTTCTGCTCGCCCGGCAGGGAAGAGAAGGGCACCTGCAACCACACCACGTCTTTGCCCGGCTTCAGCACGTCGCTCACCCAGTACGGCGTCCAGGTGTAGTAGATCACTGGCTTGCCTTCTTTAAAGCGGGCGATGGTGTCGGCCATCATCGCAGAGTAATTGCCGTGGCTCACGTCGACGGTCTTAGCCAGATCGAAGGCTTTGTTCTGGTGGTTAATCACCGCTTCACAGCCCCAGCCCGGCGAGCAGCCCATCATGTCGGCTTTACCGTCACCGTTGGTATCAAAGAGTTTGGCGATCTTCGGATCTTTCAGCTGTTCAATATTGGTGATGTGATACTTATCGGCGGTTTTCTTGTCGATCAAATATCCCTGCGCAGCGCCGGTCACAAAGGTGCCTTCACGGTAGAATTTCTTGTCACCGCCTGCGGCGGCATACATATCGTCGTGCAGCGGCTGCCAGTTCACGGCGGTAAAGGTGGCATCGCCGGAGGCAATGGAGGTATAGCCCACGTTGTAATCCACTTCGCTGGCGGTATTCACCGTATAGCCCAGTTTCTCCAGCGCACGGCTGACAATCTGGGTCTGGAAGGACTCTTCCGAAATGGTGCTCTGCACCGGCTGCACGGTAATGCCTTTGCCCGGCAGGTCAGCGGCAACTGCGCTGGTGGAGACAAGGGTCGCAAACGCTGTGGCAAAAAGTACGTTATGTCGCATCGTTGTTCCTTATTTTGTGAATGGGCGGGTGAGTAACCCGACAGGGCCGGTGGTGTACCAGCGACGGTTGCCGCGACTGCGTGAATCACGACCGACAGCCTGGGTCAGGCGGTCAAGAATGATGGCGAGGATCACAATCCCGACGCCGCCGACGGTCGCCAGCCCCATATCGAGACGGCCAATGCCGCGCAGTACCATCTGACCTAACCCGCCAACGGCAATCATTGAGGCGATCACCACCATCGACAGCGCCAGCATCAGCGTCTGGTTAACACCTGCCATAATGGTCGGCATCGCCAGCGGAAGCTGAACCTTAAACAGCATCTGACGCGGGCTGGCGCCGAACGAGCGCGATGCCTCTATCAGATCCGCAGGCACCTGGTTAATGCCCAGAATGGTCAGACGAATAATTGGCGGAAGGGCGAAGATAATGGTCACGACCACCCCCGGTACGTTACCGATGCCGAACAGCATCACGATAGGCACCAGGTAAACGAACGCTGGCGTGGTCTGCATCGCATCCAGCAGCGGGCGGATAATTTTCGCGGCCCGGGGGCTGCGCGCCAGCCAGATCCCCATCGGCAGGCCGATCACCACGCAGAACAGCAGGGCGGTCAGCACCAGCGCCAGGGTGATCATCGCCTGAGACCACGCGCCAATCGCGCCGATGGCAATCAGGGAGATCAGCGTGGCGATCCCCATACCCGCGCTGCCGAACTGCCATGCGATCAGCGAGAACAGGATAATCGCCACCGGCGCGGGCATGCCCAGCATCAGCTGCTGGAAGCCGTTCAGGATGTAATCCACCGGGATGCGGATCCCCTGGAACACCGGACGGAAGTGGGTAACGACCCAGTCGATCCCCTCCGTTACCCAGCTATCCAGCGGGATCAGCGTCTTGTGGAACGGATCCATAATATTGAAATGCTCTGGGGCAGGCGCTGGTGCGCTGTTGAGCCAGTCTGCCGCGCCGCCGCCATCGGCAGGCGCAGGCGTCGAACCCCACGCATCGGCAGATTGCGCCGCGCTGTCCGCTGCTTCAGTGGTGCCCCATGGGTTTGATTGATCAGCCATTGTTTGTCCCCTCGCGATCTAAAGCCTGTAGCAGCATCCGTTTTGAGATGATGCCAACGTACTGTTGTTCTTCACCGACGACCGGCACGGCGCACGGCGCTTGACCCACGTGAGAGAGCAACTCGCTGAGCGGCGTTTCGGCGTCCACGGCAAGCGGAGCGTCAATCAACGCTGCATCGATTCCCTGGTTTTCGCTCAGGGCGGTTTTCAGGGAGTCGATGGAGACAACGCCGACAAATTTATTGCCGCGTTCAACCAGATAACCGTATTCACGGTCTTCGTCCTGCAACAGCTTCAGCGCGGAGCGCGGACCAAAACCTGGCGTTTTTCGAATAATGCCGTTTGGTGTTCGACGGGCAATATCTTTCGCACTGAATACGTGGCTAATATCCACGCCGCGGAAGAAGGTGCGCACATAATCATTCGCCGGATTATTGAGAATTTCATCCGGTGTGCCGACCTGCACCACTTCACCATTTTGCATAATGGCGATACGGTCACCAATACGCATGGCTTCATCCAAATCGTGAGAAATAAAAACAATAGTGCGCTGATGTTTGGCCTGTAATTTTACCAGCTCATCCTGCATCTCGGTGCGAATTAAGGGATCGAGCGCCGAGAAGGCTTCGTCCATTAATAAAATATCCGGATTAATCGCTAATGCGCGCGCTAATCCCACACGCTGACGCATACCGCCGGAGAGTTCATCCGGATACGCATGAGCATAATTTTCCAGCCCGACCTGACGCAGTGCATCAAGGGCTTTTTCCTGACGTTCCTGAGCGGGGATACCGGCTAACTCCATGCCAAAGGCGGTATTATCGAGTACCGTCATGTGCGGCATCAGTGCAAATGACTGAAACACCATCGCAATTTTCTTTCTGCGCACCTCGCGGAGTTCCGCGTCTGATATTCTGGCGATATCAACGCCGTCAATCAGCACCTGTCCGCGGGTGGGTTCAATCAGGCGATTGAGAAGGCGAACCATAGTGGATTTACCCGAACCGGATAATCCCATGATGACAAAAATCTCGCCTTCTTCAATGGCCAGACTGGCGTCTTTAACGCCAAGCGATAGCCCGGTTTTTTCCAGAATTTGCTCTTTCGAAAGGCCTTTCTCAATATATTTGAAAGCACGCTGCGGGTGCTCGCCAAATACTTTATAAAGATTTTTCACTTCTAATTTAATTGCCATGCAATAGAGAGTGTCCTGTTATTTGTTTATGTCGATATGATTACCATGGTAAATAGTTAACTGGCATTACCCTAACATACTCAGAATCTGAGACAACCCTGGGCCAGCCGAAGGCCAGAATTTTGCCGCAAGCGAAACGGCTGAATTTCCCATGAATAAAGGGCTGAGGGCGGTTTGAATTTTTCTCAATTTTTTGCTGCTGCATGGGGAAATTTCGCCTGAATCGGTGTGTTTCAGGCGAATATGACGGGGAAATTACAGTGTAGTACCTGGTGGAATATTTGGCTGGAAATAATGAAATGCAGAGTTAATTAATGAACGTTAATTCATTCATTAAAAATCCCAGTCCTCGTCTTGCGTCTCCACCGCTTTACCCATCACGTACGACGAGCCGGACCCGGAAAAGAAGTCGTGGTTTTCATCGGCGTTGGGCGACAGCGCCGCGAGGATCGCCGGGTTCACTTCCGCCATTTCCGGTGGGAATAACGCTTCGTAGCCCAGGTTCATCAGCGCCTTGTTGGCGTTGTAGCAGAGGAAGGCTTTTACGTCCTCTTCCCAGCCCGTTCCGGCGTACAGCTCCTCGGTATAACTCAGCTCGTTGTCATACAGATCCATCAGTAAATCGAGGGCAAAACCTTTGAGTTCCTCGCGTTTTTCCGGGATGACTTTCTCCAGTTCTTTCTGGTACTTATAGCCGATGTAATACCCGTGTACCGCTTCATCGCGGATGATGAGGCGAATCAAATCGGCGGTGTTGGTGAGCTTGCCCCGGCTCGACCAGTACATAGGCAGCCAGAAGCCGGAATAGAAGAGGAAAGATTCCAGGAATACGCTGGCGATCTTCTTCTTCAGCGGCTCGTCGGCCCGGTAATATTCCAGCACCAGATCTGCCTTGCGCTGCAATGACGCGCTCTCTTCACTCCAGGCGTAGGCGGCGTCCACGTCCCTGGTCTGGCACAGAGTGGAGAAAATCGAGCTGTAAGAGCGGGCATGCACCGCCTCCATAAAGCTGATATTCGACATTACCGCCTCCTCGTGCGGGGTCAGCGCATCACTCATCAGCGCGGGCGCACCCACGGTATTCTGAATGGTGTCCAGCAGCGTCAGGCCGGTGAAGACGCGGATTGTCAGCTGCTGCTCGGCATGGCTCAGAGTTTGCCAGGCCGGAATATCGTTGGAGAGCGGCACCTTTTCCGGCAGCCAGAAGTTGCTGGTCAGGCGGTTCCATACCTCCAGGTCTTTATCATCCTGAATTTTGTTCCAGTTAACGGCGCTTACGCGTGACAGTTTCATCCTTTCTCCTTACAGCGCGCAGGATACGCAGCCTTCAATTTCGGTGCCTTCCAGCGCGAGCTGGCGCAGGCGAATGTAGTACAGCGTTTTGATGCCTTTCTTCCAGGCGTAGATCTGCGCTTTGTTGATATCCCGCGTGGTGGCGGTGTCCGGGAAGAAGAGCGTCAGCGACAGCCCCTGATCCACATGTTTAGTCGCCTCGGCGTAGGTATCAATGATCTTTTCCGGGCCAATTTCATAGGCGTCCTGGTACAGAGCCAGATTCTCATTGGTCATAAACGGGGCAGGGTAGTAGACGCGCCCGGTTTTGCCTTCCTTACGGATTTCAATCTTCGACACGATGGGGTGGATGCTCGACGTGGCGTGATTGATATAGGAAATGGAGCCGGTTGGCGGCACCGCCTGAAGGTTCTGGTTATAAATGCCGTAGCGCATCACCTCTTCACGCAGCTGTTGCCACATCTCACGCGTCGGCAGGGTGATGCCAGCGCGGGCAAACAGCGCGCGTACTTTTTCGGTTTTCGGCTGCCAGTCGCCTTCCAGATACTGGCTGAAATACTCTCCGCTGGCGTAGCGGGACTGCTCAAAGCCTGCGAACCGCTGGTGGCGTTCGCGCGCCAGCATCATCGAGGTATGCACCGCATGCCAGGTGACGGTGTAGAAATAAAGGTTGGTGAAATCCAGCCCTTCGGGGCTGCCGTAGGCGATGCCCTCCCGCGCCAGATAGCCGTGCAGGTTCATCTGCCCAAGGCCGATGGCATGCGACGCGGCGTTGCCCGCTTCAATAGACGGTACGCTGCGGATGTGGCTCATGTCTGATACCGCCGTCAGTCCGCGAATGGCGGTCTCTACCGTGCGGCCAAAATCGGGAGAGTCCATGGTGTGGGCAATATTCAGCGACCCGAGGTTACAGGAGATATCCTTGCCCACGTCCGCGTAGTCGAGGTTCTCGTCGTAGCTGGACGCGCTGTTGACCTGCAAAATCTCCGAGCACAGATTGCTCATGTTGATGCGCCCGCCAATCGGGTTGGCGCGGTTCACCGTATCCTCGTACATGATGTACGGATAACCGGATTCAAACTGAATTTCAGCCAGCGTCTGGAAGAAATCCCGGGCGTTGATGGTTTTTTTACGAATGCGATCGTCGGCCACCAGCTCGTCGTACAGCTCGCTTATCGCCACGTCGCCAAAGGCTTTGCCGTAAATCCGCTCAACATCATACGGTGAGAAGAGCGCCATGTCGGCATTCTCTTTAGCCAGCTTAAACGTGATATCCGGGATCACCACGCCGAGCGACAGGGTTTTAATGCGGATCTTTTCATCGGCGTTTTCACGTTTGGTATCCAGAAAACGCAGAATGTCCGGGTGGTGCGCGTGCAGATAAACCGCACCCGCGCCCTGACGCGCGCCAAGCTGGTTGGCGTACGAAAAGGCATCTTCCAGCATCTTCATCACCGGGATGACGCCGGAGGACTGATTTTCGATGCGCTTAATCGGCGCGCCCGCTTCCCGCAGGTTCGAAAGCAGAAATGCCACACCGCCGCCGCGTTTCGAAAGCTGTAGCGCCGAATTTACCGCACGGCCAATCGACTCCATATTGTCTTCAATACGCAGCAGGAAGCAGGAGACCAGCTCGCCGCGCTGGGCTTTCCCGCAGTTAAGGAACGTTGGCGTGGCGGGCTGGAAGCGGCCGGAGAGGATCTCCTCCGTGAGACTTTCGGCCAGCACTTCATCGCCCTGCGCCAGCGTCAGCGCCACCATCACCACCCGATCTTCAAAGCTTTCTAAATAGCGTTTGCCGTCAAAGGTTTTCAGGGTGTAGCTGGTGTAATACTTCCACGCGCCGAGAAACGTCTGGAAGCGAAAACCGCAGGCGTGCGCCCGTTCAAACAATGCCACCACGAAGGCGCGGTCGTAGCGGGTCAGGACACGCTCTTCGTAATAACCCTCTTTTACCAGCCAGTCGAGACGTTCCTGCTGGCTGCCAAAAACGATGCTGTTCGGGCGCACATGAGCAGCAAAAAAGGCGTCCACCGCCTCACGATCTTTATCAAACTGAATGCGCCCCTCCCGGTCATAGAGGTTTAGCATGGCGTTTAATGCGTGGTAATCCGGCGTTGCCTGAATCACGCGCTCTGCGGTTGTCGTTGCCAAAATTCGTTCACTCCTTTACGCACGTTCTCTACGTCCTGCTGTGTCCCCATCAGTTCAAAACGATAGAGATACGGCACGCCGCATTTTTGAGAGATGACATCCCCGGCGCGGGCAAAGGCCTCGCCGAAGTTGCGATTGCCTGCGGCGATCACGCCGCGAATAAGCTGCCGGTTATGGGGATCGTTCAGAAAGCGGATCACCTGACGAGGCACAGCCCCTGCGGTGCCGCCACCGCCATAGCTGGGCACCACCAGAATGTAGGGTTCGTCTACCTGAATACGCTCCCGCTCGTTCAGCGGAATGCGTATCGCGGGCAGCCCGAGACGCTCCATAAACCGAAGCGTGTTTTCCGAGCTGCTGGAAAAGTAGACCAGCGTGCTCATGCACTGACGCCCTGAGCGGCAAGGCGGTTGATCATGTCCGGACGGAAGCCAGACCAGCTGGTGTCGCCGGCAACCACAACCGGAAGCTGACGGAAACCCTGCGCCCGCAGGGTGTCTGCCGCGTCGGGCACCTGATCAATATTGACCATCTCAAATGCCACGCCGCGGCTCTCCATCGCCCGTTTCGTGGCGTGGCACTGAACACAATCGTTACGAGTGTAAATAATAATGCTCATGATTCGCATTTCCATTTAGAATGAGAGGACGGCGCGAGTAAACGCGTCATATTGTGTGTGTCTTACTAAAGGGAATACTAGATGTAGTTTATATAAGTTTCAACCACACAAGATATGGGAAATTCAGATTAATAAGGCCCCGATGATGAGCCTGGCGGGGCAGGGCGGGCTGTACGGTTTTTTCAGGTTGTCAGGCAAAGAAAAGCCCCGGCGCCTGAGGCTACCGGGGCTAAGAACGCGCGCTTACTTACGCAGACTAAGCAGGGCGCCGACAAAAATCCCGACCGCCGCGACCGTTCCCAGCGTACAAAGCGGTTTTTCACGTACGAAGGTGGTGGCGCAGCTGGCCATGTCGCAGGCCGCCTGAGTGGTACGTGAGCGGCCGTTCATCCTTGCCCGCGTTTCACGCAGCAGAGACTGAGCCTTACGTTTCGCGGCATCTGCTTCGTCCTTCGCGTCAGAGCCCCAGGATTTCAATACGGCTTCCAGCGTGTCCGCTAATTGGCTGACATCGTTACGAATATCCTGTGTGTCGTCATTAATATCGTTTCGGTTCGGTCTGTTAAACATACGATCCTCCATAATTTGTGTTCCCGTTTAGTTTAGTCCAGAAATGTAATATCTGAAGCGAGTCACGGCTTATCGGGCAGTTTATGGAATATTCTGAAAGCCCTGCTAATGCTGAATACTGTAAGGTTGCCGGGCAGGAATGATAATGAGGAAAAGATATGTATTTACGACCCGATGAGGTGGCGCGCGTTCTTGAAAAAGAAGGGTTCACCATGGATGAGGTAACATCAAAAGCGTACGGATATCGCCGTGGTGAGAATTATGTTTACGTCAACCGTGAAGCAAGAATGGGGCGTACTGCTCTCATTATTCACCCGACACTCAAAGACAGAAGCCTGTCATTTGCTGAGCCCGCCTCGGATATTAAAACCTGCGATCATTATCAGCAATTTCCGCTCTATTTAGGCGGCGAGACGCATGAACATTATGGTATTCCGCACGGTTTCAGCTCGCGTATGGCGCTGGAGCGATTCCTGAAAGGGCTGTTTGGCGACGTACAATAACTCTGCGACTGGCATGAGCCAGTCGCCTTACCTTACGCTTTTGCCTGGCTATAAGGGCTGACTTTGAACAGGCGGCGGCAGTAGTCAAGAAAGTAACCGTACACCGCACCCATCAGCATGGATACCACGATATTTGAACTTACCGCAGCGGCGATTTGATGCCAGTCTGCGCCCACCGTCAGCAAAATAAACACATACACCGGGGACTGGAACGTCACGTAAGCCAGCACGTCCGCCAGGTTTTTTACCCAACCCGCCGGGCTAATACGCCGGGCTAAACGCATCACTGCATCGCGGTACAGGCCGTACGGCCAGGCGATCATGATATTCACCGGAATGGCCACCAGGCGCGACGAGAGAGATTGCTCAAAGGACATTCCCGACAGGAAAATTTCAATCAGCATATTCACGACGGAACAGTAAACGACCATCGCGAACGTATCCGCTACCGCATGGCGCAGGCGAGACTGCGGTGAGAACATGTCTGAACTCCTCGAACAGGACAAAAAAGTGGCGTTTTACCTGCGGCCTTTAGTGCTTTAGGTTGGTTTGTTTTGAGTGTATAGCGTATCTCTCTGGCTTTTAACTAACAAGTAGTGATTAATTTTTATTTACTGGCGCTTTAGCCATAAAATTCTCTAAAATTGTGCGTTTTTTGCGCGCTTCGTTATTTTCTCTCCTCGCGCCTATTTTAGTGAAATATATCAATGAATTAGATTATCTATGCGCGTGTGAAACCTTTGTTGTGTGGGATTTTGGAGGCGGTTTTTTGAACGGTTTAAAACAGGGTTTTTTGGCCTGGGGAAGGGCGGTATATTACGCTTTAAAACAGACATATATTTCAGGGTTATATTAACGGGATATTCTAAAACATTTACAATAATGTCAAAACGTCACGGTGGGTAGATATCAGAACCAAAATCAATTATTCTGTTGCCTGATTTATGTTATACACAAGAAGAAAGGTTTTTCATTATTATGGCTTTAACGTTACAGAATCTTAATAATATTCGTACCCTCCGGGCGCTGGCACGTGAATTATCCATGGATGTTCTGGAAGAAGTGCTGGAAAAATTCCGGATTGTCACTGAAGAAAAACGCAGCGAGCAGGCTGAATTAGAGCGTCAACGCGCTGAACAGCAGGATAAAATTAATGCTCTGCTGGAACTGATGAAAGCTGACGGTATTTCTCCGAGCGATCTGTTAGGCAGTGACCTGGCGCAGGCGGGTCAGCCGACGAAAAAACGTAAAGCGCGTGCGGCGAAATATCGTTTTATTGACGCGAACGGTGAAGAAAAAACCTGGACCGGTCAGGGACGTACGCCAAAGCCAATTGCGACCGCACTGGCAAACGGTAAATCGCTGGACGATTTCCTGATCTGATGATTATTCGGGCGGTGTATTCCGCCCGATTATTGACTTAGCAGACGCCAAAGTCACCTTCTTCGGAGTACAGAACTACGTCCGCCGCTTTCAGGTGATATTTCTCGCCCTGCTCATCGCTGGCCTGCACGGCCACAATGTTTTCACCATTCACTTCGAGCACTTTCAGTTTCGGACCGCCCTGACGCGGTTGGACATAATCACCGACAGAAAACATAGCACCTCCTCATCATTGTCATGATCTTCACCATAGCCCACGTCCGGGGCGGGGTACAGCCTAATCTTTCAGATACTCCTTATCAGGTACGTCGGTTCCACGGCATCACTTTCAGAAGTCGCGCCATACCGCAAAAACCTGTCACTCCGGCGAACAGCAGCCCGGCGCCCACAAAACCGCTCAGCAGGAAAAAACCGCTGGAGACGCTGTAACCCAACACCACGCCGCAGAGGATCAGCAGCCCGGCAGCGATCTGCACCTGACGCATCAGCGGAAGCGGCTGCGATCGATCTTCAACGGTCAGCAGCCCGGCCTGTTTCCAGCCCTGAATGCCTCCCTCAACCACACAGGCGTTCGCAGGGGATGCTGCCTGCGCCAGACGAGCAGCATTGTTTGAGGTTCGTGCGCCGGACTGACAGTGGAAAATCACCGTTTCTCCCGGCGCCGCGTTAAGCCCGCCGGGTAACGAATCCAGCGGAATGGAGTGCGCCACCGGAATATGCTCGCGGGCATACTCGTCGGGGTCGCGAATATCGATAAGTTTGGCGCCTTCAGCAATAAGCGCGTTTGCCTGCTGCGGCGAAATAAGAGGAAGAGACATTATGTTTCCTTACGGTCAATTTCAGAACAGTAGAGCATTTAAGGCCGGGTTTAAGCCAGTGTAAAGAGGGTAAAGGCAGGTAAAAGCGCGAGAGACGAATGGCAGTTACCCGTAAACTGGCTACGCTTAGAGAAGTGTCTTTTATAATTTTCAATTGGTTAGCTTGCACGGAGTTATTTATGGGTTTTTGGCGCGTTCTTTTTACGATTATTCTCCCGCCGCTGGGCGTGCTGCTTGGCAAGGGGCTGGGCTGGGCGTTTATTCTGAATATCCTTCTGACCATCCTGGGCTACTTCCCCGGTCTTATCCACGCATTTTGGGTTCAGACGAAGAGCTAGGTACGCCACAGTAAGTCACTGTAGATCCGGGTCAGCACGCCTTCGGGGCCAAATTGCTGTTTTATCCAGCGCGTGACCTGACCGGTCGCCGCATGCTGCGTGGCGAGCAGCATGCGCGAATCCTGGCGCGGATTATTGATTCGCCGCGTTACCAGCAGCCCATCCTCCACCGCCTCACGCGTCATGTATTCCGGTAAAAATCCAATACCTTCCCCCAGGATCTGACACTGGCATTTCGTGTTGAAGTCCGGCACCAGAATCGCCTCCTGACCGTGAAGCAGCCAGCCCACCTTCTTATTGATGGTATGCGCGGTATCCTCGACCATGATATTGGGATACAGACGCAGCTGACTTTCGGAGATGGGCTCCGGGGCGAACGCCAGCGGATGCGTGGGCGCGATGGCAAATACCCAGCGGATCGCGCCTATCTCGGTATAATCAATGCCGCCGCCGTCCAGCAGCGTATCCGGCGCGCCAATGGCGATATTGGCCTGATTATTAATGATGGAATCCCAGACGCCGTTATACACCTCGGTCGTCACCGTGATCTGGCAGGTGGGAAACTGTTTTTTCAGCACCTGGAGCAAACGCGCGGTATGGCGTGGCGTATACAAAAGCTGATTTATGCAGATGCGCACTCGCGTCTCAATGCCCTGAGAAATGGTATCAATCCCGCGCTTGATGGCATGAAAGTCATTCAGCAGGTCGGTCGCTTTACGATAAAAATAAAAACCGGATTCGGTCAGCTCAATGCTGCGCGTGTTGCGTACAAACAGCACCACGTCCAGGCCGGTCTCCATGCGTTTGATGGTGTAACTGATTGCCGAGGTGGTTACGCCCAGCTCGGCAGCCGCTTTGCTAAAACTGCCAAAACGTGCCGCGGTGGTGAAGGCCAGCAAATTCTCTTCGGTAAAGATGGAATTCATATTATGGCTCCTGGTGACCATCAGTTTTGAACATATTTTAACACTGGCGTTACATCATAGTTGATGTTGGTCACAGTTCTGTATTTTTACGTAGGGCCGCGCTGTGTAAGGCTTTTTCAGCCATAAGGATAATGCAGCCTGAAGCGTGTAAAAGCGGTAAAACATAAGAAAAAGGTTGCACAGACGCACGTTTCTGCCGGACCGTTGAATTTAACTCAACAATGAATTGCGTGTCGATGAATCATTTTTAAGCGGATTCTTTTATGACCAGGCTGTTGCTATTCTCAGGTCATCAGAAGTGAAACATAGGGAGTCTGAATATGTCTGCAACTGCACTGGTTACAGAATTTCTGCTGGCGGCAGAAGAGGGCAATATCGACGCGCTAAAAGCCTGCCTGGAAAAAGGCGTGGATATTAACGTAACCAACCGCCAGAAAAGAACCGCCATTATTATTGCCAGCCTGAAAAAGCATTACGCCTGTGTGCAATTTTTAATTGCCGCCGGGGCGGATATTGATAAACAGGACCAGACCTGTTTTAACCCCTTCCTGATCAGCTGCCTGACCAATGATTTAACCCTGCTGCGCATTCTCCTTCCGGCGGATCCGGATCTCGACCGTCTGACGCGCTTTGGTGGCGTGGGCATTACCCCTGCCAGTGAAAAAGGGCACGTTGAAATCGTGCGTGAGCTGCTGGAAAAAACCGACATCAATGTCAACCACACCAATTTTGTCGGCTGGACGCCGCTGCTGGAGGCCATCGTATTAAACGACGGCGGCGCAAAGCAGCAGGAAATTGTGAAGCTGCTGCTGGATCACGGCGCGAACCCGCACATGACCGATAAATACGGCAAAACCCCGCTCGAACTGGCACGGGAAAAAGGCTTCAACGCGATCGCAGACCTGCTGCTGGCGGCAGGCGCGTAGCGCATTCGGTCAGCCTTCACCTGGCTGGCCGTTACTGAAAAAACGCATTGTTACCGACGTGCATTTAGCACGACGGCGGCCCCCTTTTATCTTAAACAGGTGAAAATAATGCCAACCAAAATCGTCATAAAAAAGAATACGTATTTCGATTCGGTTTCCTTAATGTCGGTTTCCACCAAAGCCAATAAATTGCCGGGCGTCGAGCAGGCGTTTGTGGCGATGGCGACGGAAATGAACAAAGGCGTATTAAAAAACCTCGGGCTATTAACGCCGGAATTAGCGGACGCGAAAAATGGCGACCTGATGATCGTGATTAAAGGCGACGCGGCAAATGATGAAACCCTGGCCGCCATTGAAGCGCTGTTCACGCGTAAAGAGCGCACGGGCTCCCATGAAGCACGCTACGCGTCGATTGCCAGCGCCAAAACCCATCGTCCGGACAGCAACCTGGCGGTGATTTCCGTCAACGGCACCTTCGCCGCCCGGGAAGCGCGTCAGGCGCTGGAAAACGATCTTAACGTGATGCTGTTCTCCGATAACGTATCGCTCGACGACGAGCTGGCGCTGAAGCAGCTGGCGCATGAAAAGGGTCTGCTGATGATGGGGCCAGACTGCGGCACCGCCATTATCAACGGCGCGGGGCTGTGCTTCGCCAACGCGGTGCGTCGCGGGCCGATTGGCATCGTTGGCGCCTCCGGTACCGGCAGCCAGGAGCTGAGCGTGCGCATTCATGAGTTCGGCGGCGGCGTGTCGCAGCTGATCGGCACCGGCGGACGCGATCTTAGCGAGAAGATCGGCGGCCTGATGATGCTCGACGCCATCGACATGCTGGAGGCGGACGACGCGACTCGGGTGATAGCGCTCATCTCCAAACCGCCGGCACCCGCGGTGGCTGAGAAGGTGCTGGCCCGGGCACGCGCCTGCCGCAAGCCTGTAGTTGTGTGCTTCCTGGGCCGCAACGAACCGCCTGCCGATGAAGACGGTTTGCAGTTTGCTCGTGGCACCAAAGAGGCGGCCCTGAAAGCGGTGCTGCTTACCGGCATTAAAAAAGACGACCTGGATTTACATCCGCTCAACTGGCCGCTGATCGAAGAGGTACGCACCCGCCTGACGTCGCAGCAGAAATACATTCGCGGCCTGTTCTGCGGCGGCACCCTGTGCGACGAAGCGATGTTTGCCGCGCTGGAGAAGTTTGACGATGTTTACAGCAACATCCAGCCGGACCCGGCCAGGCGTCTGAAAGATATCAGCGTTAGCCAGGCCCACACCTTCCTTGATTTCGGTGACGATGATTTCACCAACGGCAAGCCACACCCAATGATCGACCCGACCAACCGCATCAGCCGCCTGCTACAGGAGGCGCGCGATCCGCAGGTGGGCGTCATCGTGATGGACTTCGTGCTGGGCTTTGGCGCGCACGACGATCCGGTGGGGGTGATGATCGAGGCGATCAAAGAGGCACAGGCGATCGCGAACGCCGACAACCGTCCGCTGGAAATTCTCGGCTACGTGCTCGGCACCGATCAGGATCCGCAGTCGCTGGCGCAGCAGTGCCAGCTGCTGACCGACGCAGGCGTCATCTGGGCCAGCAGCAGCACCAACACCGGATTACTGGCACGCGAATCTGTCTGCAAAGGGGAGAAAGCATAATGACCACTTTATTCAACCAGCCGCTAAACGTCATTAACGTCGGCATTGCGATGTTCAGCGACGACCTCAAAAAGCAGCACGTTCCCGTGACCCAGCTCGACTGGACGCCGCCGGGGCAGGGCAATATGCAGGTTGTTAAAGCGCTCGACCAGCTGGCGGAAAAACCGCTGGCGGAGAAAATTGCCGCCGCGAACAAAATTGCTTTGGAGCGGATTATTCAGTCCCATCCGGTGCTGGTGGGCTATGACCAGGCCATCAACGTAGTGCCGGGCATGACCCGCACCACCATTCTGCACGCCGGTCCGCCAGTTACCTGGGAAAACATGTGCGGTGCGATGAAAGGCGCGGTTACCGGCGCGCTGGTGTTTGAAGGGCTGGCGACGGATCTGGACGATGCGGCAAGGATCGCCGCCTCCGGAGATATTACGTTCTCGCCTTGCCACGAGCATGACTGCGTGGGCTCGATGGCGGGCGTCACCTCCGCGTCGATGTTTATGCACATCGTTGGGAACAAAACTTATGGCAACCGCGCCTTCACCAACCTCAGCGAGCAGATGGCGAAGATCCTGCGCATGGGGGCTAACGACCAGAGCGTGATCGAGCGCCTGAACTGGATGCGCGACGTGCTCGGCCCGATGCTGCGCGACGCGATGAAGATTATCGGCGAAATCGACCTGCGCCTGATGCTGGCCCAGGCGCTGCACATGGGCGACGAGTGCCACAACCGCAACAACGCGGGCACCACGCTGCTTATTCAGGCGCTGACGCCGGGGCTGATCCAGGCGGGCTATCCGGTGGCGCAGCAGCGTGAAGTGTTCGAGTTTGTCGCCAGCAGCGACTACTTCTCCGGTCCGACGTGGATGGCGATGTGTAAGGCCGCGCTGGATGCCGCCCACGGCATTGAGTACAGCACCGTCGTCACCACCATGGCGCGCAACGGCTACGAGTTCGGCCTGCGCGTTTCCGGCCTGCCGGGGCAGTGGTTTACCGGCCCGGCGCAGCAGGTGATCGGCCCGATGTTCGCGGGCTATAAGCCGGAAGACTCCGGGCTGGATATCGGCGACAGCGCGATTACCGAAACCTACGGCATCGGCGGCTTTGCGATGGCGACGGCCCCGGCCATCGTTGCGCTGGTGGGCGGCACGGTGGAGGAAGCCATCGATTTTTCTCGCCAGATGCGCGAAATCACCCTCGGCGAAAACCCGAACGTCACCATTCCGCTGCTGTCGTTTATGGGCATCCCGACCGCCATCGACATCATGAAGGTCGCGGGCAGCGGCATTCTGCCGGTCATTGATACCGCCATTGCCCACAAGGACGCCGGGATCGGCATGATTGGGGCGGGCATCGTTCACCCGCCGTTTAGCTGTTTTGAAAAGGCGCTGTTAACCTTCCGCGATCGCTACGTTCTATAAGGTATGCATCCATGAAAAACATGAAACTGGAGTGGAAAAGAGGTGACTGGGCAGCTTATTTCGGGTTGATGACCAACAACCTGACCAATTTGCTGACCATGATGGGGCTGCTCATTTTTGTCGTCGGCATCCCGAAGGAGATTGTTTATGGACGCATCGCGCCAGCCTTCGGGCTGGCGGTGCTGGAGGCGAGTCTTTGCTATACGTGGTTTGGCCTGCAAATGGCGCGCGCTACCGGACGAACGGACGTCACCGCGTTGCCGTCCGGCCCGAGCGCGCCGTCGATTTTTACCGTGACCTTCCTGGTCTTAATGCCGGTTTACCAGCAAACTGGCGATGCGGATTTCGCGATTCAGATTGGCCTGGTGTGGTGCTTTGTGGAAGCGATGATCCTCGCGGGCGGTTCCTTCCTGGGGGAAACCATCCGCAAGATGATCCCGCGCACCGTGCTGCTGTCGTGCCTGTCCGGTCTTGGCTTGCTGCTGCTGGCGATGAACCCGATGTTGCAGGCGTTCGAAGCGCCGACCGTGTCGTTTATCGTCCTGCTGCTGATCTTCATTAACTGGTTCGGTAAAAAGCCGATTTTCGCCCGTATCCCGACCGGCCTGCTGCTGTTAATTGCCGGTACTCTACTTGCGTGGATCTCTGGCCTGCAAAGCCCGGATGCCATTAAAGCGTCCATGTCATCCTTCGGCTTTAACCCGCCGGAAGTGCACGTGGACAGCTTTATGCAGGGGCTGCCGCACGCGCTGCCTTATCTGGCGTCCGCCGTACCGCTGGGGCTGGCAAACTACATCTTTGACCTGGAGAACATCGAAAGCGCCCACGCGGCGGGGGATGAATACCCGACCCGCAAGGTAATGCTGGCGAACGGTCTGGCCTCGATGCTCGGCTGGCTGATGGGCAATCCGTTCCCGGTCACGGTCTACGTCGGCCATCCTGGCTGGAAAGCGATGGGCGCCAGCATCGGCTACACCCTGGCGTCCGGCGTGACCATGTTCATCGTGCCGCTGTTCGGGCTGGGGGCCTTTATGCTCGCCATCATACCGATGACCGCCATCGTGCCGATTCTGGTGTTTATCGGCGTCGTCACCGCCAACCAGGTGGTGAGGGAAACCCCGAAAGTGGAGGTGCCCGTCATCTTCATCTGCCTGTTCCCGTGGATCGCCAACTGGGCGCTGACCATGATGAACAGCGTGATGAGCGCCGCGGGGACCAGCGCGGCGAAAATTGGCACCGACGTGCTGCACAGCAAGGGGATCTACTACGAAGGCTTGATGCATCTCGGCAACGGCGCGCCGCTCGCCAGCATGCTCTGGGGCTGTATCGCCATCTTCGCCATTATCAACAAACCGCTGCGCGGGGCCGTCGCCGCCGCAGGAGGCGCGCTGCTGGCGCTGTTTGGCGTGATCCACGCCCCGGTGGTGGGCTTTGCCGAGGGCAGTTCCCTGATGTTTGTCACGGCCTACCTGATGATGGGCGGGATGTTTGTGGTGAAGCATGTGCTGGATACCTCTGTTAATCCCCCTCTCCCTGTGGGAGAGGGCCGGGGTGAGGGCACCAGAACGCACCTTCTAAAGGAAACAAAATGAAAGAGCTTATGGTCGTCGCCATCGGCGGCAACAGCATTATCAAAGACAACGCCAGCCAGTCGATTGAGCATCAGGCGCAGGCGGTCAAAGCGGTGGCTGAGTCGGTGCTCGAAATGCTGGCCTCGGACTATGACATCGTGCTCACCCATGGCAATGGCCCGCAGGTGGGGCTGGATCTGCGCCGCGCCGAAATCGCCCACGAGCGGGAAGGGCTGCCGCTGACCCCGCTGGCAAACTGCGTGGCGGATACCCAGGGCGGCATCGGCTACCTGATCCAGCAGGCGCTCAACAACCGCCTGGCGGCGCGTGGCGAGCAAAAGGCGGTCACGGTCGTCACCCAGGTGGAGGTGGATAAAAACGATCCCGGCTTTACGCACCCGACAAAACCGATCGGCGCGTTCTTCAGCGAGGCGCAGCGCGACGAGCTACAGCTCGCGCACCCGGACTGGCATTTTGTCGAGGATTCAGGCCGGGGCTATCGCCGCGTGGTGGCCTCGCCCCAGCCGCGGCGCATCGTCGAGGCGGATGCGATTAAGGCGCTAACGCAGAAAGGTTTTGTGGTCATCGGCGCGGGCGGTGGAGGCATTCCCGTGGTGCGCAGTGAACAGGGCGATTACCAGAGCGTGGATGCGGTTATCGATAAAGATCTCTCCACCGCGCTGCTGGCGCGCGAGATCCGCGCCGACGTGCTGGTGATCACCACCGGCGTGGAGAAAGTGTGCGTGAACTTCGGCAAGCCGAACCAGCAGGCGCTGGATACCGTCAACGTGGCGCAGATGACGCGCTACATGGATGAAGGTCACTTCCCGGCAGGTAGCATGTTGCCAAAAATCGTCGCTTCGCTGGAATTTTTACGCCATGGCGGCAGGCGCGTAATCATCACCTCGCCGGACTGCCTGCCCGCAGCGCTGCGCGGTGAAACGGGTACCCATATTATTAATGAAGGAAGATAAGATGAGTGAGAATAAAAGCCGCCGCGAGTTTATCAGCCAGAGCGGCAAAATGGTTACTGCCTGCGCGCTGTTTGGCGCCACGGGTTCCGTCGCGTATGCTGCCGATTCTGTAAAGGCAACCTGCGAGACGGGTAAACCGATGAACATCACCGCAAAACATTACTATCTCGACAACGTGCTGCTGGAAGCCGGGTTTAACTACGACGGCAGCGTGGCGACAAGCACCCGCACCGAGCTGAAAACGCTGGAGATCAAAGACGGGAAAATCGTCGCCCTGCGCGATAACGGCAGCCACGCCGACGCGACCCTGCCGCACTACGACGCGGGTAAAAAGCTGATGCTTCCGGCGATGCGCGACATGCACATTCACCTGGATAAAACCTTCTACGGCGGCCCGTGGCGCTCCCTGAACCGTCCGGCGGGCACCACCATTCAGGACATGATCCGCCTGGAGCAGAAGCTGCTGCCGGAGTTACAGCCCTACACGCAAGAACGCGCCGAAAAGCTGATCGACCTGATCCAGTCCAAAGGGTCCACCATCGCCCGCAGCCACTGCAACATAGAGCCGGTTTCCGGCCTGAAAAACCTGGAAAATTTGCAGGCGGTACTGGCGCGCCGGGGCGCAGGCTTTGACTGCGAAATCGTTGCCTTCCCGCAGCACGGCCTGCTGCTGTCGAATTCTGAAAAGCTGATGCGCGAGGCGATGCAGGCGGGGGCGCATTATGTGGGCGGGCTGGACCCAACCAGCGTCGACGGCGCGATGGAGAAATCGCTAGATACCATGTTCCAGATTGCGCTGGATTACGACAAAGGGGTGGATATTCACCTGCATGAAACCAGCCCGGCGGGCGTGGCGGCGGTGAACTACATGGTAGAAACCGTGGAGAAAACGCCGGCGCTGAAGGGGAAGCTGACCATCAGCCACGCCTTCGCGCTGGCCACGCTTAACGAACAGCAGGTGGATGAGATCGCCACCCGCATGGCGGCACAGCAGGTAACCATCGCCTCGACCGTGCCGATTGGCACCCTGCACATGCCGCTGAAGCAGTTACGTGATAAAGGCGTGTTTGTCATGACCGGTACCGACAGCGTGATCGACCACTGGTCGCCGTACGGTCTGGGGGACATGCTGGAGAAAGCCAACCTCTACGCCCAGCTCTATATTCGCCCGAACGAGCAGACGCTTTCGCGGGCGCTGGGCATCGCCACCGGCGACGTGCTGCCGCTGAACGACAAAGGTGAGCGCGTGTGGCCTAAAGCGCAGGACGACGCCAGCTTTGTGCTGGTTGACGCCTCCTGTTCCGCCGAGGCGGTGGCGCGCATTTCTCCGCGCACCGCGACGTTCCACAAGGGGAATCTGGTCTGGGGCACGGTCGCCTGACGCCACGTTGGGGTATCGCTACAGGTGATACCCCGACAATCGCAACTCACGGTCAATCCACTCGACGAACTGCTGGATCTTCCACGCGCGTTCGTTCATGTGCGGCATCACCAGATGGTGCGCGTTGATGGCGATACCCATTTCATCAGGCAGCACCTGCACCAGCGAGCCATCCTTCAGGTGATCGGTAGCCATCATTTTGCTCTCCAGAATAAACCCAAGCCCCATGCGCGCCGCTTCAAAGCTCATGTAGGAGCGGTCGAAGCTGAGGCTGAAATTAAGCCAGGGCCTGTCGATATTGTGCCAGGCGAACCATTTCTCCCAGTTCACCAGAGTGCTGGTGGACGAGATAAGCGACTGTTGCAGCAGATCGGCGGGCGTGCTGATGGGATGCTCTTCTGCATAGTCCGGCGAGGCCAATACCACCAGCGTGTCGTTTTTAATGGTCATCACCCGGTAGGCGTCCCAGTCCGGAATACCGTGACGGATATCAATGTCGATATTATCTCTGGCGAACTGTAGGTTCTCATAGGAGCAGGTGAGATTGATGGTGATATCAGGATATTCGGCGCGGAATCTGCCCAGACGGCGCAACAGCCAGGACAGCCCGAAGGTGGGGGAAGAGTGCACGCGAAGCACAGCATTGTCTTTTTCTTTCACGATTTGATCGGTGGCGCGCCCGATGGCGCTCATCGCCGCCGAGACCTCCCGCAGATATTGTTCTCCCGTCGGGGTGAGTTGAACCCCTTTGCCGCTGCGGATAAATAATTTCTTGCCCAGCCACGATTCCAGCGACGCGATCTGGTGGCTTACCGCCGAAGGCGTGACGTTGAGCTGTTCCGCCGCCTGATGGATGCTCAGGGCGTTAGCAACGGCGATAAACGCCTGCAAATTTCTGAGCGAGGGCAGCGATAACGTCTGGCGATCCTGCGCGGACATGGCCTACTCCTTACACGATAATTGATAAAAAACATAACATTGAGACTGCGAGCGGGCAATTTTATCCCGATGTTATTTTTTTGAGCTGTATCGCGAATCAAATTTATCTCAGCAATAAATGAGCTTTATTGAATGGCGTTTCATGGGTGAGCCGATATATTGACGTTGAACGCAATAATAAAACGACTCACGGTGTTCGAATAATGAGGTAAGTTATGTCTCGTATAGAACAAGCTGTCCCCTACATAAAGACTAAAAAAACCAATTACCGTTTCGTTGTGCTGGCATTAATTTTTATTTTTTATGCCATTAACTATGCTGACCGAACAAATATTGGTGCAGTACTGCCGTTTATCATTGACGAATTTCATATCAATAATTTCGAAGCCGGTGCCATCGCCAGCATGTTTTTTTTGGGATACGCCCTGAGCCAAATTCCTGCGGGCTTTTTTATTGCCAAAAAGGGAATTCGCAGCATGTTGGCACTGTCGATATTCGGCTTCTCTGCCTTTACCTGGCTGATGGGCACCGCAACCTCGGTTCTGGGCCTGAAGTGTATCCGCCTGGGGCTGGGGTTAACAGAGGGGCCGTGCCCGGTCGGGCTGGCCTCCACCATCAATAACTGGTTTCCGCCAAAGGAGAAGGCCACGGCCACGGGCGTCTACATCGCCGCCACCATGTTCGCGCCCATCCTCGTGCCGCCGCTGGCAGTGTGGATCGCCATGACCTGGGGCTGGCGCTGGGTCTTCTTCTCCTTTGCGATCCCAGGATTGGTCATTGCCGTCCTGTGGTATCTGCTGGTACGCACCAGGCCGTCCGAGAGCGCATTCGTCTCGAAAGCGGAGCTGGAGACCATTACCGCCGGTCAGGAGACCCCGGACGCCAGACGGGAAAATATCGTGATTTCACCAGGCTTTGCACGCCTCGATCGGCTGATCCGCGTGCGGGAATTAGCCCCGGTAAGCACGGTGAAAGGGCTGTTTACCTCGAAGAATATTCTCGGCGACTGCCTGGCCTATTTTATGATGGTCAGCGTGCTGTACGGACTGTTGACGTGGATCCCGCTCTATCTGGTGAAAGAGAAAGGCTTTACGTTTATGAGCATGGGGCTGGTCGCCAGCATGCCGTGCATCGGTGGATTTATCGGTGCGATTTTTGGCGGCTACGTCTCCGACAAACTGCTCGGCCGCCGACGTAAACCGACCATGATGTTTACCGCCATCAGCACCGTTTTAATGATGGTTATTATGCTGAATATTCCGCAAAGCACCGTCGCGGTTTGCGTCGGGTTATTTTTTGTCGGCCTCTGTCTGAATATCGGCTGGCCCGCTTTTACGGCTTATGGAATGGCTGTTGCGGACAGTAAAACCTATCCGATTGCCGCGTCCATTATCAATAGCGGCGGTAATCTCGGCGGATTTGTTTCCCCGATGCTGGCAGGTTATCTGCTGGATAAAACAGGTAGTTTTAATTCCGTGTTTATTTATTTCGGTATTTGCGCAGCCATTGGCTTAATAATGATTATGCTGCTGGAAGAGCCGAAATAAAACATTAAATCTCTCTTGTCCTAATGGAGTAAATGTATGCTACTGAAAAATAAAGTCGCCGTTATTACCGGCGCGGCTTCCGTACGCGGTTTGGGTTTCGCTACGGCGAAATTATATGCTGAACAGGGTGCGAAAGTGGTGATTATCGATTTAAACGCTGAAGCCAGCCGGGCTGCCGCCGCGAGCCTTGGCGACGAACATCTGGGCCTTGCGGCGAACGTCAGCAATGAATTACAGGTTAATGCCGCCATTGAGCAGGTGCTGGGGAAATACGGGCGCATCGATATTCTGGTGAATAACGCCGGCATAACTCAGCCGATCAAGCTGATGGATATCAAACGCGAAAATTACGATGCGGTGCTTGACGTCAGCCTGCGCGGCACGCTGCTAATGTCCCAGGCGGTTATTCCCACTATGCGCGCGCAAAAGTCGGGCAGCATCGTCTGCATTTCATCGGTATCGGCCCAGCGCGGCGGCGGCATCTTTGGCGGCCCACACTACAGCGCTGCAAAAGCGGGTGTGCTGGGGCTGGCAAAAGCCATGGCGCGTGAGCTGGGGCCCGACAATGTGCGCGTAAACTGCATCACGCCGGGTCTTATCCAGACGGACATTACCGCAGGCAAGCTGAGCGATGAGATGAAAACGTCCATTCTGGCGGGCATTCCGCTTAACCGCCTCGGAGACGCGCAGGATATTGCCCGCGCCGCGCTGTTCCTCGGCAGCGACCTCTCTTCTTACTCCACCGGTATCACGCTCGACGTGAACGGCGGGATGCTGATCCATTAAGGAGATACGACGATGACGGATACCACAGTTCAACAGGTTGCCGCCGCGGCTTGGCGCATTCGCCGCTACGCGCTGCGCATGGGCGAAGTGCAGGGGCAGGGCTACATCGGGCAGGCGCTGGGCTATGCCGATGTGCTGGCCACCGCGTTTGCCCACGGGATGAACCTTAAGCCGGGCGAGCCGGAGTGGGAGGGGCGTGACCGTTTTTTGCTCTCTCACGGCCACTACGCCATTGCCTGTTACGCCGCCCTGATTGAAGCGGGGATCGTTCCTGAAGAGGAGCTGGAGACCTACGGCGCGGACGACAGCCGCCTGCCGATGTCCGGCATGGCAACCTACACGCCGGGCATGGAGATCTCCGGCGGTTCGCTGGGGCAGGGCTTAAGCATTGGCGTTGGCATGGCGCTGGGGCTGAAGCGCAAGCAGAGCGCGGCATGGGTCGTTAACTCCATGTCGGACGGCGAGCTGGACGAAGGGTCAACCTGGGAAGCTGCGATGTCGGCGGCACATCACGGCCTGTCGAACCTGATCGTGCTGGTGGACATTAACCGCCAGCAGGCGGATGGCAACTCGCACGCGATCCTCGGCTTTGAGCCGCTGGAAGATAAATGGACCTCCTTCGGCTGGTACGTGCAGCGCGTCAACGGCAACGATGTCCCTTCACTGGTAACGGCGTTTGATAACGCCAAACGCTACCCGGAAAACCAGCCGCGCGTCATTTTGTGCGACACGCTGATGGGCAAGGGCGTGCCGTTCCTCGAAAAGCGTGACAAGAACCATTTTATTCGCGTGGATGCTGACGAGTGGCAAAAGGCACTCGCTGTGCTGGATGCCAACAAACCTGAAGGAGTGCTGTAATGAGCCAGACCACGGAGAAAAAACCGCGTTTAACCACGTCGGCGATGATTGCCTCTATCGCGGAAGAGGGCCAGGAGACGCGAGCCGCACCGTTCGGCCACGCGCTGGTGAAGCTGGCGGAACAGCGACCGGAGGTCGTAGGCATGACTGCGGATCTGTCGAAGTACACCGATCTGCATATTTTCGCTCAGGCCTACCCGGAACGCTTCTTTCAGATGGGCATGGCCGAGCAGTTGTTAATGGGGGCCGCGGGCGGCATGGCGAAAGAGGGTTTTATTCCTTTCGCCACCACCTATGCCGTCTTCGCCACCCGCCGCGCCTACGATTTTATCCATCAGGTGATTGCTGAAGAGCACCTGAACGTGAAGATCTGCGCGGCGCTGCCGGGGCTAACCACCGGTTACGGGCCGAGCCACCAGGCGACGGAAGATATTGCGATTATGCGCGGTATTCCGGGCATGACGATTATCGATCCCTGTGACGCAATCGACACCGAACAGGCGGTGCCGGCGATGGCAGCGCACGATGGCCCTGTCTATATGCGCCTGCTGCGCGGCAAGGTGCCGGTGGTGCTGGACCAGTACAACTACCAGTTTAAGATTGGCAAAGCTGCGCTGCTGGAAGAGGGGAACGATGTCCTGATCGTCGCCTCAGGCCTGATGACCATGCGTGCGCTGGAGGCGGCGAAGCAGCTGCGTAAGGATAACGTCAGCGTGGCGGTGCTGCACTCGCCCACCATTAAGCCGCTGGACGAAGAGACGATCCTGGCGCAGGCTGCGAAGCCGGGACGGCTGGTCATCGTGGCGGAAAACCACAGCAGCGTAGGCGGGTTGTGCGAAGCCGTCGCGTCGCTGTTGATGCGCAACCGCGTGAACGTGGATTTCGATACCGTCGCGCTGCCGGACGCGTTCCTTGATGCGGGCGCGTTGCCCACCCTCCATGACCGCTACGGGATCTCAACCACAGCCATGGTGGAGAAAATCCGGCGCAGGCTGTGATTTATAAGACGGATACGTTGTCAACGGGCGAGGGGTGCTTTACCCTCGCCACTGTTGCGATAAAGGAGTCCGTTATGGCGCAAAACATCTACGACAACCCGGCATTTTTTGAAGGCTATGCCCAGCTTCCGCGCTCGGTTCAGGGCCTGAACGGCGCGCCGGAGTGGCCCGCGCTCAAGGCAATGCTGCCAGATTTAACCGGTAAAGCGGTTGTCGATCTCGGCTGCGGCTACGGATGGTTCTGTCGCGCAGCGCGCGAGCTGGGCGCGTCTGACGTCACGGGTGTTGATATTTCAGAAAAAATGCTCGCCCGCGCGGCTGAACTGACTGATGACAATCGGATTCACTATCAGCGTAGCGATCTGGAATCTCTGGCGCTGAAAGCGAATAGCCTCGATCTGGTCTACAGCTCGCTGGCGCTACACTACCTGCCGGAGCTGGACACGCTATTCGCCAGGGTTCAGCGCGCGCTAAAACCCGGTGGCAGCCTGGTCTTCTCGATGGAGCACCCGATTTATACCTGCGCCACCCGTCAGGGCTGGCTCACCGACGACAACGGTGAGCGGTTCTGGGGCGTGAACCATTATCAGGACGAAAGCCAGCGCGTCAGCAACTGGCTGGCGGACGGGGTGATTAAATACCACCGCACGCTGGGCACCACGCTTAACGCACTGATCAAAGCGGGGTTAACGATAAGCGAAGTCAATGAGTGGGGACCAACGCAGACGCAGGTTGACGCCTGGCCCGCGCTGGCCGAAGAGGCGGAACGCCCGATGCTGGTGCTGATCGCCGCCCGTAAGGCTTAATAGCCGACTTTATATACCCGCCCGCTCTGTACCCCTTCCACGCTGCGGCGGTAGGCCTGCGCAACGGTCGCAGCGGGAACGCTTTCAAAGCCCGGGAAGAAGCCATCATATGCTTCGACGGATTCCGTCAGCACCGTCGGGCTGATCAGGTTAATGCGGATCCCGCGCGGCAGTTCACAGGCCGCGGCGCGCACAAACCCTTCCAGCGCCGCATTCACCGTGGTGGCATTGACGCCCTGAGCAATCGGCTCGTGAGCCACAATGCCGCTTATCAGCGTAATCGAACCACCTTCGTTCAGGTAGTGCTGGCCGGTCAGCGCCAGACGAATCTGCCCCAGCAGCTTATCCTGTAAGCCCCGGTTGAACTCGCCGTCGGTCATGGTTGCGAGCGGGCCGAAGTGTACCCCACCGCTGGCGGAGACAATCGCATCCACCGGGCCGATCTTTTCGAACAGCGCCTGTACGCTCGCCTGCGAGGTGATATCCACCTGATGGTCGCCCTGCGTGCGACCCACGCTGATCACCTCGTGACGACGGCTTAGCTCATCTGTCACAGCACGACCGACCGTACCGCTGGCACCAATAATGACGATTTTCATAGCAGACTCCTTATGTTGTGAGCCTTCATTCTTTAATAAATAAAAATTCAGATAAACTGGGTTGATGTTAGAAGATTGCTAACCAGAGGTTCGGAATATGGATAAGCTTCGCGGCATGGAGACGTTCATCACGGTGGTGGAAAGCGGCAGCTTTACCGGCGCGGCGGCCCGGCTGGAGATGTCGGCGGTGATGGTCGGGAAGTATATTACGCAGCTGGAATCGCAGCTCGGTACGCGGCTGCTGGAGCGCAACACCCGTCGCCAGAGCCTGACCGACGCCGGACGCGTTTATTTCGAAGAGGCCAGGCGCGTGCTGGAGCAGGTCTCGATTGCTGAAAACGCGGTTGAGCGCCTGCGAGCCACACCCGCCGGCACCCTGCGCGTGACAGCGCCCACCTCGTTTGGCGGCTGCGTTATCGCGCCTCTGACGGCCACGTTTTTGCAGCGTTACCCGGAAGTGCGCATCGAACTGGATCTCACCAACCGAATGGTTGATCTGGTCGAGGAAGGGGTCGATCTGGCCATTCGTATCGGTGAGATCCGTAATGAGGACCTGGTGGCGAAATATCTGTGTCCCTACAACATGGTGATCTGCGCCGCGCCGGATTATCTGGCGCGTCACGGTACGCCGCAAACGCCAGCCGATCTGGTGGATCACCTGTGCCTGTCGCACACGGTATGGACGGCGCGTAACGAGTGGCGGCTGCCGGGTGTGGAAGGCGAAGTGCGCTGGAAGCGTGATGCCGTCTTACGATGCAATGACGGCTACGGCTTACGCATGGCGGCGCGAGCCGGGGCGGGACTCCTGCTGCAACCGGAAGTGCTGGTGGCGGAAGAGCTGGCGAGCGGCAGGCTGGTTCGGGTTCTGGAAGCGTTTACGCCCGCGCCGAGGCCGGTGCATTTACTGTGGCGCCAGGATTTGCGGCCGCTGCCTAAGCTAACGGAATTTATTGCCCATATTCTGCTAAGATTGGGCACAATATAAAAAAAGAAGGTAAGTAAAGAATGTCTGCAAACAAACTCGCCAGCAGCGCGCAGGGCCTGCAATCCTCTGCCATCCGTGAATTATTAAAACATAGCAAAATGGCAGGCGTGATTTCGCTGGGTGGCGGTATTCCAAATCCGGACCTGTTCGATCATGAAGGTTTAAAAATCGCCGCTGATGCCGTGCTGTCTCAGCATTTTGGCGAAGCATTCCAGTACGGTCTGACGGAAGGCGTCCCGGGGCTGCGCGAAGAGATCCAACGCATCTCTGAAGGTCGCGGCATCGCCTGTAAAGCCGATGATGTGGTCATTACTTCCGGCTCGCAACAGTCGCTTGACGTGCTGGCGCGGGCGTTAATCAACCCGGGCGATACGGTCGTCGTGGAGCGGCCTACCTACCTCGCCGCGTTGCAGGTCTTTGGCCTGGCGCAGGCGAAATTTGAATCCGTCGGTACCGACGGCGACGGCATGAAAGTGGATGAACTTGAAGCGCTGGTGGCAACTAAAACCATCAAAGCGGTTTATATCGTGCCAACCTTTGGTAACCCGGGCGGCGTGACGCTCTCCGAAGCGCGTCGTAAACAGCTGGTGGAATTATCGAAGCGCTATGACTTCGTGATTATCGAAGACGACCCGTACAGCGAGATCAACTACACCGACGAAGCGTTCCGCCCGCTGATTGCTCATGCCAAAGATATCGGCAATGAGGATAACGTGGTGTACACCTCCACCTTCTCTAAAATCCTCGCGCCGGGCACCCGCGTGGGCTGGGTGCTGGTGCCGGAGTGGCTAAAGCGCGCGGTAGTGAACCTCAAGCAAACCACCGATCTGCACACCAGCACGCTGTCGCAGCTGATGACGTACGAATATCTGAAAACCGGTCGTCTGGCGAATCAGATTAAAATGATCCGCGAAGCCTATCGCCAGAAATACCAGACCTTTGCCAGTGAACTGGAAGCGGAGCTGGGCGATGTGATGTCGTTCCACAAGCCAAAGGGCGGCATGTTCCTGTGGGCGAAAATGAATAACGGCATCAATACGACGAAATGGCTGGAAAAAACGTTGAGCAACGGCGTCGTGTTTGTGCCGGGTGAGTTCTTCTACTGCAACGAGCCGGACCACACCACGCTGCGCATGTCTTTCGTTACCCCAACGGATGAGCAGCTTAAAGAAGCGGTTCGACGCCTGAGAATTTCCCTGTAACCGGATGCGCATAATGGCAGATGCCGTTATGCGCCGTTCCCGTGTCGGGTAAGCGTATTGCGTGGCGCGAGCGGATCAGGCAACGTCCGGCTTGCCGGATTTTCGCTTCGCCATGACTTCCGCAACGGTTTTTATCCGGCTTAACTCCTCCTGCGTGCGGTTGACCTGCTCCCCGTTGATTAGTACACCCCGATGTTAGTAATGTCTTCATAAGCCACATGAGGACATCCCCATGAAGAAGCGTTTTTCCGACGAACAGATCATCA